>JABMMM010000262.1 GCA_013205565.1 Alcaligenaceae bacterium | reverse complement strand
CCGCTTTTTCCGGTGGTCATCACCGTCATACGATTGACTGGGATTTGCGAGATCACTCCGTATTCTGAGAGGATTGATTCCAGGCTTACATACGACATGCTGCCCGGCCGCAGCGCCTTGGCGATCTCTTCTGCGATCCAGCGGTTTTTACTCGTCGCCGCCGGATTCACGTAGAGGCCCTTGGCCACGCGCTGCAACAGGTCGTCCGCGACCATACGCTGCAGCGACTTCTCCATGGCCTTCTCGCCTTCTTCTGGGAAAAGTTTCTCGAGGTCGCGTCGCGCCAGAACATAAACTCCGCGCTTATCGAGCTCAGCGAGCTTGCGAAACAGTTCCATCTTCTTCATAGGTGATCTGTAACCCGAACTTTAAGTAGGGAAATGGCGTACCTATTGTAAGTTAGCTTGGCTCAAAGATCAAGAATATATTTCCTTTAACCCTACCTAAAGATAGGGTTAAAGTACACTTAATCGATATTCTATGCGCTGTACGGTCGTACCGCAAGTCTTATAATGTGCCAGTTCACTGAAAACAAACCGGAGTCACATCATGACGATCTTCAAATATGCACGTTCTGTTGCGCTGTTAGCCTGTAGTTTGCTCGGCTCTTTGGGATTGCTGTCGAGTTCAGCCCAAGCCCAAACCCCGTATCCGACCAAAGCCGTACGCATCGTGGTTGGGTTTTCTGCAGGCGGCACGACAGACGTTCTGGCCCGTATCTTGGCTAAAGACATGACCGAAGATCTAGGTCAAAGTTTTGTCGTTGAAAACAAACCGGGTGCGAGCAGCAATATCGGCGCCGAGTTTGTCGTGCGCGCAGCGCCCGATGGCCACACCTTATTCATGATGGCGGTCACCAACGCGATCAATCACACGCTGTATTCGGATTTGAAATTTGATGTGATCAAAGACTTTAGCCCGATTGGTTTGGTGGCTAAGGTGCCAAACATGCTTGTGATTAATCCCAAAGTGCCGGTCAATAGCGTTCAAGAGTTGATCGCGTACGCCAGGAAAAACCCCACCGCCTTAAATCTTGCCTCATCGGGCGCAGGCACCTCGATCCACATGACGGGTGAGCTCTTCAAACTGCAAACCAAGCTCGCTATTCCGCATATTCCCTACAAGGGCAGTACGCCTGCACTGACTGATTTAATGGGTGGGCAAGTGCAGATGATGTTTGACAATATGCCAACGGCTTGGCCCTTGGTGCAAGCAGGTAAATTGCGTGCGTTAGCGATCACATCGCCCAAGCGTTCGCCCGCTGCGCCCGATGTTCCCACAATGCAAGAATCTGGTTTTCCGGGCTTTGATGTGTCGTCGTGGTTCGGCTTGGCAGCGCCTGCAGGCACGCCCAAAGAGATCATCGCTAAGCTAAATGTCTCAATGAATAAAGTTTTGGCCAAGCCTGAGGTCCAAAAGCGTTTGGATGATTTGGGGGCAACGAACGGCGCGGGCACAGTCGAACAGTTTGGTCAGTTTCTTAAGTCACAAACCGAGAGCTGGGGCGTGGTCGTAAAAGGCGCTGGTGCAAAAGCTGAATAAAGAAACGTAGACGCCTGTTCGCAGCCGAGCCTTTATTCGTCAACCAGCTTATTTAAGCGTTGCGCATCAAGCGGGGCAGTTTGCCCGCTGACGTGCGAGCCCATCGCTTCGATGGTTTGGCAAAGCTGCGCGATGCGAGCATCTTGCGCCGCTGCGTGGTTGATGAGCTCGTGCAAAACTTTAACTAACGGGTCACCGGCGCCTGGGTCAACCGCATAAGCCGTGAAGCCGGCCGCGTCGTTCGCCGAGTCACCTGCCGCGGTCGTGCTTGAGCTGGGTGCCCCTCTGTCGAGCAGGGCTTTCAGCGGTGCCGCATCCCAGCCCGCATCGCAGGGAGATAGCTGGGTTGAGGTGCTCTGAATCGTGTTCGTAGCCTCAGTTGCGTGCGTTGCCTGAGCGCTCAACGTTGTCTGAAGAATGTTTGTGGCATGTGCAAAGTGCGCGTTGTTCGTCTTGGCTGTCTGCTCTTGCACGTGAGCCGCTGTGGCGTCAGCTGCTTGAGGGGTAGCCTCAATCAAACGTGCGGGATTGCCCACCGCAGTGGCACCCGCGGGCACCGGCTTGACGACCACCGCATTTGATCCAATGCGCGCACCATCACCAACCGTAAAACCACCTAGCACTTGCGCGCCTGCACCAACGACAACCCCCTTACCCAAGGTTGGATGGCGTTTGGCACCTTTGTAGAGCCGCGTGCCGCCTAACGTCACACCTTGATAGATCGTGCAGTCATCACCGATCTCGGCGGTTTCGCCAATCACCACACCAAATCCGTGATCAATAAACACCCGACGACCAATTGTGGCACCAGGGTGAATTTCGATCCCTGTGACGATGCGCCCCAGATGAGAAATAAACCGCCCGAGCCAAAACCATCGGGCCACCCAAAGCCGATGCGCGACGCTATGCACCACCATGGCATGAAAGCCGGGATAACAGGTGATGACTTCAAGCTTGCTCCGGGCCGCCGGATCACGCTCGAGGATACAGGCGATGTTTTCGCGAAGTTTATTAAACATGGAAGTGATGGTAGACCAAAGATGACTGCGGGCTGATATTAACCGGACGAAGAAGGGGGTCTCGCAAGGCGTGCCGTGGCGATCATGGCCGTGCAAACCCCTCGCCACATATCCACCTCGTCGACTGTGAGGTGATTGCGGTTAAAAAAATGCTGCATCCGCGGCATCAGTTTTTTGGGGTGGGTCGGATTTAAGAATTCGACCGCAATTAACGCTTCTTGCCAGTGCACCAGCAAGGCTTGAAGTGCCTGGCTGCTGGCAGGGCGGCTGCCTGAGGGTTGGGACGGCTCAGGTAGGGCGTTGATATCCAACGCATTATTGGGATCAGCCGCGAGCGCCATGACGGCTGCTCTGCTGAGTGGCGACACGGACTGACCCGCCTCAAGGCCGAGCAAGGCGTAGCGCAACTCAAAAGCGCCTAGCTGCAAGGCCTGCGCAACGTTCAGCGAGCTGTACAACGGGTTGGCAGGGATCGTGCAGGCGCGGTGGCACAGACTCACCTGCTCGTTGGTCAGCCCCGAGCGTTCTGTGCCCACGACAAAGGCTACGCGTCCCTCGGGGTGCTCGCGTAAGTGCTCGCGTGCCAGTTGTGCGGCCTGTCGGATATCGCACACGGGTGGCCCCAGATCGCGGGCACGGGCGGTGAGAGCAAAGGACAAGGTGACAGGTTCAAGCGCCTGGCTAAGCGTGGCGTAGGTTTGGGCGCGCTCAAGCACATCTGAGGCGCCGCTGGCTAGTGCTTTTGCGTCGGGTTCATGCGTGATGTTGGGTAGTTTTGGGGCAACAAGCACTAGTTCCTCGAAGCCCATGGTCTTGATTGCACGGGCTGCCGAACCGACGTTTCCCGGGTGGCTGGGCTCGGTCATGATGAAGCGAACACGAGAAAAATCCAGAGTCATCTAAAATCCCTGTTTAGCCTACTTAATAAAGCACCCTTTATGCACCCGATGCTTAACACCGCCATCAAGGCGGCCCGGCGCGCCGGAACCATTATTAACCGCGCAAGCCTCGACCTCGATCGCCTTCAAGTCGCCCGTAAAGGGCCACGCGATTATGTCACGGAAGTTGATCGTCTCGCCGAAGACGAGATTATCAGTCTTTTGAGCACGGCCTATCCAGATCACACCTTTTTAGCCGAAGAGTCAGGTCAGCATGGTGAGACGCCCGAAGGCGAACTTGCCGAAAACGAATGGGTGATTGATCCCATCGATGGCACGACTAATTTTATCCACGGGTTTCCGAGCTACGCGGTTTCAATTGCACTTCGACAACGTGGGCAGGTGATGCATGCTGTCATTTTTGATCCATCTCGCAACGAAATGTTTACGGCGAGCCGTGGTGGTGGTGCATTTTTAAATGACCGTCGTATGCGCGTTACGGCGCAAACCAAATTTCACGATGCGTTGCTTGGTGCGCGTTGGCCCGGTTCAGTTGGGCCCGATGACTTGTCTGCGCCGCGTTACCTTGAAATGGCACGCGGTTGCGCGGGTTTGCGTCGCACAGGTTCAACAGTGCTGGATATGGCTTACGTGGCCGTTGGCAGACTCGATGGCTTTTGCGGGATTGGCTTAAAGCAGTGGGATATGGCCGCGGCAAGTTTAATGGTGCTTGAGGCCGGTGGGCTCGTGTCTGACTTAGAAGGTGAGCAAACCTGGATGGAATCTGGCAATGTGTTGGCCGCAACACCTAAGATTTTTACGCAAATGCTGGGCTTTGTTAAGGTTTGATGAGGCCGTTAGTGACTGCGGCACTTTGGTGACAGCCGGGTTGAGTATTTATCGGCTACCATCTAGGACTTAGTCACTTTCGGAGCCCTCAATGGAGTGGCTGCTCGACCCAACGATTTGGGTCGGTCTCTTTACCCTAGTCGTGCTCGAGATCGTTCTCGGTATCGACAACCTGATCTTCATCGCGATTCTGGCCGACAAATTACCGCCGGCGCAGCGCGACCGCGCGCGTGTCATTGGTTTGTCTTTAGCCTTGTTCATGCGCCTGGGTCTGCTCATGGGCATCTCTTGGCTGGTGCAATTAAAAGAGCCTTGGCTAAGCTTTTGGGGTTTTCAATTCTCAGGTCGAGATCTGATCTTAATGCTGGGTGGATTCTTTTTATTATTTAAAGGAACCCTCGAACTGCACGAACGTCTTGAGGGCACGCGCCCAGAGCTTGGTCAGGCCAGAACTTACGCTGATTTTTGGGTGATCGTGACCCAAATTGTGGTGCTTGATGCCGTGTTTTCGATTGATGCTGTCATTACTGCCATCGGCATGGTGGATCACCTACCAGTCATGATGGCGGCTGTCATCATCGCTGTTGGCGTAATGCTGATCGCTTCAAAACCTTTAACGATTTTTGTCAATGCGCATCCAACCGTTGTTGTGTTGTGTTTGGGCTTTTTGCTGATGATCGGCTTTGCGCTGGTGGCTGAGGGGTTTGGGTTCAAAGTCCCCAAAGGTTATCTGTATGCAGCCATTGGTTTTTCTGTGTTGATTGAACTCTTAAATCAGTTGGCGCGCCATAACGGGATCAAGCTTGAGGCGGGGCGACCGCTGCGCGAACGCACCGCTGAGGCGGTGTTGCGCATGCTGGGCAAACGCTTGCCCGCTGAGGCGTTCACCGCGGCGCCTTCGCAACCAGGCAATGCTGGCATGGTGACCTTTGGTATTGAAGAGCGCAACATGGTCAGTGGTGTCTTGACGCTTGCCGAGCGCTCGGTCCATTCTGTGATGACGCCACGCACAGAAATCTCGTGGATCAATCTTGACGATACACCGCAAGATATTCAAAAACAAATCGCTGCTGTGCCCCATAGCTTTTTTCCAGTTTGCCGCGCCTCGGTTGACGATGTTGTTGGTATCGGACGCGCGAAAGACATGATCGCCGACCTTTTAACCCACGGAAACATTCGTAAAGTCAATTTGCGCGAACCGATCATCGTGCACGACACGATTAGTATCATCCGTTTAATGGACACATTGAAGCGCTCACGTGGGCAACTGGTTTTAGTGGCCGATGAGTTTGGTACGATTCAAGGCTTAGTGACGCCCATTGACGTGTTCGAAGCCATCGCGGGTGAGTTTCCGGATGAGGACGAAGTGCCGGACATCGTTTCAGATGGCGTTGATCAATGGCGTGTAGATGGCGCGGCAGATTTGCACCATCTTGAACAGTTGCTCGATACCGAAGGTTTGGTCGATGAGGCTCAAGATTACACAACACTGGCGGGCTATCTGTTAGAGCGCTTTGGACAGTTACCGGTGGCGGGCGACCGGTGCGAATTTGTCAGTGCACATGCGCGGTTTAATTTTGAGGTTGTGCAAATTGACGGGCGACGTATTGCTCAAGTGCTTGTCAAAAAAATCACAGAAGCGGTCGACCAAACAGTGCAATAGCCTGCTTGGTTGCAAGCTAGGCGTGCGCTAAGTCAAACAGGCTAGGTCCATCCTCGTCTATGACCATCCAGCCGCCACGAGCCTTCTCGCCGCTTTCAAGATGATCGCAATCCCAGTCGGGTAATACCCAACGCTCGCAGCGGTTACCGTCAACCGATAAAACGTTACGACCAGGGCGATGTGTGTGGCCATGCACAACCATCGTCACACCTGCTGAGCGAATCGCAGCGGCAACGGCGTCGGCATTGACATCCATAATCTCACTGCTTTTATTCTGATTGGCGGCGATACTCTCGCCGCGGGCCTGGGCGGCCATTGTCAAGCGTTCAGGGATGCTACGGGCTAAAAAGCCTGACTGCCAGGCAGGGTTACGCACCATGGCGCGAAACTGCTGGTAGGGCAAATCGTCTGTGCAGTACTCGTCACCGTGGCTCAACAACAGCGTGCGCCCATTGAGAGTGACTAAGACTTGCTCGGGTAACAAACGGGTACCCAGGCCGGCAGCCAAAGCTTCGCCCATCAAAAAGTCGCGATTGCCGCGACCCAGCCAAACGGGAATCTTTGCTGCGCAGGCTTTGATTGCCATCAAGTCTTGTGCAAGCCAGGGCGGGGCGACTACGGCAACATCGTCACCAATCCAAGCGTCAAAGATGTCGCCTGGCAACAAAAGCCCAGCAGCCTCTTTAGAGGCAAGCTTTAAAAAATCTCGAAAGGCTTCTGAAGTTTGAACAGTGCTCTGCCCCAGATGAATATCCGACGCGAGCCAAACCGGGCCTGTCAAAGCAATCTTATTCAAGGACGACAGCCTTTGTGATGACCAGATCAGTCGTTGGTACGTTTTGATGAAAGCCGCTATTCGCTGTTGTTACGGCTCTCATTTTATCGACGATATCTTTGCCTTCGGTGACTTCGCCAAAGACGGCGTAGCCCCAACCTTGTGCGGTGGGAGCGGTGTGATTTAAGAACTCGTTATTTGCGACGTTGATAAAGAATTGCGCAGTTGCCGAATGTGGGTCACTGGTACGCGCCATTGCTAGCGTGTACATGGTGTTTTTTAGGCCATTATTGGCTTCGTTCTCGACATTTGCTTTAGTTGGTTTTTGTTTCAGGCCGGGTTCGAAGCCACCGCCTTGAACCATAAAACCATCAATCACGCGATGAAAAACTGTGCCATTGTAAAAACCGTCGTTCACGTAAGCTAAAAAGTTGGCCACAGTTTTGGGTGCTTTTGCGGCATCTAAGGTGATGACGATATCGCCAAGACTGGTGGTCATTTTGACGCGGGGGCTGGTGCTCATTGAGGTAACGCCTTGTTTAGAGGTTGAGGTAGATGGGGGCGCCGCTTGGACGCTAAAGCTCACTAGCGGCAGCATACCGACTAGTACGAGGCTGCGCATGACGCGCAGCCCATTCAAAAAAATGGTCATTTGGCAGGGGCCTCTATTAAGGTCTTGACGCTACGAATTCTGGGGGTTAAGCCCGGTACACCGGCGGCGGCGGCCCTTTGGTAGGCGCGCAGGGCCAGGCTAAGTTGTACATCCCCCAAATTGGCTTGGGCAACCGCATATTTTGGGTTGATCATGATGGCTTGCTCTAGCGCCCGCCTCGCCTGATCGAGTTCATCGCGCCGCACATACAGCGCGGCAAGATTGTTCCAGGGCTCGGGAAGCTCAGGAAACCGCATTGTCATGCGTTGATAAATGGTTTCGGCCTCGTTTAGGCGGTTCATTTCGGTAAACAAGCGAGCCTGCATAAACATCAGTTGTACATCTGTGCCGGGGGTGCTGCGGCTGGCTTCTGCGACCAGACGCTTTTCGACCTCGGCCAAGGCCTCGGACAGCCGTTCAGTGCGGATCAGGCCCTCGATACGGGTGGCAACTTCGGCTGGGGTCAGCGGCACGCGAGTGTCGACCGAGGGCGAGATGGCGTCAAGCACCTTGGCCAGACCGTCCCAGCCCAGTTCGCGCGGCTGGTCACCTAATACCTGGTTCGGCGCTGCGTCGGGCAAGGCCGAAGGCATGGGCATTTGCGAAGACTGCCCCTGACTGGGACTCGACGGACTGGAATCTAGGGGGTTAACCGATCCAGGCCTGAGGTTGTTGTTGTAGTTGACTTGGGCGAGCGCAGCCGCCGACATAAGTGCTGTCGTGCTGACTGCAACCAGAAGAGAAACAATATTTTTAGGCAGCTTCAAGGCGTAGAACCCTCAATTGCTATACTTGACCTCTCGCATTTTAACGCTGCTTTTGCTTGAACATCGCGCAGCGTCTAATTTTCTCTATTCAGTCTTCTAATTCCCTATAAAGCATGCTCCAGATTTACGACTCTTTGTCACGTTCTAAACGTCCCTTTACCCCCTTGCGGGCTGGTTTTGTCGGTTTGTATGTCTGCGGCATGACGGTATATGACTATTGTCACCTTGGTCATGCGCGCATGCTCGTCAGCTTTGACGTCATCCAGCGTTGGTTGCGTGCGTCGGGCTTGCAAGTCAGTTATGTGCGCAATATCACCGATATTGACGACAAAATTATCAAAAAAGCGGTTCAATCGAATCAGCGCTTGGGTGAGGTCACTCAGTTTTTTATCCAGGCGATGCACGCCGATGAGCAAGCTTTGGGGGTAAAAGCGCCCGACCATCAGCCTCGGGCAACTCAATACGTTGGCGA
This sequence comes from Alcaligenaceae bacterium, assembly GCA_013205565.1. Taxonomy (GTDB): domain Bacteria; phylum Pseudomonadota; class Gammaproteobacteria; order Burkholderiales; family Burkholderiaceae_B; genus Zwartia. The sequence continues at coordinate 8,069 of JABMMM010000262.1, read as the reverse complement.
CATGCTCGATATTATCGGCACGCTTGAAAAAAAGGGTTTGGCTTACCACGCAACAGACGGCGACGTGAACTTTGCGGTTCGCGAGTTTGCCGGCTATGGCAAGCTTTCAGGCAAATCGCTTGACGATCTGCGGGCGGGCGAGCGGGTCGTGGTGGGGTCCAACAAGCGCGACCCTCTGGACTTTGTCTTGTGGAAATCTGCCAAAGAACACGAGCCCGACGACACCCGCTGGCCCTCGGTTTACGGTTGGGGGCGGCCCGGTTGGCATATCGAATGCTCGGCGATGAGCAAGGCCTTGTTAGGTGTGCCGCTTGATATTCATGGCGGTGGACCAGATTTGAAATTTCCGCATCACGAAAACGAAATTGCGCAAACTGAAGGCGCGTTTGGCGGCGCACTTGCCAACACTTGGATGCATTGTGGCCCGCTGATGGTTGACTCTGACAAAATGTCTAAATCGTTGGGCAATTTTCGTACGATTCGCCAAACGATTGGTGTGAGCACTGACCTGCCGGGCCAAGACGCCGAATCTGCGCAATATCAGGTCAATCCGCGCGAAGCCGAGATGTTGCGCTTTTTTATTGTGCGCAATCACTACCGCAGCGCGCAAAACTATGCGCCCGATAACTTAATCGATGCGCAAACGTCGCTTGATCGTTTATATCAAGCCTTGCAATATATCCCAGTGAACGATGAGGCGAGCATTGACTGGTCAAGTTCGGCGGCTCAAGCCTTTAAGGTGGCGATGGATGATGACTTTAATTCTGCAGGCGCAGTCGCTGCGTTATTTGATTTGGCGAGTCAGGCCAACCGGACTAAAGATGCGAGTGTGTGCTCGCAACTCAAGGCACTCGCCTCGTTGTTAGGTTTGTTGCAGCAAGATCCTAAAGTGTATTTTCAAAGCGCCACGCGTTACACCCGGCGCGCGCTCGAGCAAGCGAGCGCAACGACAACAACTGCTAGCGCTGCCGCCAAGTCAGACGCCAACGGTACGCTCACAGAGCAGCAGATCGACGCGCAAATTGCTGCACGTGCACTTGCCAAGCAACAAAAAAACTTTGCCGAGTCTGACCGAATTCGTGCAACACTCAAAGCTGCAGGAGTCGAGCTTGATGACAAGCCCGGTGGCCTGACCCAGTGGCGACGCGCGTAAGGTCAACGATAATGGCAACGACGACAGCAAAGACCGCAGCTAAGACTGCGGTAAAGACCGCAGCTAAGACAGCAGCTAAGACAGCAGCTAAGACTGCAACTAAGGCCGCGGTCATGACTGCCTCAATCCCAGCGACGCAGACGGATAAGCCAGAATACTGGGACGATGCGCTTGCGCAGCTTATTAATCGTGATCGTATTTTAAAAAAAATCATCCCGCGGTTTCCGGATATTTGGCTGACGACGCGTGGTAACCCATTCATTACTTTGGCGCGCTCAATCTGTGGTCAGCAAATTTCGGTCAAAGCTGCCGAATCGGTCTGGCAACGCGTGCTGCTTGAGTGCGGCAAGCGACTCACGCCCGCCTCGGTACAAAAAGCTGGGCTCGAGCGTTTGCGCGCAGCGGGCTTGTCTGGGCGTAAGGCAGAATATATTCTGGATCTGTCCTTACACTTTAGCAATAAGCGTGTGCAACCCGCTAAGTGGACGCGCATGCCAGACGAAGACATCATCGAAGAGCTAACAGCCATTCGTGGCATTGGCCGCTGGACAGCTGAGATGTTTTTGATTTTTAATCTGCAACGTCCTGATGTTTTGCCGCTTGATGATGTCGGACTGTTAAATGCAATATCGTTACACTACTTTAGTGGTGAACCCGTTTCGCGTTTTGAGGCGCGTGAAGTGGCGCAGGGTTGGCAGCCCTTCAGAACAGTCGCGACTTGGTACTTGTGGCGTAGTCTGGATCCGGTTCCGGTCGAGTACTAACGACGTCACCCCTTTGGGCAAATGAATATGCGTAATACCTACTTAGATTTTGAACAACCGCTAGGCGAACTCGAAGGCAAGATCGAGCAGCTTCGCTATGTCCAGGCAGATTCAGCAGTCGATATCTCAGAAGAGATTAGTCGTTTGCAGCAAAAAAGTCAGACACTGACCAAAGATATTTATGCCAAGCTCACTCCCTGGCAAACCTCGATGGTGGCGCGTCACCCTCAGCGCCCCTATACGCTGGATTACGTACGCGAAATTTTTACCGATTTTCATGAACTGCATGGCGATCGGATGTACGCCGACGATCTGTCGATTGTGGGTGGCATGGCACGCTTTAATGGTACGCCTTGCATGGTGCTTGGTCACCAAAAAGGGCGCGACACCAAAGAACGCGCTGCACGTAATTTTGGGATGCCTCGGCCCGAGGGCTATCGCAAGGCGATGCGCCTAATGCGGCTGGCCGAAAAATTTAATCTGCCCGTCTTTACCTTTGTGGATACCCCGGGCGCTTATCCCGGCATTGATGCCGAAGAACGCGGTCAGTCAGAAGCAATCGGTCACAACTTGTACGCGATGGCCGAACTCAAAGTGCCTATCATCTCGACCATTATTGGCGAGGGTGGTTCAGGTGGCGCGCTGGCGATCGCCGTCGGTAATGTGGTCATGATGTTGCAGTACTCAACCTATTCGGTGATCTCGCCCGAGGGCTGCGCCTCGATTTTGTGGCGCAGTGCCGATAAGGCCGCTGAGGCCGCGGCAGCACTGGCAATTACCGCCGATCGCTTGAAAGAGTTTGGTTTGATTGACAGGGTAGTCAACGAGCCAGTCGGTGGTGCGCATCGCGATCCACGCGTGATGGCGCGTTTGTTGCGTCGCTCATTAGGCGATGCGCTCAGGCAGTTGTCGGACATGACGCCTCAACAACTGATTGATCATCGCCTCGAACGCCTATTATCGTACGGACGTTTTCAAGAAGTTCGCGCTTAAGGTTTGGCTTGCGTCATGGACGCCTCGTATTCCAATCTAAATGCCTTGCTGAACAAAGCCTTAGAGCCCTTAGGCTCAGAGGCGCCTATTGCCGTCGCGTTGAGTGGGGGCGCTGACTCGGTTGCCTTGGCGCTCGTTGCAGCAGAACACTGCGCTGACACCAAACGACCTCTCTATTTTTTTCACATTCATCACGGTCTGATGGCTCAGGCCGATGCTTGGGTTGGGCACTTGCAGCAGTTTTCGCAAGAATTAAAGATCCCGTTACAAGTGCGCTACGTGCAGGTTGATCTGACCGCGGGCTTAGGCGTCGAGGGTGCTGCGCGCGACGCGCGGTATACGGCGCTGGCGCAGTTGTGTCGGGAGCATGGGGTCGCAGCGCTGCTGTTGGCCCATCATCGTCAAGATCAAGCCGAAACCGTCTTGCTGCGGCTCTTGCGCGGCACGGGTGTATCGGGGCTTGCGGCGATGCAGGCCGATGTGCAACGCAGTGGCATGCGCCTGCTCAGGCCCTGGCTTGAGGTCGAGCGTGCCGAGTTACTTGCCGTTGCCCACGCGTTCGAGCAGCGCACAGGCTGGACTGCAGTCCAAGACCCTAGCAACACCGACCCAAAATATGCACGTGGTGCTTTGCGCAGTGCGCTGGCTCCGGTGTTGAACACCTATTGGCCTGCTTGGTGCCAAACTCTAGTGCGTCATGCAAGACAGGCCGGCGAAGCCAACGAGGTGTTGGCTGAGGTCGCGGCGCTTGATTTAGCAGCGTTGAATTTCAAGCCAGAGGATCAAAGTTTTAGCTTATTACCTTGGCGAGCGCTTAGCGCCGCCCGTCAAGCTTTGGTGGTACGTCATTGGTTGCAAGAGCAGGGCGTAGCCATGCCGGGTGAGCGTCGCTTAGCCGATTTGCTTCGCCAGTTGCGGCAATTGCATGCCCTAGGGCACGATCGCGAGCTGCTTTGGCAGCATGGGTCGGTAGCTGTTCGCTGTAAACAAGGGCGGGTTGTGTTGTCTTCGGGCTAAACTAGTTAACTTTGTAGCTTATACGCTGACTTCGCGGGCCTGAACCCGCGAATCTAATTGTTTAACATCATGTCAATCATTGTTCATAAATACGGCGGCACCTCGATGGGGTCGGTCGAACGCATTAAAAACGTGGCGCGTCGCGTGGCCAAGTGGCACGCTGCTGGCCATCAAGTTGTGGTTGTGCCTTCGGCGATGTCAGGCGAAACTAATCGCTTACTTGGGCTTGCCCGCGAGCTCTCGGCTGAGGCCGATGGTCGCGAGCTCGACGCGATCGCCGCCACCGGTGAACAAGCCTCGAGCGGTTTGCTGGCAATTGCCTTGCAGGCCGAAGGCCTGAAAGCCCGCAGCTACGCTGGCTGGCAGGTGCCGATTCGCACTGATTCTTCCCACACAAAGGCACGCATCACTTCGATTGATGACACGCGTATCCGCGAAGATCTTGACGCCGGCTTTGTGGTAGTAGTGACCGGCTTTCAAGGGGTAGATGATTTAGGTAATATCACCACGCTCGGTCGTGGCGGCTCTGACACCTCTGCCGTTGCAGTGGCCGCAGCCCTGAACGCGAGCGAGTGTTTAATCTATACCGACGTTGATGGCGTGTACACCACTGATCCACGCGTTGAGCCCGATGCTCGCCGCCTCAGCGTGATCTCTTTTGAAGAGATGCTTGAGATGGCCTCGTTGGGCTCTAAGGTGTTGCAGATTCGCTCAGTTGAGTTTGCCGGCAAATACCGCGTGCCAACCCGAGTGTTGTCATCGCTCACCGATCCCGATATGTCGCTAGACGAAGAAATGTGCTCTGGCACCCTGATCACTTTTGAGGAAGACGAAAAAATGGAAGCAGCCGTTGTTTCAGGCATCGCCTTTAGCCGCGACGAAGCCAAAGTTACCCTGCTGGGTGTGCCAGACAAGCCTGGCGTTGCCTTTGCGATCTTGGGCAAAGTGGCTGATGCCAATATTGACGTCGATATGATTGTGCAAAACCAGTCAGTGGCAGGTACAACAGACTTCACCTTTACTGTGCACCGCAACGAATTCAGTCGTACGCTGGCGCTGCTCAAGGGCACCATTGCACCTACCGTCGGGGCCAGCGATGTGTTGTCAGACGATAAGGTGGCTAAGGTCTCAATCGTGGGGATCGGCATGCGCTCACACGCAGGCGTGGCCAGTCTGATGTTCAAAACCCTTGCGCAAGAAAATATCAATATCCAGATGATCAGCACCAGCGAGATCAAAACCTCAGTGCTGATTGAAGACAAGTACATGGAACTCGCCGTTCGCGCGCTCCATAAAGCCTTTGGACTCGAAACGGCTGCGCCGACTAAGGTTTAGTGGCTGTTAAATATATTTAACTTTTTTCATAAATGTTATATACATTTAACTTTTTAATGCGCGCTAAGTATTCATAATGTGTTAAATTAATTTAACTTATTTTGATAGGTTAAATCTTATGACTACGCTAAAAGCGATCGCCAAGGGCTTGCTCAGTGGGCGCAAACCACTGACTGACATTGATCTTGCGCGTCAAACTGGGTTAACTAGACAAAGTATCAGTCGGGCCCTGAGCGGAGAGCATAATTTTGGTGTGACAACGCTGTTGGCAATTGCCGAGGCCAACGGCCAAGAAGTGCTGATTGTGCCGCGCGACGTCGCCCGCGCCTTTGAATCCTCTGGTCAAGTCAATGTCCAGCACGTCGCGACCATGACAGAAGGTCTTCAGGATCTCTAATGACTAACGTAGAGATTTTGGATATCTTTCTGGCGCAGAGGTTGATCGGCAAGCTTTTTCGTTTTGATAACCGCGCAACTGCTCCGATGATTCGGTTTATTGCCGACAAACGTTTCTCTGCTGATTCCCATCAAGCCACCGTATCGCTGAGCATGCTGGCGCAACATCCTGAACAGCAAGAGTCGCTTTGGAATGATCTTGATAGTTCGCTGTTCAACGGCAGCGATGGAAGGTTACCCGCATTTTTTCAAAACATGTTGCCAGAAGGTGTGTTTAGAACGCATCTTGCGCAACTTCGAGGCTGCCGAGAGGACGACCACTTTGCCTTATTTGCGGCCTGCGGTCTTGATCTGCCAGGTGCGGTCAAAGCGCTTCCTGCGACGTTAACAAAAGAACAGTTGGCGGCACTGCTGGCGCAAGACAATGCGCCCCTAGACATGTCGGTGACCGCAGATCCATTGCCATTAGGGGTGTCAATTTCTGGCGTGCAACCCAAGTTAGGACTGATCGAGTTAGGTGGGCGATATGTTGCACGTAAACGCCAAGGCGTCACTCGAATTATTGGTAAGTTGCCGCAAATTGACCGGCTAAGGCTTCCAGAGGTTGAACACTTAAGCCTCACGCTGGCGCACGCTGCGGGCGCGAATGTCTGCGAGCATAAGTTAGTACCTTTAGCGCAGCTGGATATCGAGCATGGATACACGCTCGGGGGTAGCAGTCATTTCTTAGCATTGACGCGATTTGATCGTGATGGTCCCAAACGGATTCATTGCGAAGACTTTGCTCAAGTGCTCAACGTAGATCCGCAACAGAAATACAGGGGGGCATCCTATGCTGCCATGGGATCGCTGATGATGCGTTTTCCTGAAAGCTTAGGCGTGAACGCGGTGTACGAGCTGTTGCGGTTACTGGTCATTAATGACCTATTGGGCAATTACGATGCGCATCTTAAGAACTTTTGCTTGATCTATCCTGATGGTCGAACACCCTTTTTATCGAAAGCGTTCGATATTGTTGCGTGGTCTGTTTATCTGGGCGGGCAGGGCAGCGCCTTGGCGCTTTACCGCGACAGCGCCGGCAAAAAACCACCGATTGGGCTCAGCCCCGCTACGCTCAGAACCTTTTGCGAGCGCGTTGGCATCGCAGAAAAACCTTGCGCCAGTTTGATTAAATACACAGTGTCAAAAGCGTTGGAACTATGGCCTGCATTAATCGAAAGCAGTTTGATGTATGACACGCAAAAAGAGAAGCTTTTGGCACGTTTAGCGTCGCATCGTTTTGCGAAAGGGTTGCGAGTCGATATGTAGTGCGCAACTCTCAAAGTGCAATGGGTTTGAGTTTTAGCAATTTTGCGCTTTTCAATAAGCCGACATCCAAGCTGACCAAGCCTTTGGCCTTGTTTGCGGTGGCGCTGGCCAAATGCAACGCATCGCCTGCTCGCACGTTAATTGCAGTGTCGATGGCCAGTAGTGCTGCGTCATAAAAATGTACCGCGGCATTGGATAAGAGCTGTAGGTCTTGTTGGCACAAACGTTCAAATTTTGTCCATGAGGCCTGAGCTTGCATTTTCGTCAACTGGCCGGTTTTTTGCTTCAGGCCAAGGGCGCTAGCAAATTCAGTGACGCACCAGTGCGAGGACGCTAGGTCTTGTTTGCAACTGCCGTACCACTTTATGACATCGTAAGTTTTGCTTTCTTGAGTGAGTAGGGCCACTAACACACTGGTGTCGACGTAAAGCATTAATAGCGTGCGCCTTGCCGTAGTGCTTCAATCACCGAGTCACCCATCGGCATGTCATGTTGTTGAGCCATTAGTTCAAGTGCAAAGGCCTTTCTACTGAAGGCGACTGATCTTAGCGTGAGCGCGCCATCGGCATCAAAATTTGCCTCGAGATGGTCGCCGGCCTTCATCCCGGTTAGACGTAAGTATTCAGTCGGGATACGTATCCCGACACTATTGCCCCACTTTGAGAGTCGCAGACTTGGCATAAAATATTTTCTAAATGATATCCGTTAATGTATATCAATATTAAATCCTGAATTGTCAAAAATCAAGTGTTTTTTTGTAAAAGTATGTAAGCAAATGTTGCTCGGTCAGGCAAGTGCCGTGGCTTGTTCAGTCTGCTCGCCGAGCTTGGGGGAGCTAAGCCTGTCTCATGCTAAAATCCACACTTGGTTTGGAGGCGTGCCCGAGAGGCTGAAGGGGCTCCCCTGCTAAGGGAGTATGTGAGCTAAAACTTGCATCCAGGGTTCGAATCCCTGCGCCTCCGCCAAGTAGTTTTTCAGCATAAAAATTCAATAAAATCAATAACTTACGGCATCGTAAGTTTCTCACTTCACCACATGTTTTCACCACATGTTTCGGTGTTCAAAATAGAACAGCAATCTGCATCGTGTTCATGTCCAATTTG
>JABMMM010000261.1 GCA_013205565.1 Alcaligenaceae bacterium | reverse complement strand
CTCGACAAGCTCTTGTGTTGCGACATTTAGCTTAAAAACATAGTTCGGCTTGGGGTAATCCCGACTAGTTGTCTGTATTCATTTGATCCGTTTGACTCCATAATAGACAAAGCTAGGGCGTTAGGGCTTATAAATCGCCTCAGTTTACTCACTGTTGTCCAAATAACTCGTCATCAAAAATATTTAAGTTTGGAGAAAAACATGGATCGTCGTTCAGTTATCAAGGGCGCAGGCTTGGCTGGCGTCATTGCTTCTATCAGTGCACCCGCCATTGTCCATGCACAAGCAAACGTGCGTTGGCGCTTGTCATCAAGTTTCCCAAAGTCTCTTGATACGCTATACGGCGCCTCAGAGGTGTTTGCCAAGCATGTCAGCGATATGACCGGTGGAAAATTTGTGGTTTCATGCCACGCTCCGGGCGAACTCGTGCCTGCCTTCGGTGTTGTGGATGCCGTTCAAAATCAAACGATTGAATGCGCAAGTACTGCCGCCTATTACTTTTTTGGTAAGGACGAAACCTTTGCGATGGGCACCGCAATTCCGTTTGGATTGAATACGCGTCTGATGAACGCCTGGATGTACGAAGGCAACGGAATGAAGCTAACCCGTGAATTTTATGCCGCGTATAACATCGTTAATTTTCCGATGGGTTGCACGGGGGCTCAGATGGGCGGATGGTTTCGCAAAGAAATTAAATCTGTAGCTGATTTTAAAGGCTTAAAATTTCGTGTTGGAGGCTTTGCTGGAAAAGTGGTTGAACGCATGGGCGGCGTCGCACAGAACATCCCGGGCGGTGAAATTTATCAGGCTCTAGAAAAAGGTACGATCGACGCGGCCGAGTGGGTCGGCCCTTACGACGATGAAAAACTTGGGTTCAATAAAGTCGCGCCGTTTTACGCGTATCCAGGTTGGTGGGAGGGCGGTCCGCTCACTGATTTATTTGTAAATCAAAAAGCCTATGATGCGCTGACGCCCGAGTACAAAGCCATCGTGGCGTGTGCTGCCAGTATGGCTCAGCAAAATATGTTGGCCAAGTATGATGCGTTGAACCCTGCCGCATTGAAGCGCTTAGTTGCTGGCGGTGCAAAATTATTTAAATTCCCCAAAGACGTTATGGACCTCGCGTTCAAAGAGTCGATGGCCTTATATAACGAATTATCAGCTAAAAATCCAGCATGGAAGAAAATGTATGCTGACTATTCTGAGTTTCGACGCAATGGAAACCTGTGGTTCCGCTTTGCAGAGGCTGCGTTTGATGATTACATGCAAGCAGCAAAACTTTAAAAGCATAAACCCTAGGGCGATCTCATTGTAAAAGATCGCGTCTCTGCAGCGTGCTATAAAAATCGTGCAAGAGTTTTTCTCTTGCACGATTTTTTTTCAATTCATTGTTGCTGGAGGCTTCTCGCTTCGCTCTCTACCCAATTGTTCAAGCTGCTGCTCGGCCCGACCGAGATCCAACGTCACCTCTTTATCTAGAAATACAGTTACGGTCTGTGGAAAAAATATAACAATCACTACCAAGATGAGTTGCATAATGACCCACGGAATCGCACCAAGATAAATATCAGTAGATTCGATCTTGCGCGGCAACGCCTTATTTTTGTAGAGCGTATCCGCAATCCCTCTCAGATAGAACAGTGCAAAGCCAAAAGGCGGATGCATAAAGCTCGTTTGCATATTGACGCAGAGTAAGACACCAAACCAGATGCCGTTGATCCCCAATTTTGCTGCCACCGGGCCTAACAGGGGTAAGATAATAAAAGCGATCTCAAAAAAATCTAAGAAAAAAGCCAAGAAGAATATAAAAATATTAACAACGAATAAAAAGCCGATCTGGCCACCGGGCAAATTAGACAGAAGGTGTTCGACCCATTTCCCCCCATCGACACCCTGAAACACCAAAGAAAATACACGCGAACCAATCAGAATGAAAACAACCATTGCCGTCAAGCGCATGGTTCCAAGCATCGCCTCTCGCATCAAAGACCAATTCAGTCTTTTGTGAAAAGCAGCCAGAATTAACGAACCGACCGCACCCATTGCACCGGCTTCGGTCGGTGTAGCAATTGCAGTGTTCAAGCCAGGTAGCCCGCCCATGCTACCCAACACAGTCAAAATCAAAACAGCTGAGGGAACGATGCCGCGCAGACACTTGCCCCACAAAGCCCAACCATGAAGCGTACGCGCCTCTTTGGGTAAGCCTGGTACATGATCTGGCCTAAAGCGCGAAAGTATGAAGGTGTAGAGGGCAAAAAGAAGAACTTGCAAGATAGAGGGACCCCAGGCGCCCTTATACATATCACCTACTGACTGCCCCAGTTGGTCGGCCAAGATAATCAACACCAGCGAGGGCGGGACCAGCTGTGTGATCGTTCCTGAGGCTGCCAGTACGCCAGTCGCGTAGCGCACGTTGTAACCCCAGCGCATCATGACCGGCAATGAAATCATTGCCATGGCAATCACTTGACCCGCCACGGTTCCGGTGATCGCACCAAGAATAAACCCAACAATAATGACCGAATATCCGATACCGCCACGCACCGATCCGAACAATTGCCCCATCGAATCCAGCATGTCTTCGGCTAAACCGCATTTCTCTAAGATTGTTCCCATGAAGGTAAAGAAGGGAATCGCCAACAATAAGTCATTCGACAAAATGCCAAAGACATTTAAAGGCAAGGCCGACATAAAAGCGACCGGAAACCACTCCATGTAAACTGCAAAGAACCCACAGGCCAACCCAAGCGCCGAGAGGGAGAACGCAACAGGAAAGCCTAAAACCAACGTAAAGATTAGGCCTCCGAACATCAGAGGTGCAAAAGTTTCCATTGTCATTGCAGTGGCCTTTCGTAATGAAATTCACCGTCATAGCGATCGTTCAACCACGCGACGCGTTTGATAATTTCAGAACATCCCTGAAGCAATACCAGAACGAAGCCAAGCGGCAACATCAACATTGCTGGCCATCGGATGAGACCGCCAGCGTTACTCGACATTTCTCCACTTAAAAACATTTTCCAAAAAAGCGGCCAAGAGTAATAAATCATTACGATCATCACAGGCAGCAAAAAGAGCGTCAATCCAAACAAGTCAAAGAGCGCTTGAGCGCGGCCTGAGTAGCGTCCATAAAAAACATCTACCCTCACATGCTCATTGACACGAAGGACTTGCGCCGCACCTAACATGACACAGGCAGAAAAGAGATACCACTGAACTTCTAGAAAGGCATTCGAGCTGTAGTCAGCGGTATACCGCACCACAGCATTAGTTGCACTAATCAGGCAAGCAGCCAGTACAGCCCATTGAGCAAAGACCGCAAAAAAATCGGTTACCCGATCAATTGCCTGCGAAAGAGCAAGTAGAGCCTTCATCGGCGCACCCTTATGTTCGTATAAATCAAATATTAAAAATCACTAACAAGCGCAAAGCGGCACAGGCTCGGCCGATTCGATCTCATGTTGTTGTCGTTTTTTTAGAGCAATTCTAGAACTAGTGTTATGAATATTTGATCAAAAATCAATGGGTTTTAACCCTTAGCTGCTGACGCCGGTCCATCGCCACATGTGGCCGTATGGCAGAAAATTCAGTTAATACCTGACCAGGCGGCGTAACCGTCGTGTAGTCACCGTCATGGTAGACGCCCACGCCATTGACCCAAACCGTATGTAGCCCTGGTGCTGATCTCACAAGGCGAGTCGCGCCGCTGGGCAAATCGTTCAGACGCTGTGTGTTGGATATCCCAATCTGCTCGGGATCAAACAAAATCATGTCAGCGTAGGCACCTTCGACGAGACGACCACGATCGATCAAGCCATAGATATCTGCGACGTCACTAGTCAGTTTTTTGATTGCAGAGGCAAGGTCTAGCTTACCAAGCTCGCGAACCCAATGGCCCAAAAAGTACATTCCAAAACCGGCATCACAGAAAAAAGTCAGGTGCGCGCCTCCATCCGACAAGCTAACCATGTTGCCCGGATCTTGCAGTAATTCCCAGACCCTTTCTTCTTCAACATTAAGAAGCTTGGCGGTGAAGGTGGTTTGCAAATTCTCCTCAACGCCTAATCCTAGGAAGACGTCTACAGGATCAGCATCACGCGCTTTAGCAATAGCCGCTATATTTTTTCCGACAAGGCTCTGATTTTTATCTAGCGTGGTCATTGTGACCTCGACACGTTCCCAGTTGCCGTTAAAGATACGGCCACCATCCGGATTCGACAGCGCGTCGCGCATACGCCGGGCAAACTCAGGATCAGAAAACGATGCCATCATGGCCTCGTGATCACCGTGTTTGAGTTCTGACCAAGGCTGTACCGTCATCAAGGGGTAGGCCTTTTCTAGCGTGAAGTCCATGCTAAGTGGTTGGCATGACGCTTGGGCATAGACCAGAGCGCCGCGGCTTCGGGCCGCTTGGCAACGATGCATCAGGTTTTTTGCTCGGTCTGGCTGATTACTGTAATGAAGCAATGGTGCAAAGACTGCCGGACGATGACTGATGTTTGAAAGCTCTTCTAGAAATTCAATCGAAGTTCGATCGCCACAGGTAATGACGGTGAGGCCATGATTAAACTCACTCATGACTTTCGCAAAGGCACGAAATTCATCGTCATCGGCGAGCCTGGACGGGACTGGAATACCACCATGGCCGTTGTGATTTTCAAAGGTCGACGAGCCAAGACCCATTGCACCGGCCTGCATGGCTTCTCGAAACATAGTGGTCATTTTTTCTAGCTCTGCTGGCGTTGCTGCTCGTTGCGATCCTGCCTCTTTCATGACGACTGTTCGCATCGCCGAGTGCGAGGCGAAACACGCCACATTCGGGTATGCGCCTTTGCGGCGCAGCATAGTAAGAAACTCTGGAAAGCTCTCAAAATCCCAATCGACGCCGGCTTTGAGCGAATCCAGGGACATTGCCTCGACTTCCGAAAGATTTGCAAGGATGAGGTCTCGAGTGTCTGGCGTTGCCGGTGCAATGCCAAAGCCACAGTTGCCAATGACTACCGTGGTCACGCCGAGCGCCGGCGAAGGCGATGCAGTTGAGTCCCAGGTAAGTTGCGCATCGTAATGAGTATGTACATCGATAATGCCAGGTGCAAGAACCAGTCCCATTGCATCGACTTCGTTTTTAGACGATCCGGCGATATTTCCGATTTTTACGATACGTCCATCTTCGATAGCCACATCTGTTTTAACCAGTGGGTTTCCCATGCCATCGGCTAAATTTGCGTTTCTAATGATCAGGTCATACATCAATAATCTCCTCCTCTAGCAGGATCTGATTTCACTTTTGAGTGAGCCCACAGCGTATCGGTGCTTACTCCGGCTTAATCCCCGCCGCTTCAACTACCTTGCGCCACTTAGCAAGATCGGATTTGATTAGGTCGGCGTACGCTTGTGGGGTGCCACCTTGAATTTCGATGCCAGCCGCGTTCAACTTGGCCCTCACATCAGGTAACTTGAACGCTGCATTGACTTCAGCGTTTAGTCTGTTAATGATTGCCTTAGGGGTGCCCGCCGGCGCTAGTAACCCACCGTTCGTATTGGCGTCATAGCCTTTTAAACCCTGTTCATCTGCGGTGGGCAGGTCAGGTAGGGCAGCCGTACGTTTAAGCGTTGACACGGCGACAGCACCGACAGTGCCCGCTTTGATTTGCGTTTGAATGGCGCTGATGGTGTCGATAAATAGTGCCGTGCGCCCAGCTAGAAGATCAGGATGGGCGACCGAAGAGCCTTTGTATGGAACTAGCAGCATGTCTAAGCCGGTTGCTGTGCGAAACATAAGGGCTGCCATGTCTTGCGCGCTACCGCGGCCTGAGGTTGCGACTTTGGCCTTATCTGGATTCGCCCTCATCCAGCTAATGAATTCAGGCAAGGTTTTAGCTGGAATCTGTGGACTGATCGCAAACACCAAGGGGACTACGTGCGTATAGATAATTGGTTCGAAGCTTTTTTCGGGATCAAAAGGCAGATCCTTGAAGATAAATTTATTAATGTTGTGGCTACCTGCCACGATCCCGATGGTGTGGCCATCTGGCGCAGCTTTTGCCACCAGATCAGTACCGATATTGCCTGAGGCGCCTGGTTTGTTTTCGACAATCACGCTCTGACCAAGCGAAGCAGTGAGTTTTTCTGAAAGAACGCGTGCGATCAGATCGATTGCGCCCCCAGGTGGCGCGGGGACAATAAATTTTATTGTTTGCGTTGGATAGGCTTGTGCGAGTGCCGAGGCAGGTGAGATTAAAAAGGCCGAAACAAAGACGATGTGTTTGATTATTTTAGTGAGTCGCATGTCAGTCCCCTAGGATTTTGTTATTTTCCTGATTTAAACACGGTTGTGACGAATCGTTCGCGAAAATATGTCTGAGAACCCGAGTTTCGATCTTGCGCCAGGCAGCCCCCGCT
>JABMMM010000260.1 GCA_013205565.1 Alcaligenaceae bacterium | reverse complement strand
CCCAAGGGCGCCAAGATCTTAGGCATTTTACGCACCGCCGAAATAATTTTTTTGATGAAAAGTCGCGATATTCAAAAACTAGAGGATCTGAAAGGCCAAAAGATCCGCGTCATCTCTGGCGGCATCGTGTTGGATACGATGAAGTCTGTTGGGGCCAGCCCCATCGCTTTACCCGCTCCTGAGTTATCGCCCGCAATTTCTCAAGGGGTCATCGACGGGATGGTTACTTCACCTGCCGGCTGGGCGGATGTCGTGGGTATCACTGCTAAATTTGCAACGCTTGTTCCGGGCATGTCATTGGCCACATCAGCTGTCGTCGTGGACAAAAAGTGGTTTGACGGCTTACCTGCGGCACAACGACAAACAATTCAAGACGTTATTGATGAGATCATTAAACGTCAGTGGACTGAAACTGTCGCAAAGGATGAAATCTTAATCAAACGTATGACAGATCTGGGTGGATCGTATCGCATTATGGCCCCTGCAGAAGTAGATCGCCTAAAAGAACGCTTTGCAGCGGCCGGCGCCAACTACAGGAAACAACATGCTGTAACAATTGATAAAGTTGAGGCTTTAGAAAAAACCTGCAAGGCGAACTGACGCGTCAGTTCGTCATGGCAAGGTGAGTAGCCCCAAGACTTTTAAAAGGCAGGCACGATGAAAAAAACCGAACAACCCTTTGGACACGCGGGTCCTGTCTTAGACTTTCTTCTTACGATTGCAACGATATTGTCTTTGATTGCGACTGCGATCATGATTATTGAAGGTCTTAGTCGCTACATTTTGAACACCAGCTATTTTTGGGCCGAAGAAATGGTCCGTTTTATGATGGTTTGGTCATTCAGCCTGACGATTGGCATTGCGGGATTTAAGAGGCTACATATACGCACCGAACTGCTCGTGCAGAAATTTCCACGAGCAGTTCAACGTCTGTGTTGGATTCTATCGTGCGCCACGGGCATTACTTTCGCACTTGTTTTGATTTACTCAGCGATTCCCCAGATAACTCGATACTTCCAAATGGGCATTGTTTCGGAGTCAAACCTTGAGCTTCCGATGTGGCTACTCTACCTATCCATGCCGATTGCGGGCTTGGGTTTACTTTGGTATTACCTAAGTGCCCTGCGGTATGCGTGGAGCGTCGGCGACCCATTTATGCCCGAGACGGAGGACTTCTCAACCTCCCCTGATTCTGATCGTACTCGTACCTCAACGAATCCACTCCTATGACAATTATTCTCGCTGCAATCGGCTTATTAGGCCTCATGGCGCTCGGCGCGCACGTTGCAACAACGATGGGGTTGATTTCCAGCGCGATCGCGCTGTCGATCGATAACGTACCAATTGCTGTCATCGCTCAAACCGCCTTTAAGTCGATTAATAGCTACCCGTTAATGGCTGTGCCCATGTTTATATTGATGGGTAACATCATGATGAGAGGCAATATCGTCTTTGTCTTGGTGGATTTAATTGGTAGTCTGGTTCGTTTTTTTAGAGGGGGCTTAGCGCTAACCGTCATGTTGGCCTGTGTGTTTTTCGCAGCGATCTCAGGGTCGAGCGTAGCATCGGCCTCAGCCATTGGCGCCTCTACAGTTGAGGAACTAAAGAAAGAGCGCTATCCCGCCAATTTTTCTGCCGCTCTAGTCGCGGTTGGTGGCACGCTCGGCTTAATGATCCCTCCGTCTTTAGGATTCATTTTAATTGGCTCGATCGTTGGCATACCTGTAGACAAACTATTTATCGCCGGAATTGTTCCAGGATTATTTGAGGCGGCGTTACTTTTAATCACCACTTATGTTATTTGTCGAAAAAAGGGCTACGGGTCGCAACATGCTGCGATCGATGTGAAAGGATTTTTCAAGAAACTCCCTCGCTCTTCTGGTGCGTTGTCAATGCCCGTGCTGATTATGGGCAGCATTTACCTCGGGCTATTCACCCCGACAGAGGTATCCGCCGTCGCGGCTGGGTTCTCTATTATCTTGTGTGTCTACATCTATCGCAGCTTGGGTTGGCAAGATATCTGGGGCATCTCTAAAGAGTCCGTCATGCAGTCAAGTATGATTTTTGCAGTGGTGTTAGGTGGCAGCCTAATTGGTTTTGTGCTCGCGCGGATGGGCGCCTCTACCGCACTCGTGCAGCTCATGGTCGATATGAATATGAAGCCATGGCAATTTTTATTACTGGCTAATCTCGTGCTATTGATCTTGGGTATGTTTTTGGATGGCGTGGCGATGATTGTGCTGACTGCACCCTTGCTATTCCCGATTGCCACACAACTAGGCATCAACCCCATTCATTTCGCAGTCATCATGGTGGCCAATGTCGAGATCGCAACCCTGACCCCTCCGATTGGACTCAATTTATTTGTCATGAGTTCAATTGCAAAAATTCCAGTTGAATCTGTCGTTAAAGGGGTCATTCCTTTCTTTGGTACAAGATTGATTGCCCTTGGAGTTTTAACCTATGTGCCTTGGCTTTCATTGGTCTTATTGTGAGTACTTTATTGATCAATTTTTTGTAACCTTTTTATGAGAAACCATAATGACAGATGCGAGCCGCGCGGACAATTACCGAGGGGTATTTGATACACGATTGGGATTTGGCGAAAAACCTGCCGTCATTGTGATCGACTTTGTGAAGGCGTACACCACTGAGGGAGCACCCTTTTTTGGTCAAGGTGTTGTCGATGCGGTAGAGCACTCAATCCCCTTGTTAGCCGCCGCACGCCGGGCGGGCGCACCCATAATCTATACGCAGGTGGTGTATCACCCCTCTGGCTTAGATGGTGGGCTATTTTTTAAGAAAGTGCCTTCGCTTAAGCTTTTTATCCAAGGCGCACCTCTCGGTGCGATCGACGATCGCATCACGCCACAGCCAGCAGACTTTATTGTCACTAAACAGTATCCAAGCAGTTTTTTCGGCACATCCCTTGGTTCGACACTCAAGACCTTAGGCATTGACACAACGGTACTGATAGGCTGCTCAACAAGCGGCTGTGTGCGGGCAACAGCCGTAGATGCCATACAGCACGGCTATCGCGTGATTGTTCCCAAAGAATGTTGCGGAGATCGTCATGACGCTCCTCACGATGCCGCACTGTTTGATATTAATGCAAAGTACGGCGATGTCTTGACTAAAGCCGAAGTCCTTTCCTGGCTTGATAAGATTCCTAACCGCTCAAATGGCTAACGCTGCACTCACCATCCTTCGTGATCGTGTGGCGCCAGGCGCAACGAAGCCGCCAAACTTTGAGAACCTATTAAGCCAAGCCGGCGTGCATTGGATCGCATGAAAAAGAAAATGCCTCCTTCTTGCAAGGACTTATGGAAAATTACTCTAGCTGAAGCGTCCGCTCGCATTCAAGCCGCTAGCTTGTCGCCTGTCGAGTTGCTTGAAGCCTATCTTGAGCGCAT
>JABMMM010000259.1 GCA_013205565.1 Alcaligenaceae bacterium | reverse complement strand
TGCGGTCGGTACCCTTGCATGCCTATGCGCCCGCAAAGGCTGCAGTGGCTTCAATGACGGCTTGCCTGGCGGCCGAGTGGGGTCGTGCCGGCGTGCGTGTGAATGCGATTTCGCCCGGCTACGTGCTCACCGAAGCGTTGCAAGCCGCGATTGATCGGGGTGATCGTAACCCCGAAGATCTGACCTCACAGGCTGCAATGGGTCGCATGGTCACCCCAGACGAAATTGCAGACTCGGTAGGCTTTTTATTATCGCCTGCCGCCAAGGCGATCACTGGCATTAACTTGCCCGTTGACGCTGGCTGGCTGGCAGGCTCGACCTGGCAAACCTATGGCGGCGTGCCGGCTGCGCAAACCTCAACAGTCATCGGAGGCCACTAATGCTAAAAGTTGAAAACCTCAACAAGGCCTTTGGTGGCGTCGTCGCAACCTCCGATGTATCGATTCACTTTAAGACTGAATCACTGACCGCCGTGATCGGCCCCAATGGCGCTGGCAAAACAACGTTCTTTAATCTAATTTCCGGTGCGCTCAAACCCGACTCTGGTCGCATTTTGTTAGATGGCGAAGACATCGTTGGCATGACTAGCAGCGCGATCGTACACAAAGGAATCGGTCGCGCGTTTCAAGTGGCCAAACTCTTTAAGACCCTCACCGTTGAAGAGTCGCTACGCGGTGCTTTGATGTCGCCGCTGGGGCGTTCTGCGCAAATGCACGGGCGGTTTCCGCTGGCACAGACGCGCGACCGAGCCTTTGAAGTGATGGAGCAACTTGGCTTACATACCAAAGCGCATTTGATTAGCGGCAATTTGTCGCACGGCGATCAAAAGCTCTTGGATATGGCCTTGGCACTGGTGTTAAGACCCAAAGTGCTTTTGCTGGACGAACCCGTTGCTGGCATGGGTCCCGAAGAACGCGAGCAGATGATCGAGACCGTTTACGGCCTCTGGAAAAAAGGTGGCTTAACTGTGGTGCTGATCGAGCATGACATGGAGATCGTCTTCAGAGTCTCGCAACACATCCACGTTTTATCTTATGGCAAGCTCTTGGCTGAGGGTAGCCCAGAGCAAATCCGCAACAACCCGGCTGTCATTGAGGCCTATTTGGGTAAACCCCGCGAGGAGCACGCATGAGCGACCACGTGCTAAAGGTGCAAGACATTGATGTCTTTTATGGCACCAGTCAGGCATTGTTCAACTTATCGTTTGAAGTTAACCGGGGCGAGACCTTGGCTTTGCTCGGGCGAAACGGCGCCGGCAAAAGCACCACCATGAAGACCATCGCTGGCGTGAATCCCACAAAAAAAGGTAGCGTCGAGTTGTACGGCAAGCTCATCACTGGGCGCTCTGCACATTTGATTGCCCGAGCAGGCATTGGCTACGTACCAGAAGACCGTCAGATCTTTCCAGATCTCAGCGTCGACGACAACCTCACCATCGCAATCAAAAAAGGTGCGAAGGGTGAAGACGACTGGAGCCTCGAGCGCGTGTATGACACCCTGCCTCTGTTGGCCCCCCTGAAAGACCGAATGGGCGGACAATTATCTGGGGGCGAACAACAAATGCTGACCGTCGGCCGCGCCTTGATGGGAAACCCTGATGTCTTGCTGCTTGACGAGCCCAGCGAGGGCTTAGCCCCTCTCATGGTGCAAAAGATTGGTGATTTGATCGCCACCTTGCACAAGCTAGGAAAAACGATTGTCTTAGCCGAGCAAAACCTGCACTTTTGTTTAGGTCTTGCTGACCGAGCCGTGGTGATCGACAAAGGCACGGATGTCTTTTGCGGCACGATTCACGAACTCAACGACAACGCCGATATCAAACAACGGTATCTGTCGGTTTAATCACTTAGGGGATCGCCTTGCATCTTTCAAAAATCAACGCCTCACAGGCCTTTGACATGACCGGCACTCACCTCTGGATTACCGGAGCTGCGGGTGGTATTGGCAGTGCCACGGCCCGGCTGTGCAGCCAGCTTGGCGCCTCGTTGGTGTTGACGGATATCGGCCCGGTCGCCAAGCTCGAAGCGCTTGCGCACACGCTGAAAGGCTCAGTCGCCGTCGAAGTCTGCGACGTGACACAGCGCGACGCGGTTGAAAGTTTAGTGCGTCGACATAAGCCGTTTACTGCGTTGGCCGACACCGCAGGCATCTGTCCCTTCGAGGACGACTGGTTAGCGCCCGACTGGAACGAAACCGCTTTTATGCGTGTCATGCAAGTCAACGTGCTCGGGCCAATTAATCTTGTGCGCGCGGTGTTGCCCGGCATGATAGCGCGCAAGCACGGGCGTATTGCGCTCTGTGGCTCAATCGCAGGCTGGACTGGCGGGTTACGGGCCGGCCCGCATTACAGCGCCTCCAAGGGTAGCGTTCACGCCCTGGTGCGCTGGTTTGCGCAACGTGCGGCGCCTCACCATGTGTGCATTAATGCCGTCGCACCTGGCCCGATTGATACGGGCATGACCACCGGTCAAGGTTATAACGGCAGCGAATACCCCATGCACCGCTTAGGCGAGCCCGAAGAGATTGCAGGCATGCTGACTTACCTGTGCTCGCCCGCGGCAAGTTTTGTGTCGGGTGCGATCATGGATGTCAACGGCGGCACACAAATGCGCTAAGTGTGACTCAAGTGTTATTTTGCCCTTGCATAAACGGCGGATTTAAATTAGCATCGAAATGTAGCAAACACTACATTTTTTGTTTAATTGCCTTCATCCACCGCTTGCGAGGTCACCCGATATGTATGACGTTTTTCAAACTGATCGTTTAATCGATCTTTGGCTGACCGAGGATATTGGCTCGTGTGATCTGACCGCGCAACTCATGATCGATGAAGACGCCGTTGGCACATTTCATATGAATGCCCGCGAGCCGATGTACATCGCCGGTATCGATGTGGCGGCCCGACTCTTCACCCGTTATGATGCCGCGTTGCGTGTCACCAAGCTCGCCAAAGACGGCGACAAGGTCGAAAAAGGCACCAGGATTTTGACCGTGTCAGGCCCTGCCCGCAGCATTTTGACTGCCGAACGCCCTGCCCTCAATATTTTGCAACGCCTGTGTGGCATCGCCACTGAAACCGCCCGCTACAACGCCGAAATCGCTGGCACGGGCGCACGCTTAATCGACACACGTAAAACGACGCCAGGTCTGCGCATGCTTGAAAAACACGCTGTCGCCTGTGGTGGTGGCCTGAATCATCGCCTGGGTCTCGATAACGGCGTCATGCTCAAAGACAACCACATTGCGGTGGCAGGCAGTATCGGCAAGGCCGTGGCGCGCGCCAAACTTAAATTACCTATTCTGACCAAAATTGAAGTCGAATGCGACCGCTTTGAGCAGGTTGAAGAATCTTTGGCCGCAGGTGCAGATGTCATCATGCTCGATAACATGTCGATTGCTGACATGACCACGGCTGTGAAATATGTTGCCGGCCGCGCAAAAATTGAAGCCTCGGGGGGGATCAGTATCGCCACGATTCGCAATGTGGCGCTGACTGGGGTGGACTACATCTCAACCAGCAAAATCACTCAGGCTGCGCCAGCGGTCGATATCGGCCTAGACGAATAAGCAGGCCTTGGGTGGCAAGCGGCAGCTTCTTTTTTGTAGTTGGCCCCAGCGGGGCTGGCAAAGACAGCCTGATGGATGGGGCTCGGCAGCCGCTCGCCCCTGATCAATTCATTTTTGCCAAGCGCAGCATCACGCGCCCGGCTGACTCGGGGGGTGAAGATCATCAGGCATGCACCGAAGCTGAGTTCGTGTTGCTAGAACAGCAGGGTAAATTTTTAATCGCCTGGCAAGCACATCACTTATCGTACGGCCTGCCAAGCACACTGCTTGAT
>JABMMM010000258.1 GCA_013205565.1 Alcaligenaceae bacterium | reverse complement strand
GTCGGTACTTTGACATCGGAAACCGATGCCCCGCGGGAAGCGGCAAGACAAAATGATCAGAATAGAAGGCTTTCAAAATGGCTGGGCTGTCGCTTGCTATCGAAGACTCATAATTTAACGCTTCTGGAGCCTGGGCTCTTTTTAAAATAGTGTGTCTATCGCGAATTTCTGAATAAGTCTCACCACAATTTAAAAATTTCAGGCAGAATACAAAAAATGATTAAAAAATAAGTGGCGCTTGACGCGACTTAAAAACGAGACCAAAAGGAGAACCACATGATGATGTCAACGGGGTACCGGGGCTTGACCCTGCTCGCAACTGCTTTACTTTTAGCCAGCCCGATCGTCGGGGCACAACAAACCATCAAACTTGGTCTGACAACGGCTCTGACGGGCCCGTTCAACGAGTTTGGTGAGGGCAACCGCCGTGGTGTCATGCTGGCAATTGATGAGTGGAATAAAAAAGGCGGCATCAATGGCAGAAAAATTGAACTCGCCGAGGCGCTTGATGATCAGCTCGTACCAGACAAGGCCGTGCAGAACATGCGCCGCATTCTGGATAATAAAGAGATCGTAGCCATTATCGCCCCCGCTGGCAGTGGCCCCTCTCTTGCCACCATGGATATGCTTGAAGCAGACGGGCGCCCGACCTGTAACCCGCTGGCGCAATCACCCTCAGTGATTTATCCCAAGGGCAAAGGTCAGCCGCCGCGTAAAAACGTGGTTTCAATGGCAATCACAAACGAATCAGAGGCTAATCGCTTAGGCCAACTGCTCGGCAAACAATACAAGAACATCGGCGTCATCCACGAGAGCACAGCCTATGGTGTAACCGGTGCCGAGCTCGTCAAAAAATCAATCAACACCACCAACGCCGACGCGAAGGTACAGATTGAATCGTATAACCAGCGCAGCCAAGACATGACCTCGCAGGTCGCACGCTTGCAACGCAGTAATGTCGATGTGATCCTAGTCGTGGGCCTTGGCGCTGACTTTGCGGTCATCCGTAAAAACATGAGTCGCTTAAACGTCAAAGCGCCACTCTTTGGTTCAACTGGGGCGGTCACAGCACCCTACCTTGATGGCGCAGCTGATTTGGCCATCGGCACACGCTCAGTCAGCCCAGCCGCCTTTGGCAAGCGACCCTTGCCCGCCTACGCACAAAACTTTGTTGATCAATACCGCGCCGCTCATGGCACCGACCGCTGGTACGGCTCTGACGCCGCAAATCCACAAATTTCGATGGCGGCCGTCGTCGGCAATGGCTATGACTGCGCCGTGGTCTTGCTCGACGCGATTAGACGCGCTGGCTCAACAGAAGCCGCTGCCGTCATTGCTGCGCTGAATCAAACTAAGGGCCTCCCAGGCGTATCGGTACCGTCGATTACCTTTACGGCCGAGTTGCACGAAGCTTTTAAACCCGAAGATCTCGGGCTCTTTGAGATCACCAAATCCGCCGCCGGAGCGCTTTACCTCAAACCAGTAATTGAGTAAACACACACGCCCGTAAAGGGTGATCTCAACGCCTGTAAGGTCCGCCTCGGCATGGATTTCTTTCTCTCTTTAGTGCTTGCGGGAGCGTGCGTCGGCTCGGTTTACGCATTGGTCGCGGTTGGTCTGAATCTGACGTTTTGGACCACCAAGACGCTCAATTTTGGCCAGGGCGCAGTGATGATGCTTTGCGCAGTGTCAACGGCGCTACTCACCGCTCAGGGTTTTAGCAACGGCATCGCCGTTATCGCAGGCTTGGCGATCGTTGCCCTCATGGGAGTCATAGTCGAGCGCATTGCGGTACGCCCGGCCTTGAAGACGGCAGGCAGCATGGGCTGGGTTATCGCAACGCTCGGTTTCGGGATTTTGCTGCAGGGCATTGCGTCAAAATTTTTTGGCTCGCAAGCGATTCCGTTTCCTGAGGTGCTGTTTACTGTTCAAGATGTCATCGATGTGGGCGGGCAAAATATTTCGCTGCAGTATGTTGCCATCTTTGTCGTTTCTATTTTGATTATTTTGCTTCTAGAGGGCCTCACCCGTTACACGGTTTTAGGGACCGCCATCCGGGGCACCGCACAAGATATGGAGCTTGCGATTGTTCAAGGCCTGCCAGTCAATCTCATCGTTTCGGGCTCGTTTGTTTTATCAAGTGTGCTGGCTGGCATCGCAGGCATCTTGACTGCGCAAATCAGCGGCACGGTCGACCCAGCCTTTGGCTTTGAATTAGTGCTGATGGGGTTTGTAGCGGCGGTACTTGGTGGCATGGGAAGCTCAGGAGGCGCGCTCCTGGGTGGCATTATCGTTGGCATCATCGGAAAACTAGTGGGTGGCTATATCTCGACGGCGGCCGAGCACGGCATCGCCTTCGCGCTTTTAATTCTGATGTTGGCATTGCGTCCTGAAGGATTTTTTGGTCGCGCAGAAGTGAGCAAAGCATGAATA
Organism: Alcaligenaceae bacterium; assembly: GCA_013205565.1. GTDB lineage: Bacteria > Pseudomonadota > Gammaproteobacteria > Burkholderiales > Burkholderiaceae_B > Zwartia. The sequence goes on along the minus strand of JABMMM010000258.1, from coordinate 3,186 downwards.
CCATGCGTATCTTTCTGAGCAGATTGGTCACTCACCCGCTCGCATTAACGGTGTTATTAGTCGCACTGTTTTTTGGTGCCTCTTACCTGCGGGGGGCGACTTTACAGATTCTGAGTTTCGCCTTGGTCTCGATTCTGTTTACGCAAAGCATCAACGTACTAACCGGAATGGCGGGCCAGATCTCTTTGGGTCACGCTGCGTTTTTTGGTATCGGCTCCTATGGCAGCGCGATCCTCGCGCAAGCCCTTGGCTTAAATTTGTTTCTGACGATTCCCGTGGCCGCAATCGTTTCGAGCTTAATTGCCTATTTGCTGTCTTACCCTGCTGGGCGAGTCAAAGAAGTCTATCTGGCCATGATGACCTTAGGCTTTGGTCAGATTTTTTTAGAAGTCGCGCGCGAATGGACCGATCTGACCGGTGGCGTCATGGGCTTAAGTGGCGTGCCGTCTGCGGGCTTGGGTACTCTGATTATTTTGGGCTACAAGTTCAGCACGATTGATTATTTTCGTGTGCTGCTACTGATCACAGCCTGTTCGATGCTTTTTATCAGAAACTTCTCGCAAAGCCGTTTAGGCCGCTCGTTGTTTGTGATGCACTACAGCGAGCTTGCTGCGGGCAGCGTTGGGATCGCGCGCAGACAAACCAAGCAATTGGCGTATGCCCTGAGTGGCTTATTGGCAGGAATTTCAGGCGGCTTCTACGCGCATCTGGTGGGATATTTAGGGCCTGAGAGTTTTGCAATTTCGCGCTCGATTGAGGTGCTGGTTGTCGCGATCGTTGGCGGGCTGTGGTCAAGCGCAGGGCAAGTCATCAGCGCGGTGTTCTTCACCTTTTTACCTGAACAATTACAACTATTTGCTGATTATCAATTCATCGTCTATGGGTTGATTCTGACCTTTACGCTGATCCTTTTTAAGCAAGGTATCGGAGGCCTGCTCTTTTTGCCGCCCCGCTTTATTCGACAGGCCTGGCTGGTAGCCGCCACGCAACCACAGCGTTCAGACGCGCCAACCAATGAGCCTGCATTTTTAAAAATTCAAGCCAAGCCTGCTGGGATTGAAGTTCAGGCAATCACCATGCGGTTCGGTGGCCTCGTCGCGCTCAATGCCGTCTCTTTGAATATTCAGGCTGGGCAAATTACGGCACTCATCGGGCCCAACGGTTCGGGCAAAAGCACGTTGGTAAACGTGATCGCTGGGGTGTTCCCTCCCACCGCCGGACAAGTGCTGCTAGAGGGTCTTGATGTTACGGCGCGCTCGGACGTGGCCATGGCAAAAATGGGGGTCGTTCGCACCTTTCAAGACCCCCGCTTAGTCCCTCACTTTACGGTGCGCGAAAACATGATGTTGGGCGCGCACGTCAAGATGCAATACAGCTGGCTTGAAGCGGGTTTATCGATGCCACGGGTGCGCGCGCAAGAGGCAAAAGCCTTACAACAGTGCAACGAAATTTTGCAGCTTCTGGACATCGAAGCGGTGGCCGAGCAAGCCGTTGAAAGTTTGCCCTACGGCTACAGGCGCATGACTGAACTGGGCAGGGCGCTCTTGGCACAGCCAAAAATTATTTTGCTCGACGAGCCTGCGGCCGGCCTCTCTGATCTTGAGATGGCGCGGCTGGCTGAAATTTTAGTAAAACTCAAACGCCTGGGGATCACCGTTTTATTGATTGAACATCATATGGATTTTTTGATGGGTCTGGTCGATGAGGTCGTGGTGCTCGACAGCGGCTCGATCATCTTTAAAGGCGATATGCTGGGCATGCGCCAAGACCCCGCTGTGATTGCAGCTTATCTGGGCGACGACGAGGCACAACATGCTTGAGATCACCGATCTGTCGGTTAGTTATGGTGCAATCAAAGCAGTCAAAAATTTTTCGGGGGGCGCCAAAGACGGCTTAATCACGGCCATTCTTGGCGCAAACGGTGCAGGCAAATCTTCTTTGCTTCGGGCGATTTCAGGTCTGAATGTGATCACGTCTGGTTCGATCAAGCTCGATGGCACTGACATTACGCGTTTAGCCGCCACCGAACGCTCGCGCCTGGGGATTGCTCATGCGATGGAAGGGCGCCGTTTGTTTCGCCATTTAACCGTCGACGAAAACTTGCGCCTCGCCTGGCGCTTCGGGACGCGACGCGTCGCGCTCAAGCCTGCGCTAGAGGACGTCTTTGCGCGTTTCCCAATCTTGGCTGAGAAAGCCAAAATACATGCAGGCTTGCTCAGCGGAGGCCAACAACAAATGATGATCTTGTCGTGCGCGACCATTCGCGCTCCACGCGTCTTGTTGTTGGATGAGCCTTCGCTGGGCTTAGCCCCCTTGATCACTACACAAATTTATCAGTTCATCAGCGACTTTGCCAAATCCTCAAACGTCGCCATCATGCTAAGCGAGCAAATGGCGGCAATCGCGCTCAAAGTGGCGACTGACGTTTGCGTCTTGCGCCAGGGCGCCTCGGTGTTTTCGGGTAACAAACAAAGCCTAAGCGAACAAGGCCGCGCAGGCGATCTGTCTTCAATGTATTTGTAAGGAGTGCGAAGCTGGCCTAGCCCGCAACGGCTTTGTCTTTAGACTCGCCGTAGGGCGGCGAATACATGACCAGCACACGCACAGGTTCTTCGCTAATGCGGGTAAAGGCGTGCATGGCGTCAGCAGGAAAAAAACAGCTGTCGCCAGGGCCTAATTCAGACACCTCACCCCCAACTTCGACGCGGGCACGGCCTTCTAGCAAATAGCAAACCTGCTCGATGCCGGGATGTCGATGCGGCAAGGCACCACCACCCACGGCGCCAAGCTTGCCTCCGATTACACCCAGCAACACTTCAATATGCTGCGCTCCCACGGTTTCGGGTCCGATCAGCCGCCGATTCACGGTGTCACCGTGGTTGGCCGGGCTGTAAGGGGTCACGTCAGATTCTTTGATGAAATAGCGGCTCTTTGTCATGCGGGTCTCCTTTGTGGGCAATCGCTAAACAAGCGATTAATCGTTCATCACTCATGCTACAAGCATTTAATTGTATTCTCTAGACATCTACTTGCTATGATGGATAAAAAATTCAAAGCACTTACCAAAAAGTGCTTCACTTAGGAGACTCGCATGAAAGTATACGAAGCTGTTACGGTTGGTTTGGTTGCCGAAGGTTGCAAAACGCTGTTCGGCTTAATGGGCGATGGCAACATGTCGCTTTGGGG
>JABMMM010000257.1 GCA_013205565.1 Alcaligenaceae bacterium | reverse complement strand
TGCGTTTTGCTGGCGGGCGAACGGCCTGCCTCACTGCGCGCTTGGCCAAACCAACCCTGCCCTAGCGCGAAAACGCCAAGATTAATCAAGACCAAAAGAATAAAAAAAGTTCGCATAGGCTTGGATGTATAAGTGGTCAAGTCAAGAAAATAGTTGTACTGTAGCTAAGTAAACTAGCATAGCAGGATCTAGGTCGCGTTAAATAACAATATAGTCATCTGGTCGGCTCAAGCTCTAGACAACTTGGGCAAAGTTAAGATGACAAAGACGGTAAAGGAGACAAAATGAAAAAACGCATAAAAATAATAGTCGCGTTGGTGTTTAGTGTGTTCGGTGTGGTTGGCATGACCGCAACGGCGCAGCCCTATCCAAATAAACCGATCCGAATTATTGTGCCGTTTGGGCCCGGTGGCACGACGGACATTATTGCCCGTTCAATGGCAAAAAAACTCACCGAACAGCTTGGCGTGAGTGTTCAGGTTGAAAATAAAAATGGCGGCAGTGGCATCGTCGGATCTCAGTTTGTCTCAAAGGCACCGCCAGATGGCTATACGCTGTTGATGGTAGGCTCGCCGCACGCGATTAACCCAAGCCTCAGAAAAGAAATGCCGTATGACGCCGTAAAAAGCTTTGAACCAGTGACTTTGATTGGAACAGTACCGATGATGTTGGTGACACATCCTTCGCTGCCAGTCAAAACGTTTCAAGAATTTGTGGCTCACGGCAAAAAAAATCCTGAGGCTTTGCGCTGTGGGATTGTGCCAGGCAGCGGTAACCACATGGCAACCGAGGCACTGAAGTTTGCCGCCGAGGTGCCTCTGATGCCCGTACCCTATCAATCGGATGCTCCGATGGTTGTCGACTTGTTGGGTGGTCATATCAACTGCGTGGTGCTGATTTCGACACAAGGAATTTCGTATATACGCGAAGGGCGCTTAAACGTACTTGCTGTGACCAGTGAACAGCGGTTAGCCATTTTGCCAAATGTCCCAACCTTACAAGAGCTTGGTCTCAAAGGTTTTTTGGCGGGTTCTTGGAATGGGCTGTTTGCACCAGCGGGCACACCGTCTGAGGCGACCGAGTTAATCGCTAAAGAAACTCAGCGCGCGCTCAAAGATCCTAAGATCATCGAGCAATACGCTCAACTTGGGATCACAATTATTGGGACGGATCCCCAAGGGCAAGCTAAATTTTTAGCCTCTGAGATTGCACGCTGGCGCGATGTGATCAAGAATGCAAAGATCCCACAGCAGTAAAAATGTTTCGATAATGGCAAAAAACACTTTGCAAATACTTGTCGCCATAAACTTTTTTATCACTCAAACAGGAAAATAAAATGTCTTCAAATGATCAGCAGGCTGCGTCAGAAGCCCTCGAGCAAGAGGCGCTCAAACTCGATGCGCTTCGTTGCAAAGTGTTGCTGGCAGCCGATGGTGCAGGGCTTGCAGCCATTGTCGACGAAGGGTTGACCTACACCCACGCAACCGGGCGTCGTGATACTAAAGCCACCTACGTGGATAGTGTGTCAACCGGGCGCTCGACGTACACGCGACTAGATCGTGAAGAGGTCACCGCTCGCGTTGTTGGCAATGCAGTGTTGGTTGAAGGCAAAGTCAATATGACGGTGGTAGTTGACGGGGTTGAGAAAAATCTTTACAACCGTTATCTGGGTGTGTGGACTGCCGTGAGTGGCAAGTTGTTGTTGACTGCCTGGGCGTCAACGAAACTCAATTAACGAAAACTAGGCATCGATATGCATATCGGCATCTTTGGCGCGGGCTCGGTCGGCGCATACGTTGGCGGCATGATGGCTCGTGGTGGTCACCAGGTCACCATGGTTGACCTGTGGTCCGAGCATGTTTCTCACATGAAGCAGCACGGGCTTTCGCTTTCGGGCTCGCAGGGGGACTTTCATGTTCCCGTGCACGCGCTGCACTTGTCTGAAGCACAAGTGCTGTTAAAGAATAAAGTTGACGTGGCGATTTTGTGTGTCAAGTCATATGACACAGAATGGATGACCTTATTCTTGCGCGATTATTTATCCTCTGATGGCTATGTGTTGTCGATGCAGAATGGCATGAACGAGGAAACCATCGCGCATTTGGTTGGCTGGGGTCGAGTGGTTGGATGCGTGCTGAACACCATCGGTGTCGAAATGACGGGCCCTGGTCGAGTGATGCGGTGGATGAAGCCGGCGCCACCGGGTTATCCGGTTTTCAGGATAGGTGAGATGCATGGCCGCGTGACGCCTCGAGCATTACAGATCGCGGAAGTCTTGAAGTCGGTTGATCACGCGGATGTCACCACCAACTTGTGGGGTGAGCGCTGGTCAAAGCTCACTAATAATGCGACAGCAAGTGCAATCGGGCCCTTGACTGGCATGGGGATTGTTGACATGTTCGCGCGTCGCGATACGCGTCGCCTGTCGATCAAGTTGGCGCAAGAGGGTGTTTTGGTCGGCCGTGCAATGGGCTTGCAGTTAGAAAAAATTTCGTCGATTACCCCCGACGTCTGGCTGGCGGGCAATCCGAATGTTTCTGATGGCTTTGCACAAATCGAGAAAGAGCTAAAAAAATGGGAAGAGCGCCTTGATGTGACGGGTCAAGCCTCTACCTTGCACGACATTCGGCGAGGGCGACGAACTGAAATTGAGTCAATCAATGGATTGATTGCAAAGAAAGCTTTTGAGCTAGGTGTTGCAGCGCCGCTTCATACAATCTTGACTGCCCGTGTGCTGCAGCTCGAAGCGGGCGAGTTGACGCAAGGCCTTGATACCATCAAAGATCTTTTTGACTAACGATAGGATGATGGACCCGAGGTCATCAATCAGATGCTCTCGGGTAGGCAATTTTGTATTGCTGCGATTAGAAAAGCACTATTGAATGAATCGCGGGCAAACTTAAACGCCGGCAAACTCGCGTAAGCGCTTAAACACCGCCGTATCAAACTCAAGCCCGTCTTTCAAGTTGCGTGCGCGCTCTTTAAAAGATCTTTCTGACGGGATACGAATCTCGTCAACACCTGCTG
>JABMMM010000256.1 GCA_013205565.1 Alcaligenaceae bacterium | reverse complement strand
CGCTTAGATGGCCCCGTACGCGGCAACGGCAAAATCATTCAAGAGCTTGAGGGCGATTTTCGGGGTAGCGGCTGGAACGTGATCAAAATGATTTGGGGTGGCTATTGGGATCCTTTGCTTGCAAGCGATAAAGAAGGGATTTTGCGCAAGATCATGGAAGACACCGTCGACGGCGAATATCAAGCCTACAAAGCTAACGATGGCAAGTTCGTACGCGACCATTTCTTTGGCAAACATCCTAAGTTGCTCGAGATGGTGTCACGCATGAGCGATGAAGATGTGTGGCGTCTGAATCGTGGCGGTCACGATCCGCATAAAGTCTATGCAGCGTTTGCAGCAGCGTCAGCGCACAAGGATCAACCCACAGTTATTTTGGCTAAAACAATTAAGGGTTATGGCTTAGGGCATATTGCTCAGGCTAAAAATCCGTCTCATCAGCAAAAGAAACTAGACATCGATACGATTCGCGAATTTCGCGATCGCTATAACATCCCAGTGCCCGACAGCAAGCTTGAAGAATTACCGTATTACAAGCCGGCTGAAGATTCGCCAGAAACGCAATATCTGCATGAGCGCCGTAAAGCGTTGGGTGGCTATCTGCCTAAGCGGCGTACTCGTGCCGACGAAAATTTGAAAGCGCCTTTGCTCGAAGTGCTGCGTCCGGTTCTGGAACCCACGGCTGAAGGGCGCGAGATCTCAACGACACAAGCTTTTGTTCGCGTGTTGAATCAGGTGTTGCGCGATAAAGAAATCGGTCCGCGAGTGGTACCAATCTTGGCCGATGAGTCACGCACCTTTGGCATGGAAGGCCTGTTCAGACAGATCGGTATCTATGCCCCCGAAGGTCAAAAATATATACCCGTTGATAAAGATCAGGTGATGTATTACCGCGAAGCCGCGGATGGTCAGTTATTGCAAGAGGGCATTAATGAGGCCGGTGCGTTCAGTTCTTGGATTGCAGCCGCAACCTCGTACTCGACGAACAACCGCATCATGGTGCCGTTCTATATCTACTACTCGATGTTTGGCTTTCAGCGGATCGGTGATCTGGCCTGGGCGGCGGGTGACATGCAGGCGCGTGGCTTCTTGTTGGGCGGCACGGCCGGGCGCACCACGCTCAACGGCGAGGGCTTGCAACACGAAGACGGCCATAGCCATATCTTCTCGTCGACGATCCCAAATTGCGTGTCGTATGACCCAACGTTTGCGCACGAAGTGGCTGTGATTATTCAACACGGCATGAAGCGCATGATCGAGGATCAAGAAAACGTCTATTACTACTTGACCTTGATGAACGAAAACTACCCACAGCCAGGGCTCACCAAGGGTGACGAGGCCGGTATCCTTCGCGGGATGTATCGACTGAAAAAAGGCGGCAAGCATAAGCTGCGTGCTCAGTTGCTCGGGTCGGGTACGATCTTGCGCGAAGTGATGGCAGGTGCCGAGTTGCTTGAAAAAGATTGGGGCGTATCGGCTGACATCTTTAGCGTGACGAGTTTTACAGAGCTGCGTCGTGATGGTTTGGATTGCGAGCGTCATAATATGTTGCATCCAACGACAAAAGCCAAGGTGCCTTATGTGACTGGTCTGCTAGAAAAAACAGAGGGTCCTATCATTGCCTCAACTGACTACATGAAACTTTTTGCTGATCAGATTCGCCCGTTTATGCCAAAGAGTCGCGCTTATAAAGTGTTGGGTACCGATGGTTTTGGCCGTTCAGATTTTCGCTCAAAACTACGCGAACACTTTGAGGTTGATCGGCACTTTGTGGTCTTGGCGACCTTGCGTGCGCTGGCCGACGAGGGCACAGTACCGGTTAGCCAAGTGGCCGCAGCAATAAAAAAATACGGCATTGATCCTGATAAAGCCAACCCCCAATACGCTTAATAAAAGAGATCCACTATGAGTAACATCACAGCTATTGAAGTTCCAGACATTGGGGATTTCGACACCGTTGAAGTGATTGAAATTTTGGTTAAGGTCGGCGATGCGGTTAAAGCCGAACAAAGTCTGATCACCGTTGAGTCTGATAAGGCCTCAATGGAAATCCCCACCTCGATCGCCGGCATCGTCAAAGCGATTGCGGTGAAGGTGGGCGATAAGATCAAACAAGGCAGTGTGATGCTGAGCATTGAGCCAAGCGCTGCTGCACCGAGTGCTGCGGCCCCAGCCACTGCGAGCGTTGCAGCGACTTCGAGTGCGTCAAACGCCTCTGCGCCTGCGGCGCCGTCTGCGAGTGTTGCACCTGCCGCAGTTGCTGTTGCAGCACCGAGCGCGTCAGTCGCTGCTGCTGTCACGCCTGCCGCGCCACCGGCGGGTAAGCTTGAGCTTCCAACCTCAACGGTTGGCCTGCCGCACGCTTCGCCTTCGGTGCGAAAGTTTGCGCGCGAACTTGGCGTTGATCTTGGTCTTGTCAAAGGCTCGGGCACTAAAGAGCGCATCGTTCAAGAAGATATTCAAAACTTCGTTAAGCAAGCGTTAGCGGGGGGTGCAGGCGCGTCAGGGTTTGCGCAGGGCGCTTCGTTGGGTGGCGGACTTGACCTCTTACCTTGGCCTAAAGTTGATTTTACAAAATTTGGTGAAACGACAGCTAAACCGCTTTCGCGTATTAAAAAGATTTCGGGGGCTAATTTGCACCGCAACTGGGTGATGATCCCCCACGTAACAAATAACGACGAAGCGAACGTCACTGAGCTCGAAGCTTTGCGTGTGACCTTAAATAAAGAGAACGAAAAATCCGGCATCAAAGTCACGATGCTGGCATTCTTAATCAAGGCCGTTGTCGCAGCGCTCAAGAAATTTCCAGAATTCAATGCGTCGCTCGATGGCGATAACTTGATTTTGAAGCAGTACTTTCATATTGGTTTTGCGGCAGACACCCCAAATGGCCTAGTTGTGCCAGTGATTCGTGATGCCGATAAAAAAGGTATTTTGCAACTAGCTGCTGAAAGCAGTGAACTCGCCAAAAAGGCTCGTGATGGCAAGTTAGCCCCGGCTGAAATGCAAGGCGGTTGCATGTCGATTTCGTCTCTAGGTGGTATCGGCGGCACGCACTTTACACCCATCATTAACGCACCAGAGCTCGCGATTTTGGGCGTTTCAAAGTCGTATATGAAACCAGTCTGGGATGGTAAACAGTTTGTGCCACAACTAACCTTACCGTTGTCGCTATCGTACGACCACCGTGTGATTGATGGTGCTTCTGGGGCACGCTTTAACGCCTACCTCGGCAGCCTGTTGGCGGATTTTCGCCGTATCGTGCTGTAAGGGGACAAGATGAGCAAATTGATTGATATTCCAATCCCTGATATCGGCGATTTTGATACGGTCGATGTGATTGAAGTGTTGGTGGCGGTCGGCGATACGGTCAAGGCCGAGCAAAGCCTGATCACTGTCGAATCTGACAAGTCCTCG
>JABMMM010000255.1 GCA_013205565.1 Alcaligenaceae bacterium | reverse complement strand
GTTGTTTTGCCACAGCCAGAAGGGCCTAGTAAGCAGAGAAACTCACCGCGCTCAATGTTTAAAGAAAAATCATCAACTGCACGTGATACCCGACCGGTTCGCGACAAAAAGGACTTTGACACCTGCTGAATTTCAATAAACATCCTTAGCTCACAATTTAACGAATGAAAGATTTCAAGCAAATATTATGCCAAAACTCAGATGAGTACCCTAGCGACCCTAAAGGCCTGACTTAACTGGTGCGCGGACGCAGCGACTCAAGCACTTTGACATCAACTTCTACACCCAATCCTGGCTTATTAGAGACATACACCATACCCTCGCGACAGTCGGGCTCGGCAACGGGGTTGTCTGCAATCCAGACCGTGCCTAGGCTGAGGCCCCAATTTATTTGGGGGATCACAGCCGCCGCCTGCACCATCGCAGCCGTTGCTACCCCAGTCTCCATCATCATGGCCAAGTTCACCGACAAACCAATACTGTCTGCCACAATTGCAGTTGCAACAAGAGGCGTGATCCCCCCTAACTTGATACTTTTCAGACTCACACCGTGCGTCGCTTGAGCCTGCGTGTGTGCGAAAATATCCGAAAGCCCGTGCAAACTCTCGTCAATTCCCAGAGGAACCTCAGACAATCGAGCCACATTCGCTAACCGAGCCACATCGCCCGCCGGCAAGGGTTGCTCAATAAAAGCCACCGAGCAATCACTGACGCCCTTTGAAAACTTAAGCACGGTCGAGTGATCCCATCCCATATTGGCATCTGCAGAAATCAACGCCTCAGGCCCTAGCGCCTGTCTCAATTGTTGCACCGTAGCAATTTCAAGCGCCACTGGGGCGACTGCCACTTTAAGTTTAAAGGCGCGAAAGCCTTGCTGATAAAGCTCGACCGCTTCTGCCACATCTTTAGAGGTATCGCCGCTACCACCGATCAAGCGAAGGACTTGAATGGCAGGTCTGAGCGCACCGCCTAGTAAGGTTGCAACCGATACCTGCTGGATTTTGCCAGCCAGGTCTAACAAGGCGATATCCAAAGCAGCAAACGCCCCGCCATTAGCAAATACGGTTGCGCGCATCGCTTTAGACAAGCGTGCACGATCAAGTGCTGACTGACCAAGAAGTTTGGGAGCAATAAATTCTTTGACCGCTGCCGCCATGCCCACCAGTGTTTCGCCCGACATGACCGGGCTTGCAGCCGCTTCGCCCCAGCCTTCATGACCGCCCCGCGTGCGAATTCTGACAAACAACACGGGCCCATCATCTATGCGATAAGTCGACATGACCAGAGGCTTGCGCAAACGCAACAAAACGGGAAAACAATCGATCGCAGTAATGACGTGATCGGCATGAGCCGTGTGTGCACCTATATCTATTGATGGTTTCAATACCTACCTCATTTTTTTAAATAGGATATTTAACAAACGCTTAATGGCAAATATAAGTTAAAGTAAGTTTTATGCGGGCGAGCGTCTCTTAATCATTAACTAGCTGACACTTACAGTAATAGGCTTTCAATGACCTTGTCTAGCAATATTCGAATGAGGACCCTATAAACCTAAAAGTAAAAGGCTAACAGAATGGAACACAACGCCTTAGAAACTGTTGTTCTCAGTATTTCAGAGGGTATCGCGCGCATTAGCATCAATCGACCAGAAAAGCGCAACGCCTTGAGCCTGCAAGTCGTTCGCGAATTGCAAGTCGCCTTGTTCCTGGCCGAAAAAAATGCGTCTGTTCGTGTGGCAATCTTGAGTGGCACGGGCACCCGCGTCTTTGCAGCGGGCGCAGACTTAGACGAACTGCCTGAGGCCTTCACAACACCACAAACTGCAATGGCGTACGATCAACTTGTTAACCAACTATACCGCGCCTTACAAACGAGTCGACTGCCGATCATTGCAAGCATGGCAGGTCATGCAATCGGTGGCGGTTGCCTGCTGGCGCTCGCCTGCGATCTTCGCATCGCGGCCAGTCATATCAAAATTGGGTTTCCTGTCGCTCGCATTGGCTTGATGCTCAGCCCCAAAGAGCATCAATTAATACTCGATCAAATTACGCCTTCGCAAGCTCGCTTGCTGATGTTTACGGGTCGCCGCATCGATGCGAAAGAGGCTCAGACCTGGGGACTGATAGACATCGCGGTTGCTGACACCGAACTTGAGGCCGCCACTGCACAAGTGGCGGCTGAGATCGTCATCGGCGCCCCTCTTGCCATTCGCGTGACAAAATCTTTGGTGCAGGCCTTATCCTCTCACAAAGAGGCTGAACGATCAATTTCAGAAGCCTACGAAACGATTTATACCAGTGCCGATTTAAAAGAAGGCCTCAAGGCGATTGAAGAAAAACGCATACCAAAATTTTTTGGCGTATAGATAAGCTAGCAGAACCTTCGATGGAGTCATTTATGCTTTGGTTAGGGATAGATGTTGGCGGCACCTTTACTGATCTGGTCCTCTATGACCCGGTGAAAAAAACAATCACAATCGATAAGGTTCCTTCGACTCCACATAATCAAGCCGAAGGCATTCTAGCTGGCATGAAACGAATGGGTGTGCCAGCGAGCACACTCGAGCGCATGGCACATGGTACGACGGTCGCTACCAATACCGCGCTCGAGCGTAACGGGGCCAAGATTGCGGCGCTCACGACAACCGGCCATCGAGACGTGTTGGTAGTGGGTCGAGGCAATCGCATGGAACTCTACAACATCAAAGCCAGGCCAAAAGAACCGTTATTGAGTCGCTCAATGTGCTTTGAGATCGATGAGCGTGTCAACGCGAAAGGCGAAGTCGTTCTGGCTTTAAACGAGCAGCAGGTTGCAGAGATTGGTAAGCAACTAAAAAAAGACAGTGTGCAAGCCGTAGCAGTGTGTTTTTTACACTCTTACAATAATCCGGCACACGAACTTCGCTGCGCCGAGCTGATCTCTCAAGCGCTGCCCGAGGCGGTCATCGTGACCTCAGCTCAGGTGCTGCCCGAGTACCGAGAGTTCGAACGTTTTTCGACTGCCGCCATCAATGCCTATGTTGCGCCAAGAATGCGCCGCTACCTAGGCGATCTTGAGGCAACCCTCAAACAAAACGGTCTGACGGCGCAATTACAGATCATGACCTCGAACGGAGGCTCATTACCCGTCTCGCGGGTGTATGACCTGCCTGTGCTCACCATGCTTTCGGGCCCCGCGGCCGGTGTCATTGCGACCGCCCATATCGGTCAGCAGGCAAACCACCCCAATTTGATCACCTGTGATATCGGCGGGACTTCAACCGATGTCTGTCTGGTGCAAGACGGTGAGTTTGGCATGACCACCGATGGGCACGTCGGTACGTTGCCGATCAAAATTCGACAAATTGACATCCACACGATTGGAATGGGCGGCGGCAGCATTGCGCGCAATAGTGCAGGCGGTTTTCTTTCGGTCGGACCGCGCTCGGCGGGCAGTCGCCCGGGGCCTGCCTGCTACGGTCGCGGTGGGATAGACCCCACGGTAACAGATGCCAATGTTGTGCTTGGTCGACTCAGCGTCGATCGTTTATTAGGAAACGAAATCAAGCTTGACCTAGAGGCCGCTCACAAAGCGATCGAGTCTCTTGCAAAATCAGTTGGCCTCAATGTTTACCAAATGGCTGAAGGGGTCTTGCGTTTGGCGACCATCGCCCTAGCCGGCGCGATCAAAGACATCTCAATTATGAAGGGTTACGACCCGCGAAACTTTGCCCTCATGCCCTACGGCGGGGCAGGCCCACTGCACGCAATTGATATTGCTGAAGAGCTTGGCATGCAGACCGTCGTGATTCCACCTTTGCCCGGCACCTTTTCAGCGCTAGGGTTACTGATTGCAGACTCGCGACGCGATTATGTCAAAACCTCGATCTCTGCTTTACGTGACACGGACATCCAGAGCGTCTTGCGCTTACTGCAAGAGTTGGTTGTGCAAGCCAATCTTGAATTCGATCAGTCGGGCTTTGACGCCACCCGCAGACGCTTTGCTGCATCATTAGATGTTCGCTATTCAGGTCAATCTTTTGAGCTTTCGGTCCCCGTCGACTTTGAACAATCCAGCATGGATTCTATTGAGAAGAACTTTCAGGCCATTTACCTGTCGCGCTTTGGTGCCCTGTCAAACATGACGGTCGAAATTGTGAGTTACAGAGTGGTGGCCTCAAGCCTATCAGACAAACCAGTGATGCCAGAACTCCACAAAGAGGGTCGGTCACTAAGCGCCGCGCTGTCACGTCGCAGACCAGTGGTCTTTCATGGCCAAAGCGTTGAAGTGCCCATCTATCAACGCGATTTACTCCCATTGAACATCCCTATCGCGGGCCCCACACTCATTGAAGAAAATGGTTCAACAACCGTTGTTCCTGCCGACTGGAACGCTGAGCTTGAGCACTCTGGCTGTCTGGTGATTCGTAAAATTCGGAGTCAAGCATGACCATCGATCCCATCACTCTTGAAGTGCTGACGCAAGCACTGATCTCAACCGTCAGAGAGATGCGCGTCACGATCTGCCGCACGGCTAACTCAGTAGCGATCTATGATGCCAAAGATTTTTCTTGCGGACTCTTCGATCCAAATAGCCAAGTGATTGCACAATCTGAAGACATCGGCTCACATATTGTGCCCCTGCCGTGGTCCGTCAGATCAACCATGGCCAAGCTGGGCTCTACGATCGTCCCAGGCGATGTCATTCTGCTAAATGACCCGTATAGCGGTGGCACCCACCTAAACGATGTCACCATCGTATATCCCGTCTTTCGCGATGGACGTCTAATTTTTTTTCCTGCTGTACGTGCGCACTGGTCTGATGTGGGCGGTATGGT
>JABMMM010000254.1 GCA_013205565.1 Alcaligenaceae bacterium | reverse complement strand
GCCTCAAGCGCGTCGATGGCTTGCACCGGCTACTCTGGCCCTGGCGGGCCTTGCTATACGGGCCCGGGCGGTGGTCTCTACACTGGACCCGGAGGCGGCGCTTATACCGGCCCAGGCGGCGGAGCCTACACAGGCCCCGGCGGTGGTGCATACACAGGGCCCGGAGGCGGTGCCTATACCGGACCAGGTGGCGGTTTATACACGGGGCCGGGTGGCGGCGCTTACACAGGGCCAGGTGGTGGTGCATACACCGGGCCGGGCGGTGGCGCTTCGACGGCTCCGGGTGGCGGGTGCTATAGCGGGCCTGGCGGTGGTGGCACGGATAAATGGAATCGGCCTAATCCTAATTGTTAGACAATCACGCTAGGTGTGACGCTATCAAAGATCAGTAGGGTCGAGCAAGCGGTATTGAACTAAGTTTTCTGCAAAGGCATTGCAGTCGTTCAGCTTGTTTCTTAGAGCCGCCACATCCGAATAATCAAAGCCTGCTGTCCAATACCAGGCGCGCGTCATCGCACGCACAAAGGGCTCGGGGTTGGCGTTTTGCGACAGTGCTTTGAGTGGCAACAAGTAATCCTCACGATAGGCAGTTGGGATAATGATCCGGCAGGCGCGACTTTGAGTGAGATACGCGTTCATCGCGAGTCGTGCGGTTCGGCCGTTGCCGTCCACAAACGGATGCACTTCAGTGACGATATACATTGCCATTAACGCTTGCGCGAACGGATCTTCAAGCAACGCAATGCGTTTAAATCCCTCGCGCAAGGTGCCCTTCACCAATTCGGGGTGCACAAAGATTGTGTTGCCGGCTTGATTCAATTGTTCTTTCCACTGGCCTGGGTTTTTATCCGGCCGGCTTGACAGAATCAGCTCGTTACAATTTCGTAGCCATGACAAGAATTCATCTTCGTTTGTTGGTGGGGTAGAGCGAAAAGGTTCTTCGGTAATGGCCTTAAAGGTTCCTAATACGTCGTGGGAGTCTTCATTACGTTGCGCAATTAGCTTTCCGTCAAAAATAATTTCAGTGGCTTCTTCAACGGTAAAAGTTGTGCCCTCGATGTAGTTTGAAAAATACGCTTCAAAGAACGCAAAATTAAAAACGCTTGTTGCTGTGTTGGCAACCTCGCCTAACAAGGCGGCAGGTTTTCGTAGCGCCGAGAAAAGTGTGTCGAAAAGCTCGATGCGGTCGGGATCGTAAGGTTTACCCGCAGCGCGCGCCAGCGCATCGGCTGAGCGTAAAGAACGTGCTTTGCCTGTTTGCATTAAGGCGGACACAATGATGTTTAAGGCTTTGAATTGCACTTCGAGCCCAAGTTCGGCTGCGATCAAGCGAGCGTTGTCTCGTAGCGCGTTAAGTTTGTGCTCGCCACGAATCGTGCACAGTTTGCTTAGGTGTGACTCAATCCATTGGCGACCCATGGTGCGAAGTGCAGCGCCTTTGCCTGTATATAGATTCTCTAAAAGCCTTCTGGCCTCTGATGAGACAAAGAGCTTGCCGTAGGGGGTATCATTTAAGGCAGCATCGCGCTGTTGGATAGCGGGGTGGCCAGGGATTATGTTGAGGGTTAGGCCAGGTAGGGCCAGGCGGCGTGCCCGCCCGCTGAGCACTAAAAAGATATTGCCTTGCGCGTCGGGTTGCGCAAGCTCGGCCGAGCGATAGGCGATCACCGCACCCGGGTAAAGATGCTCTGTGATTTCGCGCCAATTGGGGCGCGTAATTTGTTCAAGCGGCCGATGCAGGTCGCTGGTGTAAACGCCACGGCAGATTTTGCGCAAGCGCCCCGCACGCGCTAACCGGGTGACCCGCTGAGCCTGTGTTTGATCTTGTGCTGCGCT
Source organism: Alcaligenaceae bacterium (assembly GCA_013205565.1). Classification (GTDB taxonomy): domain Bacteria; phylum Pseudomonadota; class Gammaproteobacteria; order Burkholderiales; family Burkholderiaceae_B; genus Zwartia. The sequence goes on along the minus strand of JABMMM010000254.1, from coordinate 9,128 downwards.
AAAAAGTAGTAAAGGCAGCTTGTCAATAAAAGTGCTCATAAATCGCTGTGTGACCGTATTCTGTCAATAATTATGTAGTTTTTGGCTATTTGTGTCAATAAATTTGTATATTTATTGAAATTAATCGCTACTTTCGTAGGCGCGCTTGGTGTCGGCGTCGTTGATCCACGCGTAAACAATCACTTTGCTGGACGCGTGATAGCGAAAGAACAGTCGGTACTGCTGAAAGAACTTGGCGCGAAACCAGTGCTTGTGGTCGTCACCTAACGTATTGCCTTGCCTGTATTCGGCGCGCGCCGGATCTTGTGGGATGACTTCAAACGCGAGTTTTGCAATTGCTGCCAGTCGCTTAGTCGCATTTTTTTTGGTGTAACCGATTGGGTCTTTATGCTTCAGTCGTTCAACTTGCTGAGCGAGTGCGTCAACCTCGGCAAGGAATAAGGGGTGGGCAAAGAGCACCCAGTCGTTGATTAAAAAAGGAGCAGATTGACTCAAGCTTACTCATCCTCTGGCGAAAGCGCAGAATTGAGATCGACCTCGATGCCACCGACCAACGAACGAATACGTTGTACCAAGTTGGCGTCAATGGTCTGAAGCCGTTCTGGATGTTTGGCAAAGTCGTTAGAAAGAAAGCCCAAGAACTGCCCAAGTACAGGATCGTCTTGCTCGGTAATTTTTGCGCGGGTGAGCACGACCTCTCCGTCGGGGCGGATTGTGTAATGAATCTTGTCCCGCTTGCCTAGTTTTAAGGCTCGCCGAACTGTCTCAGGGATCGTGGTTTGGTAGCGGTCGGTCAAGGTTGATTCAACTTCAAGGATGGCAGCCATTGCGCGCTCCGATCAGGGGGTCAATAACGTGAATGGTAATGCAATCACCTTGTCTAGTCAATGCAGATGCATTACCTTTTGTTATGAGAGCTTGGTATAAATGCTTTGTCAATAAAAGTGCGCATAAATCGCTGTATGACCCTAGTTTGTCAATAAATACGTAGATTTTAGCTATTTATGTCAATAATTTTGTATATTTTTTGAAAACGAGGAAGTTGAACAGCCTTGAAACTAACATTGAATCCGCACGCTAACATTACAAATGTTAGCGTGCAAAAATGGTGTTACTTAAATGTGCCTTGAAGAATATGCTTCAACAGTACCTAGATGACGTACTGGGTTCCTGAGGCTTCAGGCAAACTCATAAAAGCCAATCACCTACAACGCGCAAATGTTCGGATAAGCACGACATCACCTATGAACAAACATAAATGGGAATTTTCTCCGCGTTTTCGTCGCGATATATTTGGTTGGAAATCAGACCTGCCAATTAAAAGAATTAAAGAAGCGCTGACTGAGATCCGTAAGATCGCCCGTAAAGAGCCAGCGCTCGCGGCTGAGGGTGCGGTATTACTGTTAGAAAAATTATCACCCGCGCTCATGCATGTTGATAGTTCTTCAGGAGCCCTTGGTTCGACTGTGAATAAAGCCATTGAGGTACTTGTTCCAATTATTGCGACAGGTACAGAAGTCGCGGTCATAAAAGAAAAATGGCTCGATCGGCTTTGGCAAGCGATAGAAGACGATCAAATGCCCTATATCGAGCATTTAAAAACGTTTTGGGGTGAATTGTGCGCCACCCGCGAGTTGGCCTCGCACTGGGCGGACACGTTTTTACCCACCACCCGTTACGTGATGCTCGAAGAAAAAGCCTTTGCCATCTATAACGGTCAAGAAGCTTGCTTATCCGCACTGTATTTCTCTGGTCGCTACGATGAAATAACAGAGCTCGTCACCCACGCTCAACACAAATACTGGCATGACCAGAGATGGTTGATTAAGGCGCTTTTTGCACAAGGTAAAAAAACAGAGGCGATTCAATACGCACACGCGAATCGGGGGCCGTACGTCAGCGAGTTTGAGATTGCAGAAATTTGCGAAGATATTTTGCTCTCGTCTGGTTTGCACGAAGAGGCATATCAGCGCTACGGTCTGATTGCCAATCAGGCCACAACAAATTTAGCGACATTTAGAGCGATTACAAAAAAATATCCGCATAAAGACCAAGCCGAAGTGTTAAACGACCTTGTCGACCGAGACCCACTAGATAAAGGTAAATGGTTTGCCGCCGCAAAAGATGCGGGTCTCTATGATCGCGCCATCGCACTGATTCAAGATAGTCCGACTGATCCGCGCACGTTATTCAGAGCCTGCAGAGATTATGCAGAAAAACGTCCAGGATTTGCGTTGGCGTCAGGGTTGGCCGCGTTTAAATGGATTGGGCTTGGTTATGGCTATGAAATCGATCAATACGAGGTGCGTGAGCTTTATCACGCGCTGGTAGTTGCTGCTAAGCATGCAACGCTTACCCCTGAGCAGCTTCACGAACACCTGCAAGCAATCATTGCAATCACTCCACAAGCGAATCAGGTTTTCTTAATGGGAGCAATGAGGTAAGGTTTTTTGGGATCATTTTCGCGCTTGTAACCACCTTCATCGCCTCAAAGATCAATAATTTTACGTAATAGTTTTGGCGATACGCGCCACCGTCCGCCATCGCTGTCAATTGAAATGGTTTTGTCGTTCACGCGCACGACGGTGCCAAAATGTTCTCTAAGATATTTGTCGGTAAAGCCAACGGTGTCGCCGATTCTGAAATCAACGTTTGATTTTTCGGGCTTGGGCGCCGAAGCTGCCGGTGCAGGGTGCGCGTTGGAGTCAGTAATAATTGCCGCGTAAGGAAGCCACCATTGTTGACGGGTGGCTTCGTCTTGAATCGCAACTTCTGTTGCCCGAAATTCGACGACGATACCAGGCGTGAGCACTTGGGTTTGATGATGAAAGTACCTCACCCGCGATCCAAGATGCAACTGAGTGCGCACAGCGAGAATGCGCTGCGGATCAGAGAGCATCTGACGAACGGTCAGGTTAAGTTCATATAAGTCGAGACTAGGGGCGTTGCGTAACGCGTCGAGTAGGCGTGGGTCCATAGATTTAAGGCTTGAGTTAATTGGTTTGTTTGTCAAACATCAAAATGCTGCGCCAAGCGTTGAGCAATATCCATGACGCCGATCACTTCGACCTTTGCCTGTACGGGCCAGCCCGTTTGTACGGGTGCAACGATATAGGCCGCGTCAACGCCGACATCTTCGCAGGCTAGCCAAAAGCCTTTTGTGACTTTGGATACACTCGAAAATTTGATTTCAAAATCTAGTTTTCGTCACCCTAGTTCAGCTACGACGTCGAGTTCTGCGCCGGCTGCGGTACGGTAAAAGTACAGCGACGCGCCCTTTGGTAGGTGCGCTGCGATTTTGGGAATGGATTAGCGTTGAAATATCCTTGTAAATTAAACATGTCGTGATGAATTTGCAAGGATAATTTTAGTGAAATTGCCGAATGAGTGGCTGTCACCGTTTGGTAACCTGAGAGTGACCTTCTAGTGTCTCACTCGGTGAACCACTTAGTCAGGCATACTGTCGCAGTATAAATATCGATAGCAAAGGCGGTAACCCAACATGCACGACATCATATGCCCCCACTGCTCAAAAGCCTTCAAAATTGACGAAACTGGCTATGCGGATATTGTTAAACAGGTTCGTGATAGCGAGTTCAACGAGCAACTGCACGAGCGTCTTGAACTAGCCGAGCAAGGCAAGAAAAATGCTGTCGAGTTGGCCAAATCACAAGCGGCTAGTGAGTTACATCGGGCCGAGGCCGCTAAAGACGCTGTGATTCAAGAGCTAAACGCCAAGCTCTTGGCGGCCGATGCTGCACGCCAACTCGCTTTAGCGCAGGCGTTGAGCGGTGTCGAGAAAGAGCGCGACGAGCTTGCCAACAAGCTGAAGCAAGCGCAGTTAGAAAACCAAGCTTCAGTGGCCCTTGCTGACGCCAAACTAGTCAGCGAATTACAAAAGACTGCCGCGGCAAAAGATTCAGACATCCAAAGCCTAAAAGCCAAGCTCGACGGCCTAGAGGTGACGCAAAAGCTGGCAATGACCGAGGCCGTTAGTGTGGTGGCTCAAGAGCGTGACGAGATTAAAAACAACCTGGTGCGCGTTGAGTTGGCCAAGCAACAAGCCGAGCAAGCCCTTAAAGATAAGTACGAAACGCAGATCAAAGATCGTGAAGACACGATCGAGCGCCTCAAAGATATGAAGGCACGCTTATCCACCAAGATGGTGGGTGAAACTCTTGAGCAGCATTGCGAGACTGAGTTTGATCGTATCCGGGCGACCGCGTTTCCGAAAGCGTATTTTGAAAAAGACAATAACGCGCGCAGTGGCAGTAAGGGCGACTTTATCTTCAAGGATCAAGACGACGCTGGCAATGAGATTGTTTCAATTATGTTTGAAATGAAAAACGAGAGCAATCAAACTGTAAACAAAAGCAAAAATGAAGACTTTTTGAAAGAGCTTGATAAAGATCGCACCGAGAAGGGCTGCGAGTACGCGGTGTTGGTGTCGTTGCTTGAGCCTGATAGTGAGCTGTACAACACCGGGATCGTCGACAAGTCTCACCGCTATCCAAAGATGTATGTGGTACGCCCACAGTTTTTTATTCCGATCATTACTTTGTTGCGTAACGCGGCACTTAAATCACTGGTGTACAAGTCAGAGCTCGCGCTGATTAAAGCGCAAAATGTTGACATTACAAACTTCGAAAAAGAGCTCGCCAGCTTTAAGACAGGCTTCGACAGAAACGCCGACCTCGCTTCAAGGCACTTTGAGAAGGCAATCGAAGAGATCGATAAGTCTATTCTTCATCTACAAAAAACCAGAGACGAGTTAAGTAGCACAAATCGACACCTCCGCTTGGCGAACGACAAGGTTCAAGACGTTACGATCAAAAAGTTAACAAGGGGTAACCAGACGATGCAGCAGAGATTTGCTGATTTGCCGAAGAGGGAGGGTGGTGATGTGTAACACAACCTTGGCAACCCGAGCCGACTTCGCTTAGCTCTAGGTGATGCCTCAGAGGGGCCTAGTTGTCGGCGCTACTTGGTTAAGACCGTAATGTAGGGTGCGGCTGACCTAAAACTTGTCACAAAATGTTCACCTGTGGTTTCTATGATGGATAACTAGTCTAAGTCTTGTCTTTGACTAGTTAACTGTTCATCCCCCTGAGATCTCTATGTCTGCACACTGGTGTCTAAAGTTCGTCCTCCCCTTGACGGCGTGTTTTGCGCTGAACTGTTATTCAACTTTAAGCAGGGCTGACTCGCCCGACTATCCCAGCCGTGCAGTCAAACTGACCGTGCCGTATCCCCCGGGTGGCGGCACTGACATCACGGCACGTGCCATGGCGCAGCAGTTGAATGTCATCATGAAGCAATCAGTAGTGATCGAGAACCGGCCTGGCGCTACCGGCATGATTGGGGCAGCAAGCGTGGTCAAGAGCCCAGCCGATGGCTATACGATTCTGTATGGTGCCGCCTCAGAGATGGCGTTTAACGCCAGTTTGTTCAAAAAAATGATGTACAACCCCGCAACCGACTTTGAGCCGGTCAGCCTGATTGCGACCTTTCCGTTGATTTTGGTCGTGCCCGCGAGTTCGTCGGCCACTCTTGAAAGTTTGATGAAGCGCGCGAAAGAGCAGCCTGGCACCGTTACGTACGGCTCAATTGGCGCAGGTAGCCCACAGCATCTGGCAGGCGAATTATTGGCCAGTGGCGCACGCACTTCGCTTGTGCATGTGCCGTATAAAGGGTCAGGCCCTTTGGTGCAAGATACGATGGGGGGTGTGGTCGATATTGGGATTAGCAGTCTGCCGCCCGCTATTAACTTGATCAAGGCGGGTAAACTGCGCGCCTTGGCTGTGACCTCAGCTACGCGGGTGCCTTCATTGCCTGATGTGCCGACGATGCAAGAGCTTGGTTATCAGGGCTATGAGTTTAATACCTGGGTTGGGGCAGCTGTGCCGATCGGCACCCCACAAGATATCATCCTAAAAATTAACCAAAGCCTGCGCACGGCACTTGCAAGCGACGAGATCAAAAAGATCTTTCTTGATCAGGGTGCTGAGCCTGTCGGTTCAACACCAGCGTTTTTCAAAACCTTTATTCTCAACGAAATCGCCAAGAGCGCAGAAATTGTTTCTAAAGCAAAGATTTCGCTTGAATGAAGCGCAGGTTTGAGGGCTTGGCTTGCAGGGTAGGATGCAAGCGTTAGATTGAAACAGTGAGTCAGGTGCTGGAATGAACCGAGGCGGTCAAACCCGTTTTATGATTGCAGTGAGCAAATGGATATCAAAATGACGACTACAAACAAGCAGTCACTTCCTAAGCGAGTGATCTTAGTAGTCTGTGATGGTTTAGGCTTTGAATGGCTCTCGCCAGAGCGTGCCCCAGTCTTGACTGAGTTGGGTGTCAATAGCTTGAGCTTTGAGCAACACCAAGCGGTGTTTCCGTCTGTGACGCGGGTATCGTCTGCCTCGATCGCAACCGGCTGCTATCCAGGCAAGCACGGCTTGCATGGCAATCAGATGGGGCTGTACTTAGACGAGCGTCTTCAAGTGTTTAATGCGGGTGATGTGGGCTTTCGAGACCTGATGCGAAGCGCAACGGGTACAACGCTGCAAACTAAAACGCTCGCGCAGTATTTGGTGAACGCTGGCGGTCAAGTGGTGTATTCAAACGTATCGCCAGGTGCCGCGTATTTTCTGGATCCAGAACATTTTGGCCATGTGCATCATCGCTCAGGATCATTTGCAAGTGGCGGAGAGAAAATAACCGATCATCGTCATTTGAATGTTTCGCATGACTTGGCTGGTGACCTTGAGGCCACAACACGCTTTTGCAAAGACGTTGTGTTGGAGGGCAACTGTAGCCTGGGGATCCTGTGGCTGGCGAATCCAGATCTGACCCTGCACTATCAGCAGCCAGGTTCGGCTGAACATTTGGAAGCCTTAAGCGTCACGGATCAGATGGTTGAGATGGTGAGCGAGGCCGTCCAAGCCGCACGCAATGAAGCTGAGATTTTATTTGTCGTTACGTCAGACCACGGTCATGAAGTGATTGGTGCTTCGATCCATATTAGTCAATGGCTTGCTGCAAATGGTTTGAGTCACGACATTCAAGCGGGCGATATTTGTGTGGCGGGTCAGGGTACAAGTGCCTTGCTCTACGCAACCGAACACGGCAAAGCGCGGTTGACTGAAAAGCTTGAACATATCCAGCAGCAAGAATGGGTTGCTGCGGTCTTGGATGCTGAACGGTTGGCGCAACTGGGCTTGCCAGCATCGCGCCACCTAGTGATGGGTATAGACATGGCCCGCCTTGACACGGTCAACGCCCATGGTGTGAGCGGTGCAAGGTGGATGGTCGAGGACGGAGAAAAAGGCGTTGCGATGCATTGCGGCCAGCACGGCGGCCTCGGCCCTCAAGAAACGCATCCGTTTTTATTCATCAATCATCCTGCTCACGCTGCGGCGACAATTGCTCAGCCAACGAGCTTGGTGGATATCGCCCCAACGATTCTTGATTTTCTGAGCGTGCCGCACGAGGCGATGGATGGGCGGTCTTTGTTGAAGTAGAGCGTGAAGCATTGAGTTGAGTCACAATGTCTCTGTTCAAGCGCACGACAATCAGCACGATTAGTATGTTTACGATTACTCCCAGTCGCCGATGGCGGTCATGTCGATTTTGTCTTTCGGGCAAATTGGCGGCCCATAATGCATAAAGGCTTTCAGCATCGGCACCGTAAACCCGCACGCTGAACATTTTGCGCGTGGGCGGGGGCGGCGGTCAATGACTTTTCGGGGTACGCTCAGTTTTGCGTGAGGGTAGGTGCCCAAGCTGGCTACCAGTTGCTCAAGTTTGACTTTAAGCTCAGGGCCAGCACCGGCGCTACGCATCGGGCCTTTCATACCAAGTTTAAGCGCCATCTTCTTAAAGATGGGGCCGTGCTTGTTTTGACAGTCATCCACCGCATGCACAAGCTCATGCATCAAGGTATCAATCACCTCAACGCTATCGCTGAGCCCGGGCGAGATAAAGATTTGATTCACCTTGTCTGCCGAGGCCTTGGTGCTCCAGCACTGGCCGATGTGCCCGCGTTTAGCGTCGGTACTAGCAAAGCCGCACGACACATGGCATTTGGGTACGGCATAGCCTTTTTCTTTAAATAGCGGCGTGAGTGCGAGGATGGCTTCTTTGAGCCACTGCTCGCGCGTGGCGGTTTTAGGTGTTGGCATGAGGATGGACTTGAGTAAGGTGAGCTGGGGTAGGGGTAGGTTTTTTTGAGTCTACCTAGCTCGGTGGCTCAGGGGGTGAGCCTATCTGTGGTGCTTGTGCTTTTTTAGGTGCAGTGGATTCTTTCGTAAAACCGCGACTTTTATGAGGTGCTTTATCAAATAGTCGCGACTTTTTAATATTTAGGTATGAAAAAGTCGCAGTTTTAGCTCACTTACTTCACATTCGCCTGCTCAGCCTCGATCTCACGCCACACTTCTGCGGCCATTCTAAAGCTGTCGTTGGCCGCCGGTGCTCCGCAGTAAATCAGTGTCTGCAAAAACACTTCAACGAACTCTTGCTTAGTGACCCCGTTGCGAATAGCGGCACGCATATGTAAACGCAGCTCTTTCGGGCGGTTTAGGGCGGTCAACATCGCGAGGTTGAGCATGCTGCGCGTCTTGCGCGGAAAATCTGGACGCGACCAGACTGCACCCCACGCATATTCTGTGACGATTTTTTGAAACTCATCTGTCAACGCATTCTCTTCAAAGGCTTTGCCCACATAGTCTGTGCCGAGCACCTCTTTACGCGTTGTGACCCCCGCTTCAAATAGTTCTTTGTCCATACCTTACTCCGCCACTTTGACTTTGCCAGACTTCACGAGGTCTGAATATTTGGTTGTGAGATCTGCCAAGAAAATCGCCCATTGCTCTTTTGTGCGCAGATCTGGCACTGAACCCTTGTCCACAACGGCTTGCTGAAAGGTGGGGTCGCCTACGATGTTTTGAACGTCAAGGGCGACTTTTTGCACGATTGCAGTCGGAGTCGCCTTGGGTGCAAACAGCCCTGCAAATCCTACGCTCACAGTGCCAGGAAACTGCTCGCTCACCGTCGCAACATCGGGCAAATGCGTTGAACGCTTATCTGAGAGATTGGCGATCACTTTCAAACGGCCGTCTTTAATGTGTGGC
>JABMMM010000253.1 GCA_013205565.1 Alcaligenaceae bacterium | reverse complement strand
CGTGCTAAACAAAATTGTTTAGCCGTTTGGCTCGGCTCGCGCGTCGTTTTGTGTGCCGATAATGCCAGCCGCCCCACTCACATTTTCGACAATGACGGGTTGGCCAGCGAGCTTGGATAGTTGTTGCGCATAGAGCCTCGCCACGATATCTGTGGGGCCACCTGCCGGGAACGGCACGATTAGTTGCAGCTGACGATTCGGGTAGGGTGCTTGCGCGAAGGCGATCGGTGCCGAAGCGCCACACACCATAAAAAATGCGATGATTGCTTGGATGATTTTGAAAGATTTCATGTTCTACAGATGTTTTAGTAAAAGGATTAAACATAAGGGTCGTAAAGAATGCGAGTTTGTACAACCCCTCTTTTTAGTTGAAGGATTTGACGCAAGAGTCATAAAGAATCCGAGTTTGTATAAAGCCTCCTGAGTGTAGGCTATCGGCCAAGCGATCAAAGCCAGCTCTAGAAACCTCGGGGGTGGTTGCCCAAACCTGACCTTGAAGGTAGCGCTCGATTGCGCGAGTCAATACGTCACGTTCAAGCTCAGCAAAATAGGGCTGTACGATTTGAGCAATATCCTGCGCAGAGTGGGCGTATAGCCATGTTTGTAGTGTACCCAGTACCTCATTGAGCCGCTCGAACGCGGCTCGTTTTTTGGCGAAACCATCTTGCGAACAAATGAATGCGGTATACACGGTTGGGCCACGACCGTGGGCAGCATAAAGGATTTTATGTTGCCCTGACTTTAGTACCTCACTGACGAAGGGCTCAAAGAGCTGAATGACATCAATGGCTAGTGTCTCGAGCGCGTGAATTTGTTCGGCCATCGTCCAGTCGCGCTTGAGCCGTCCACTCAGTTCGAGTTGCTCGATATTTAGGCCCAGCGCTCTGAGGTCAGCCTGCAAGCACAGCCAAGGAGTCGGAACTTCAGACACCAAACTTAAGCGTAAATGTGCCAGATCTTTTAGTAAAAAACTCTTTTGAGAACCCACTAAAAAAAATGGGTCTCGCGCAACCACTTCGCCAAAGCAAAGCAACGAGGAACCCTCTGCGGGGAAGGTGTCACGGTCTTTCATGACGCGCATGGGCCCGCCCCAAGTCAAATCGACCGAACCATCTTTGATCTGGTCGATTGCCCCACCTGGTATGCCCGGCGCTAACCAATCGATGTGCAGGCCCGCCTGTTCGGCGAGCCTTAACTCTTTCAGCAAATAAAAAGGCGTATAAAAAACCGCCCTGAAGTTTTCAGCGAGCGTTAGTTGCATTGCACTTCACCAAATAGCGTGGCGTTCAGTCTTTCATCCCAGTCATCGAGGCCACCATGGCGCGTGGATCGCGCTGCGGCCAGCGACCACTGCTGGCGTGCTGCAAGAACTGCTCAAGCACGTGATTGAACTCGTTAGGCATCTCGATGTTCATCGTGTGCCCGCAGTTAGGCAAAATCGCTAGCGCCGCAGACGGGATGATTTCTTTCAGCATCAGCCCCGGCTTCAAACAAGGCCAGTCTTCGTCGCCGTTGAAGATCAAGGTGGGCACGGTCAGTTTTTGCAACTGATCTTTTAAGCTGTAAAGCGAAGGCCGTTCGCGTTGAACACCTAATTGTGTGTTGGCAGAACCCAGCGCCGAGTGACCATAAAACTGTTGAATAAATTCTGCAAAGCCACGCGGGTCAGCGCGCTCAAACGACAGGCGCGTGGGGCCAAAGGAGTACTTGTCGACAAAGGCTTTCATGCCTTGTTCTAACAACATCTTGGCGCTTGCTTCGGCCTCTTTGCGAAATTGCTCGCCCTGCTCAAGTTCGGCGCCATAGCCGCAGCCCGCCACCACCAAAGATAAGGCGCGGTCAGGGTGTTGCAAACCAAAATGCAAGGTGGCAAAGCCCCCCATCGACAAGCCCACAATATGGGCTTTTTTAATCTTTAAATGATCCATGACAGCGAGGATGTCTGCCACCGCGCGGTTTTGCGAATACGAGGACACCTCGGGCGGCACTGATGACGGTGGATAGCCACGTGCGTTGTACGTGACGCATTGATAGCGACGCGCAAAATGCCGCACCTGCGGCTCCCAGCTTTCTTTATGCCCAGCAAACTCGTGAACAAAAATTATCGGGTCGCCAGAACCGGTGGTTTCATAGCAAAGGTCAACGCCATCGTTGGTGCGTGCGGTCAGCATAGTGAGTGTTCTCCGTTGTAACTGTTCAAGCTTTGCATGTGAAGGCAAGCGGCGTCAAGCGATCTTGTTGGTGTAAACCCGAAAAGCCCAAGTGTACGCACCAACTTCGGGCATAATAACCGCACACAACAATAACATTGCATCACTATAGGGGCCTAAGCATGTCGCTGTCTTGGATGGGATTAACAGAGCTCGCGGGCCTGCTGAAAGCCGGCAAACTTTCGTCGCTTGAACTCACGCAACATTTGCTGCGGCGCATCAGTCAGGCAGACTCGACCTTGCATGCGTTCACCGAGGTGTATGCAGACCAAGCCGTTGCACTCGCGCGCGCGGCAGATCAGGCCCGCACCTCAGGCCTACCTCTAGGGGCCTTGCATGGCCTGCCGGTGGTCTTAAAAGACCTGCTCGATATCGATGGTCAAATTTGTACGCTTGGTTCAAAGCATTATGTGACACGCCGTGCGACCCAAACCAGTGCAACCGTTGAGCGCCTATTGCAGGCTGGGATGATACCGCTGGGTAAGCTTCACATGACCGAGTTTGCCTTTGGTGGTTGGGGCACCAACCCCTTGATGGGCACGCCGCGTAATCCGTGGGATCTTAAAACACATCGCGTACCGGGTGGTTCTTCAAGCGGAACCGGTGTGGCGATTGCAGCAGGGTATGCTCCGATCGGAATCGGCAGCGACACAGGGGGTTCGGTACGGATCCCTTCGGCGTTTAACGGGATCACTGGCCTGAAGGTCACGTTTGGGCGCATCAGCTTGCACGGCACTGGCTTATTGAGTTGGACGCTTGATTCGATCGGCCCCATGGGCCGTAACGTTCGCGATTGCGCCTTAGCTTTGGATGCGTTGGTCGGACCCGACTCAAGAGACCCCACTACGCTTGAACAACCGCTCGACATCTTCGCGCGCGAGCCACGCAGCGTCAAGGGTATGCAGTTAGCGCTGCCGGCGGCCGATCAGCTTCCCGCCTTTATGGATCTTGG
>JABMMM010000252.1 GCA_013205565.1 Alcaligenaceae bacterium | reverse complement strand
GTGATTCAGTTGTGGCAAAGTTGCGCCACCGCGCCCCAACTCGCGGCCACGCCTTTTATGGTGGCGGCTGCGGCTGCGGCGATGGATTGGTCGGTCCAAATTCACGCTTTTGGCGCCAGCGTTGAATTGTTTGTGCGCGACAATCCAGCCCGACACCACGTCGTCGAGCCGTTAAAGCGGCCCCTGTCGGCCTATGTCGAAGATGCGACCCGTGCGGGTGCCAAGGTGCTGTTGTGCAGCACCGCGATGCGCGATCGCAACCTACGGCCCGAAGACATGCTTGAAAGTTGCGAAGGCATCGTCGGGTTGGTGACGATGCTCGAGTGTTTAACGCTGGCTGACACCACCGTGCTGACGTATTAACACTCGGTCATGAATCTTTGGCTAAGCGCCAAAGCGCCGGTAAAAACGCCTCAGCGACCAACAGGGGTTGCCCTGCACGTAAAAAGACCGAGCGGCGTGCATAGCGTCGCGTGCTTGAAACCTGCTTGGCTTGGGTGAGCCGATACAACGGCATGCCAGGCCTGAGCGTCGTGAACTCGAAGTTAGAGCGCAAGATTGCGCGGTCTTGATACAAGATATCGGCTAAAGGGCGGTTGCGAAGGCGCTTGAGCGCCTGCCAATGGCCGTGGGTGGCTGCGAGCGGCGTCACGCTCTGGGCCACGATGCAAGCCACCCCCGAGACAAACAGACAAATCTCGCGCTGCCACAGTGGGTGCCCTGACGGCAAGCTCAGCCTGCTAGACTCTTCTGGGCGAGCGCAACGAACGGTTTCAGAAAGCACCTCTAATGTCAGACAACCCAGGCCGCGTAAGCCTTGAGTCAAAGCGCCGGGGCGTGTGAGCCACTGCCGTTGAAGCTGTGAAGTCGTCGGCCCAGGCACGGGTCTCCAGTTGTTTGAATCGCTCTTGGTCTGCATCGTTGTATTATCGCAAACTATGGAAAAAGTACGCATTTCAAAACTGATGGCCGAGCGTGGCTTGTGCTCGCGTCGCGAGGCCGACAGTTATATTGAGCAAGGCTGGGTCAAAGTCGATGGCGTGGTAGCCACCTTAGGTGAACGCGCGTTACCCACCCAAAACATTACGCTTGAAAGGTCTGCTGCGGTGCAGCAAACCTCGCGTGTCACGATTTTGATCCACAAGCCGATGGGCTATGTTTCGAGTCAAGCCGAAGACGGTTACACCCCCGCGGTGGCACTTCTTGGCCCGCAAAGCCGGGCGCTGTCTGACCGCAGCCCTCAGCGCTTTGAGCCCTCGCAGTTGCGGGGCTTGGCCGTGGCGGGGCGGTTAGATATTGATTCGACGGGCTTGCTTGTGATGACGCAAGACGGGCGCGTCGCCCGCCAACTGATTGGCGAAGACACCGAAATCGATAAAGAGTACTTGGTGCGTGTGCAGGGGCGTCTGGCGCCGGGCAAGCTCGAACTACTCAACGAAGGTCTTGCGCTTGATGGTAAAAAACTTAAACGCGCGACGGTGCGCTGGCAAAACGATGAGCAACTCCAGTTCATCTTGAACGAAGGAAAAAAACGCCAGATTCGCCGCATGTGTGAGCTGGTTGGCTTAAAAGTGCTAGGACTCAAGCGGGTACGTATCGGGCAGGTGCGTCTGGCCGATCTGCCGGTTGGCCAGTGGCGCTATTTGCGAGCGGATGAGCGGTTTTAGTGCTCTAAAAAATCGAGCTTATAGCCAGCACGGGCATCTTGGCCAAGTGCTTTGACTAGCCAGGGCAGGGTCTCTTTTAACGCCGCGTTCAGCGTCCAGGGCGGGTTAATGACAAACACGCCACTGCCGTGCAAGCCTAGACCGTCGTCTGTCGGTTTGCGAACGGTGAGGCTGGCATACAGCCAGTTTTTGGCGCCCGCGCGCTCTAGTTGTCGGGGCAGTTCTTGCGCCTCTCTGCGTTGCACCTGTGGGCACCAGATCGCATAGCACCCTGTCGGAAACCGAATCAGCGCGTCTTTGACGGTATCCACGACGTACCGGTAATCTTTTTTATCTTCGTACGAGGGATCCATCAAGACGATGGCACGGCGACTAGGCGGCGGGATGTGTCCTTTGAGGCCAGCAAACCCGTCACTTTCATATAAGGTGGTCTGCTTAAGTGTTTGCGACCCGCGCTGTTCAAGATTCATAGTCAGGATGTCAGCTTCGCTTGGATGCATTTCAAACAAACGCAATTTATCCTGACTGCGGCACGCCTCAAGTGCGATCCACGGCGACCCCGGGTACAAACGCAGTTCGCCATCTGGGTTCAAAGCGCGAACCACCTCAAGATAAGCGTTGACCATGGGCGGGCAGGTTGTTTTAGTCTCCCAGAGTTTGCCAATGCCAGAGGCATATTCGCCATTTTTTTGCGCCCAGTCGCCTTGTAGGTCGTAGAGCCCAGCTCCGGCATGACAATCGACAAATGAATACGGCACGTCTTTTTGATTGAAGTATTGCAAAAGGTGCACTAACACCAAATGTTTAAGCAAATCGGCGTGATTGCCAGCATGAAAGCCGTGGCGGTAACTAAACAATGCGTTCTCCGGGGTGAGGCCAAGTCAAAGCGTATTGCTCAAATTGGATTTGAGCCCAGGGGTTAAGCGGGTGCAATTAAGTCAAGCGCATCAGTAATGATCGCGTCAACGCCCCAGCTTAAGAGTTCGATTGCGTGAGCGGGGTCATTGACGGTCCAGGCCGCGACACGAAAACCCGCAGTGTGGATGGTCTGTACTAAGGTCTGTGTCAGCAAAGCGTGGTGCAGGTGCACAGAGAGACACCCCAGGCGCGTGGGGATTGCCAGCCAGTCGGGCTTCAGTTCTGCAGTCAGCCAAGCGCGTGGGAGGTCGGGTGCGGCTTTTTGTGCGGCTTCAAGCGCAGTCAGTGAGAACGACGAGAGCAGGGGCGCGACGCTGGCATGCTGCCAGTCAATGCGCGCCTGTTGAGCCAATAGCGTGCCTGTCAGAGCCTCTACGCCCGGCGTAGGCTTGATTTCAACGTTACAAGCAATGTTCTGAGCTTGGGTATAGCGCGCGACGGCCGTGAGCGTGGGAATCGGCTCGCCACTGAAGGCCGCACCGAACCATTGGCCGGCATCAAGCTGCGCTAAGGCGCTAAAAGAGTGCTCGGCGGCGTTACCTCTGCCATTGGTGGTGCGCGCGAGATCGGTATCGTGCAGCAGGATGGCGACCTGATCCTTGCTGAGTTTGGCATCAAATTCAACCATTTTGTAGCCAAAACTGGCACCCATCCGCATCGCTGCCAAGGTGTTTTCTGGGGCATGTGTGCCTGCGCCGCGGTGGGCGACAAAGCGTGGATAAGGCCAGGGGGGCAAAGTGTGCATCGTAAAAACCGAACGCTCAAGTGAGCTAAGGTGCAAGCATAACGTACCAAGTGGTAAACTTTGCCCGCTTTGACTTTAGGCGTGCACACCCTTATGTTTGATTTTATTCGTAACCACCAGCGTTGGATGCAGTTAATCCTGCTTCTTTTGATCTTGCCTTCGTTCGTGTTTTTTGGGGTGCAGGGGTATTCAAGCTTTATTTCAAACGAGCCTGAACTGGCCTCGGTTGATGGCAAAGGCATCACGTTAGGTGAGTTCAACAACGCCAGACGTGCCCAGCTTGAACAATATCGCACCATGCTAGGCGCGCAGTTCGACGCGGCAGCCTTTGACACGCCGGCCTTCAGAGAGCAGTTGCTCAACACGCTGATTGATCAGCGCGCAATTGCAATCGCGGCCACCAATGGCGCCTACTCTGTCTCGGATGAAACCCTGCGTCGCAGTATCGCTGCGATCCCGGCGGTGCAACAAGATGGGCAGTTTTCGCCAGAGCGCTACAAACAGGCGTTGGCAGCCCAAGGGATGACCACAGCGGCCTTTGAACAGGGGTTGCGTCGCGATCTGACTTTGGCGCAGGTGTTGCAGCCTATCGGTTCAACCGCTCGAGTTCCGGCCGAGATCAGTCAAAAGATTTTTGCGTTGATTACCGAGCAGCGCACCGTGGCGCGCAAGTTATTTTCGCTTGAGTCTTACGCCAAAGACGTTTCTGTCTCTGACGCCGATATCAAAGCTTGGTACGACGCTAACCAAGCTCGGTTGATGGTTGCTGAAAATGTCGATATCGATTACGTGGTGCTAAACGAAGACGCGGCGTCTAAAGATCTTAAGATTTCAGCAGCCGACATCGAAAGTTTTTATAAGCAAAACGAGGCGCGTTACGGTCAGCCCGAACGTCGGCGCTTGAGCCATATCTTGCTCGAGGTTGCTGCCTCGGCAGACGCAAACGCGAAAGCAGCGGTTCAGCAAAAGGCGGCAGACTTAGCCAAACGCGCTGCTGCTAACCCTAAAGATTTTGCGGCGCTTGCCAAAGAGTTTTCGCAAGACTCGGGCTCTGCCAGCCAAGGAGGGGACTTAGGCTGGGTCAGCAAAAATATGCTTGTGCCTCAAGTTGAAGAGGCTCTGTTTAAGTTAAAGAAAGACGAGATTTCGTCGGTTGTCGAGAGCCCCTTTGGGTTGCACGTGCTTTACGTGACTGACACCCAGCCTCCTAGCATCAAGCCTCTGACTGAAGTCAAAGAAGACATTACCGTCGAAATCCGTAAACAACTCGCTGCCGAACGCTTTGCGGCGATGGCGGGTAAGTTGACAAATCTGATCTATGACCAGCGCGATAGTCTGAAGCCGATCGCCGATGCGCTTGGCATAGAGATCAAAAAGGCCACGGGTTTAACTCGCGAGGGTTTGCTGTCGGCCTCGCAGCGTAATAATGGCGCCATGCCGACTGAGGCCGAGCAAGCTTGGTTAGGCAACCCAAAGGTGCGACAAACTGCCTTCTCGACTGAAGTCTTAAAAGATAAATTAAACTCCGGCGCGCTTGAGTTGGCGACAGACACCATTCTCGCGTTACGTGTGACGGCGGTGCATCCCGCTAAAGTGCTACCCCTTGAACAGGTCGCAGCGCAAATCCGTACGACACTCACCAATGAGCGCGCTTTAGCTGCCGCCACAGACGCGGGCGTCAAACAGCTTGATCTGCTCAAGGCCGCCACTGCCTCAGAGCCCAAAGATTTTGATCCGGTGCAAGTCGTGACTCGGCAGTCGGCTCAGTCTTTGTCGCGCGAGCAACTCGAAGCGGTCATGTCGGCGAGTGCAACACCGTTGCCGCGCTTTTTAGGCGTGACGGGCCCCGAGGGCTATGCCGTTTTGTGGCTTTCAAAGATCGAACCAGGCGCTGCCCCAGAGGCTGCACAAGTGACTCAGTTACAAGCCCAGTTATCACAAGCCTGGGGGGCTGCCGAAGAACAGGCGGCCTTAAAGTTATTACGCGAAAGCTACAAAGTGAAACTGATGCCTGATGCTAAAAAACTCATTTCAGGCGAGCTTGACGGGGCAAAGCTTTAAGCGTGAGCCGCCGGTTTTAAACGCACAACGTAAGCCCAGCGCAGGCTCAGCGCAGCAGTGGGTCAAGGATTTTTCTGACGGTGGTTAGCATGTTGCTTTGCGCGCTTTCATTTGGGTGAATGCCGTCGGCCTGAAAATATTGTTTTTGATCGGCAAAGCCCTCAAGCAAAAAGGGTACTAACGCTGCGTCAGTTTGAGCGGCAGTCTGCACAAAGACATTTTTAAAGCCTTGCGAGTATTCCCGCCCATAATTAGGCGGTATTTGCATTCCAATTAAAACAACTTTGGCGCCAGCTGCTTTGGCGCGCAGGCTCATGTCAATGAGATTTTTTTGTGTGAGTGCCAAAGGCAGGCCGCGCAAGGCATCGTTGGCGCCAAGCTCAAGTAAAACGATGGTTGGGCGGTGCTGTTTAAGCGCGGCATCTAGGCGGGTCACACCGCCGCTTGTGGTGTCGCCACTGATGCTGGCGTTTGAGACGGTGGTGCCCGGCAGTTGGTTTGCGAGTGCAACTCTTAGCTGCTCAACCCATCCGGTGTTTCGTGCCAGGCCGTACTCTGCCGAAAGACTGTCGCCAACGACTAGAATACGGTGAGGTTGCCCTAAGGGTTGTCCTTGCGCAGCGGCTTGAGCAATAGTGTGCAAACACAGACTCGCTAAACAAATGATTAAACGACGACGAGAGCAAGAAAAGGGATTCATGAAGGCAGCGGTAGGCAGTGCGATAGAGGTTAGGGGCCTGTGCAAAAGAGTGGCTGATGCCCTAGGCGAGTTAACCATTTTAGACAATATTGCGTTCTCGGTTGAGCAAGGTCAGTCAATCGCGATCACCGGAGCCTCTGGCTCTGGCAAATCTACCTTGCTAGGTTTGTTGGCGGGCCTCGATACACCCACCGAGGGTAGCGTTACGTTGTTGGGCCAATCGCTGTTTGACCTTGACGAAGATGGTCGAGCCGCGTTGCGAGCAAAAAGTTTAGGCTTCGTGTTTCAGTCGTTTCAGTTATTGCCTAATCTGACAGCGCTTGAAAACGTCATGCTACCGCTCGAGTTATCGGGCCTCGAGGCTGCAGGCCCTGCCAAGCGGATGCTCGAACAGGTTGGGCTCGCGCAGCGCCTGCATCATTACCCCTCCACCTTGTCTGGCGGCGAGCAACAACGCGTTTCTTTAGCGCGGGCCTTTGTGCAAAAGCCTGCATTATTGTTTGCAGACGAGCCAACGGGCAGCCTTGATGAGGCGACTGGCGCACGCGTGATCGAGATGTTGTTCTCGCTGTATCAGTCGCTTGGCACCACGCTTGTTTTGGTCACGCATGATCCGGTTCTGGCGGCGCGCTGTGCCCGGCAGCTGGTCTTGCAAGGTGGTCGTCTTGTTTCGTCCTGAGTTGACTCGGTTCCAGAGGGCTCGGCGGCTTAACGACTCGGTAGACTAACGACTCGGTGGCCCAACACTTGAGTCGTGCATGACTCAGTCGCTAAGCCGGTGAGGGGCTTGGGTGGCGGCCGCGGTGCCACTCGATCAAACCATTGACAATCCCGCTTGCACAAATAATCGCAATCCCGACCCACGTGGTCGCATCCGGAAAATGCGACCAAATTAGCCAGCCCAGCGTGGCTGCGGATGTCATCTGTAAATAGATAAAAGGCGCCAGCAGCGAGGCGGGAGCGAAGCGATACGCCTGAATTTGTAGCAAATGGCCTACGCCGCCAGTCACTCCCGTTGAAAGCATCACAAGCCAGACCAAGGGGTCAAGGTTTGCCAGGGTGGGCCAAGCCTCAGGCAAGATAAACGGCAGTGTACATGCCAGCGCGAGCGTGCCCAGTCCGCCGCTCCAGACCAGCGTCGTAAAAGGATGGTCGCTCGCGACCAGACGTGTCGTCAGATGTTGCGTGGCAAATAGGCAAGCGGTCATGAGTCCGGTGATCACACCCATTAACGGCAAACCCGCTGAAGGTCGGATGACCAACAGCACGCCAATAAAGCCCACGCCCGCTGCGACCCAGCGCGAGGTTCGCGGCGGTTCTTTTAATATCCAAGGAGCGACCGCGAGCATAATCAGGGGCGAGATAAAAATGATCGCCGTGGCCTCGGCCTGGGGCAAGTAGCTCAGTGAGGTAAAAAAAGTTAAGGTCGCCGCCAACATGGCCGTTGCGCGCAGGCATTGCAAGCGTGGTGAGCGCGCGCGAAAGACTGCTAAGCCCTGCAGCGGCAAGACAACGGCAAGCACCAAGCCGATGTGCACAAGATAGCGAAACCAAACCAGAACGAGCAAAGACACCCCTGTACCCATCACCCACTTGCCGCTTGCGTCAAGCGTAGTCAGGCTTAGCAGCGAAAGTAGGAGAAAAGTAATGCCTAACAACGGCCGAGTTTGCGGCCTGAGTTCGGGCACAAGCGGTGCTTCGGTGCCCGGTTGTCTGAAGCCAGAGTCGCCCTGGGTTTTAAAAATAGTTGAGTCTGTCTGTGGCATTGGTAGAATGCGCTATGCGAAATAAAGAAAACACAGCACAGAGTATAGGACAAGCTCAGGGAATGGCTAAAAGAGGGCTGAGCCGTTGGCTGGCGTCTGCGGTCAGGAACTGCCTGGCTTGGGCGTTAGCAGTGAGCTACGGGGCCACGTTAAGCCTGTCTGTGGCACAAGAGTTGCCCGTTACTGAACTTAAAGTACTGGGCGGCTTAAGCACGCGCTCGACCTATAAACAAATCGAACAACCTTTTTGGCTGAAGACGCTGCCTGAACACACTGCGGGCCAGATTACTGCGCAAATTAAAGGCTTTGACGAAATGGGCTTAAAGGGCACTGAGTTGCTCAAACTCATGAAGCAAGGCGTGATCGAATTTGGTGTGGTGCCTCTAATCTATCCCTCGGGCGATACGCCCGTCTACGAGGCCGTCGACCTCGCAGGTTTAGCGACCGATGCAAAATCCGCTCGGATGATTTCAGCTAGTTTTCGTTCCGTATTAGCCCGGCACTTGTCCGTGACTTATCAAAGCAAGTTGCTTGGAATCTCTCCTTTTGCGCCGCAGGTATTATTTTGCAACTTTGCGCTTCGCGCACTGACTGATCTAAAGGATAAACGCGTTCGTACGATCACGCGTTCGCAAGGAGAACTGCTAGAAGCCCTAGGTGCTAAAACCGTCAGTATGCCCATTGCCGAGGTTCTGCCCGCTTTTCAAAATAAAACGATCGCATGCGCAGTTGCCAGCAGCATGGCGGGCTACACCGCCAAGTGGTATACCTCGGCCACCCATCTCTATGCCTTGCCTTTGGGTTGGAATCAAGAAATCCATGCGGTGAACCAAAAGGTTTGGGATCAACTCAATCCAGAGGTACGCGCTTTGCTCGAGATCAACTTATCCAAGCTGACCGAGAGCTTATGGTTGTTCGCCGAAACTGAAAATCAAAAGGGCTATGACTGCAGCACAGGTGCTAAAGCTTGTCCGATGGCACCCAAAGGCAAAATGGTGCTTGTTAAGCCAAGCCAAGCCGACTTGGCCACGGTCAGGCGCCTGGCTACTCAAAACGTAGTGTCAAAATGGGCTGGTCGTTGTTCAGGTCAATGCGTGAACGACTTTAACCAGACCATCGGCAAAACATTAAAAATCACCGCCAAAAAAAGCTAGCGCTCAAGTTCGCTTGATTGCAGATCCCATAACAATTTAAAACAGTGACTGCGCTCTGCGGGACACGCAAGCTGGTCTGCCATCCACTTTTTAGCGGCTTCTGCTATCAAGAGCGAAGTGGTCTCGATCACCAAAAACGGTTCGAGCTTGCGCGTCGTGACGTCTTCAGAGGGTAGGGGTGTTGACAATATCGGATCAGGGCACAGCGCACGCACAGCCAACACGCCATCCATCGCCCCAATGAGGGCTTGGGCCAGTTCAATCGCAGCTTGTGCCTGCTCGAGTGTTTGTAAACAGACCAGCGCCACTGCGGCACCAGTACCCACGCCCGCAAGTGGGGTGACTGCGTTGACTCGCCGACTGGTGTCGCGCATACGCGTAAAGTTACGCTCAGACCACTGCGTTTGTTTGGTGAACGCCTGGCGATAGGGCTCGCTGGTAAAGACGTGCAGGGTGTCAGTTTGGTACAAGGCCAGGTAGGGGCGTGCGCAGGTGTCTGAGTGATAGCGGCGCGACCAGCGAAATCCTTTGATCGCCGCACGTTCTTGCATATGCTCTTGGTCGTACCACTGGTTAAAGTCTTGCTCGTAGGCTGGGTCAACCGACGTCCAAATCAAGAGCTCGCCGGGGGCATCGGGATGTTGTTGTAAAGTCTTAGCGCGAGTCATAGCGTGGCTTTAAAAAAAAGAATACCAGTATAAGGAGTTTTCATAATGCGTTGGACCGGTACGCCCAAGTCCGTCTGGGCCTTGTTGGCCACAGCCATGTTGCTTGGGGCTGCAGGTTGCGGCACAAGTGGGCAGAGCAAAATCAGTGCGTGGCGCTTTGACCAAGGCATTGGGATGCGTGCGGATGGCCCGCAAATGGGGCTCTTTGGAGGCATCGTTTCAGATTTTACGCGCGGGTCGCGCCAAAACTGGTGGCAAGCGCAGGCCAGCGTTGATAGCTTTTCAAGACTCGACGAAATCTTTAAAGCGAGAGTCTCGGCAAAGGCACCGCCTGTGCATGCTTGGCAACGGTCAGCGTCTGAACTGAGTCTGACCTATCAAGGCGCGCCAGTGTTAGGCGGTGGTACAAAAATATTGAACGATTACTTCGAGCGTAATCCGACCACCGCCCTGTTGATCGCGCAGGGCGATACCGTGTTACTTGAGCGCTATCAATACGCCCGCCAGCCCGAGCAACGGTTTACCTCTTTCTCGATGGCAAAAACCGTGATTGCGATGTTGATCGGTGTGGCGCTCAATGAGGGTCGCATTCGTTCACTCGATGACTTGGCACAGGTCTATGCGCCAGAATTGCAAGGCACTGAGTACGGCAATACCCCTCTGCGCCACTTGCTGACCATGTCTTCAGGTGTGCAGTTTCGCGAAGATTACGACGGGCAAGACGACTCGGTACGACTTTCGCGCGCAACCTTCGTGGGTCAATCCGCAGGGGGTGCAAACGTTGTCAAACTATTTAATCGACGGATCGCTGCGCCTGGCGAGCGTTGGTACTACGCCTCGGCAGAAACCTTTGTGTTGGCGGTGGTGTTACGCCAAGCGATTGGGCAAGATATCGCCACCTATTTTTCAGACAAAATCTGGAAACCGCTCGGTGCAGAACAAGAGGCAACCTGGCTGATTGACGCCTCTGGCCTGGAGGTCGGTTACATGGGTTTCAACGCCACCTTACGCGATTACGGGCGTCTGGCGATGATGATGGCCCGCTCGGGTGTGGCGCAGGGCAAGCAGCTCGTGCCGGCAGCCTGGGTTCAAGAAATGACACAGGCACATTTTTTGCCTTCGCGCACAGGTCGTTGGTTTGGCTATGGC
>JABMMM010000251.1 GCA_013205565.1 Alcaligenaceae bacterium | reverse complement strand
GCACGAAGCCCCTTCAGTCAAATTGCCATTGCGAAACTGAATCACTTCATCCATACCCGCATCAACGGCAGCTTGTTTAGCCAGTACGTTACCCAACAACGACACTGACTTGATATCGCAATGCAACCAGCGCATATCCGGGATACTAACGGCACGTAAACCTTTTTCACGCACAGCCGCTGTAGGTGGGGTCATGGGCGCCACCATGCCAAAAATCGTGGGCGTCACAACGGGTACCGGAAACGCGTGGTCACGCTTAGCAACACCCCGCGTAATCTGTAAATACACCATGCACATTTTTTCAGTCGAGCGACTGAGCAAATCTTTAACGAGCACTTCCCACTGCACAAGCGTCATGGGTTGTTGAATGTCAAGTTTCTTCAGGCTGCGTTCGAGGCGAGCCAAATGTTCTTTCATGCGAAAAAGTTTGCCGTGATACACGGGCACCACTTCGTAGATGCCGTCGCCAAAGATAAAGCCACGATCAAGCACCGAGACTTTAGCTTCAGACAAGGGCCCGAAGGTACCGTTCAAATAAACAATCGGGTCACCTGAAACGCCTTGAATCAACATGTTCTGAACCATTTCACTATTCCTGTTCGTTAATTTTTAATCGGCTAAACGCCATTTATCTAAACCACAATCTGATCGAATCAGACCAGCGTCCGACCACACCCGCGCGCTCGACCGCGTCAAGGACTTCAAGCGGTTCGGTGCGAAGTAACTTGTCCTCTAGCATTAGACTGAGTGTTCCGACTTTTTGACCCTGCATCAGTGGCGCAAATAAAGGATCGGGCCGCTTCGCCACAGGCTTGATATCGCCCGCCTTGCCTCGTGGCACAGTGACCCACAAGGGTTCGGCCACGCCAAGCTTGGTATTTTCAGTTTTTCCTTGCCACACGCGCGATTGAACCGCAGCTTGCGCTTTATCAAAAATCTTGATCGTTTCAAAATTCTGAAAAGTCCAGTTTAAGAGTTTAAGGCTTTCTTCGGCGCGCGTCGCCATGCTGTCTGAACCCACTAGCACCGTCACCACCCGGCGCTCGCCACGCTTAGCGGTGGCCACTAAACAATAGCCGGCCCCCTCGGTATGCCCTGTTTTCATGCCATCAACAGTAGGATCGGCCCACAACAAGCGATTACGGTTGGGCTGCTTGATTTTGTTGTAAGTAAATTCGCGCACTGAGTAATACGGAAAATATTCAGGATGGTCGGTAATCATGCGGCGCGATAACAGCGCAAGGTCGCGCACGGTGCTGAAGTGCTGGGGGTCGGGTAAGCCCGCAGCATTCATAAAAGTGGTATTGGTCAAGCCCATACGCTGGGCCTCTTCGTTCATGAGGGTCACGAACGAAGCCTCAGTGCCTGAGATCGCCTCGGCTAAGGCAACAGAAGCATCGTTGCCCGATTGAATGATCACACCCTTAATCAATTCATCGATTGTGACGGGCTTACGTGGCTCAATGAACATACGCGAGCCGCGAGTTTTCCAGGCGACTTGCGAGACGTTGACTTGCTCGTCAAGCGTTAAGCGCTTTTCTTTAAGCGCCGTAAAAGCCAGATACGCCGTCATGATTTTAGTCAGCGAGGCCGGTTCAATTTTTTGATCGGCGTTTGATGACGCCACCACCTGACCACTCGTCACATCGAGCGTAATCCAAGCCTTAGCGGCAATCGCCGGTGCCGGCACGCTAGATAACTCACCGACTTGAATCGGCGATAACGAAGGTGGGGTGGTCGCAGAGATCGCTGCAGCGGAGGGCGCGACGGGCTTTGGGTCAGCCTTTGCGCTGGCCTTTGGGTCGCCCTTTGGCTTAACCTTTGGGTCCGCCTTGGGGTCGGACTTCGGATCGAGCTTAGCATCGGCGGGTTGGCCAGTTTTAGCCGTTGTACTCGTTGACGCTTGGGCTAACGCAGCAGCAGGGGTATACAGCGTTGCCGCAATAAGCAAAATCACCGCAGCGATCGAAACAAAACGTGCAACAGGTTGCACAGCAGAAATCACTGGGTTGATCATCAAGAAGCCGCCGCCAATTAAAGAACTCATTATAGGCAATCCACTATCGTCTGTGGCGTTTCTGCAAAGCTCAACATACTTTGTCCCTAAGCGCAAAAATCGCTTTTGCCTTTACAACGCCTGCAAACGTGTTTGCACCAACTGGCGCAGAATCAAAAGCTTGCCATGAAAAAAATGCCCTGCCTCAGGAATAACAACAATTGGCATCCCGAGCGGGCGCGCCCAGTCCATCACTTCAGACAACGGCACCACCTCATCGACCTCGCCATGAATGACCAAAGCGTCTTCGGGCGCTTTGACCTCGCTATGGCGAAACCGCATGGCTGCAGAACCCGCCAGCACCACGATGTTTGGCAAGTTTTTTTCTAAGCGTTCCCATTTGGCGTAGAGCTGCACGGCAATCGAGGTGCCAAACGAAAACCCGCCTAACACCCAAGGCAAGCTTGCAACCTCGGGATAGCGAACTCGAAACTGCTCAACCAACGCTGCCATATCCAGCACCTCGCCTTTGCCATGATCAAAAACGCCGCCCGAACTACCGATGCCACGAAAGTTTGGGCGCAACGCCACCAGGCCTTGCTGCACGCAGGCGCGCGCAATTGTTGTCACCACTTTGTTATCACGCGCGCCACCCTGAGCGGGGTTAGGGTGCAGCACAAGCGCCCAGCCGGTGGCAGTACCTTCTGGCCAATCCAGCGCACAATCAATCACACCCGCTAAGCCGTCAAAGGTTGTCGTTTCAGTATAAGCAAGCATTTTCAATCATCAAGTTTCTGTTATTTACCACTCAAAATCAAACAAAACGTTATTTGGAATTGAGCCCGTTCACGTCAGCCCTTAGCCGTTTATGCTGCGCACGCAACCATTGTGCCACTTGTTCGACCAGCGCTTGCGCTAAACGACTCAACGGTCAATCGCTGACCGCTTGGGGCGGCCACCCTAGGACCGCAGCCTGGCCCAGGCCCAACCGTTGGTAAGATGCCTGCTATGACAGACCTGACTGACCAAAAGGGTAGTACTCGCTTTCTGACGCCAACGGCGTTCGTCGAGCGTTTAAGCTTGGCTTTGCCCGGTTTTGGCTCGGTGCAATGGATCCAAGAGACTGGGTCCTCGAACGACGACCTCAGTCAACGCGTCAAACTTGGTCCGGCCCACCCGCTGCCTTGGTTATTAGGGGCTCACACACAGGGCGCCGCCAGAGGCCGTGCCGCGCGCCCTTGGCAGAACAAGGCCGGCGACACGCTCATGTTTTCATGCGCCTTTGAACCTGGAATACCACTTGCCCAATTACCCGGTTTATCGCCAGCTCTGGGCGTCGCAGCCTGCTTGGCGCTCAGGCAACTGTTTGCGCCGCTGCTTGGGCAAGACGCCTGCCAAAGGCTTGCCCTTAAGTGGCCCAATGACCTGCAATGGGGGTTGGGCAAGCTCGCTGGAATTTTGATCGAAACGACACAACGACCGGGTGCGCGTCACCCCTGTCTGGTGGTAGGAATTGGTCTGAACTTGCGGGGCGCACGGGCACTGTCAGCCCATTTGGCGCGAGATGTTGCGGATGTGTCTGAGATTCTGGCCTGTGCGCCGCAACTCTCGGCATTAGACGCTTCGGTCTTGTGCCCGAGCAGCATCGTGAGCGCCATTGCCCAAGCGTGGCAAAAGGCCTTAGACGTCTACGCCACAACAGGTTATGCTGCCTTTCAAGATTTGTTTCGGTCAGTCGACGTACTGGCTTCGGTGCCAGTCGACGTGATAGATCAGGGGCGTGTCTTGCAAACAGGTATCGCGCAGGGCACTGACTCAATCGGACGACTGCTTGTGCAAACGGGTGCCTCACTGGTACCCATTCTGGTGGGTGATGTCTCGGTCAGACGCCACGTATTGCCCGAGATCACCGCAACACTTAAAGGCACTCAATGATCGTATTGCTTGACGTCGGAAACAGTCGAATCAAACTCGGTTGGCATCATCCTGCCATGGGGCGTGAGGCTGCCGTACACGCCATGGCGTTCAGCCCGCTGGCACAGCTGCCCGAGGCGCTGCGTAAATGGCTCAGTACGCTTCCGGTGCAACCGCGCGAAGCCCGTGGCGTGAATGTCGCCGGACACGTTGTCGCACAATTGATTGAACAGGCTTTAGCAGAGGCCGGCTGTCCGATTCAATGGATCTTACCCACGACTGAGCACCTGGGCGTGCGCAACGCCTACGACAAGCCAACGCAACTAGGCGCAGATCGCTGGGCGGCGCTGCTGGGTTTAGCGGGGCACTTTCAAGAGTCTCAAGCACCGCTTGTGCTCGCGACCTTTGGCACCGCCACCACCATCGACACGCTCAGCCCAGACAAAGTGTTTAAAGGTGGTCTCATTTTGCCAGGCCCAGCTCTGATGCGTCAGTCTTTGGCACAAGGTACGGCCAACCTACCGCTAGCCAGTGGCGCGACCACCGAATATCCAACCCACACGCTGCAGGCCATTGCCACAGGGGTGGTGGCAGCACAAGCCGGTGCAGTTTGGCGCCAATGCGACATTGCTCAAAAATATTTTGGTGTTGCACCCGTGCTGTGTGTCAGCGGCGGCGGCTGGCCAGAAGTCGAAGCTGAGGTACGCCGTATGCACACCGGCTTAAAAATAGAATTTATCGCCAACCCTGTGCTCGACGGACTCGCGCGCATGGTTTAACCGCAGTTTTCAATCAAGTGAATCGAGCCATGTCATCACAACACCTACAAGAACGTACACGTCTCACCGTCAACCACGCACGCGAACTCGCGCAAGCCGTGGCTCGCAAAATGGGTTATTCAGCCGAAGATTCTGCAGTCATCGCCGAACACGTGATTGATGCAGCGCTGTGTGGCTATGAGTACTCAGGCCTGCCCAAGCTACTCGACGCCATCGAAAGTCCGCGCAACCTGCGCCCCAGAACACCCATGAAAATCATCAAAGAAACACCGATTTCTATTGTGTTTGATGGCGGGAACAATATCGGCATGCTGGCGATTCAACGCTTAGGCGAAGCGGTACAAGCCAAAGCGATGGTGAGCGGGTTTGCCATTGGTGGAGTGCAAAACAGCTGGATGAGCGGACGTGGTGCGCACTACGTTGAAAAACTGGTCAACAACGACTTAGTGGTCATTCATACCGTCAGTTCACAAAGCTATGTCGCGCCACTGGGAGGTATCGAGTCGATCTTGGGTACAAATCCAATTACGATTGGTTTGCCCACGGCAAACGGCCCGTTGATTTTCGACATGGGTACCTCGGCCATTATGTACACCGACCTCACTTTGCGCGAGCGTCGTGGGGAAACCTTGCCAGAAGGTGTGGCCATTGATGTGCACGGCAATCCTACCCAAGATCCTACCGCCGCGCGCGCAGGTGCATTGCTGCCTTTTGCAGGACACAAAGGTTTTGGTCTGGCGTTGATGATGCACGCGATGGGTTTGCTTACAGGTGCGGGTACCACTGCCGATAAAAACAATGGGCACCTGATCATCGCTTTCAAGCCTGATCTGATGTATTCAACCGAACAGTACAAAGAAGATGTCAGCGCCTTGATTACCCGCATTAAAACCTCAAAGCGGGCAGCAGGTGTTGACGAGATTCGTATCCCGTCAGAAAGATCTTTTAAAGAGCGCGCACGCAACTTGAAAGACGGGCTTGAGTTTGATACGGCGGTGTTTAAGCGCTT
>JABMMM010000250.1 GCA_013205565.1 Alcaligenaceae bacterium | reverse complement strand
TGAAAGATCCCGCTGCGGTGCAAGGTTTATATGCAGAAGCCTTCGAGGCGTTTCAGCGGCAAAACTCAACGGTGGTGCAAAAGACCCTGGCCCGAGCCTCGGCGCGCGTCTTGATCAACAACAAAGAAGCTGGCGAAGCTATTCAAAAGCTACAAATGCTAGAGCGCCAGCGCGACTTAGACAAAACCCAATTGGCCAGTGAAACGAGCTTGGCCGATGATCAGCGCAGCAAGCTGGTTGAAGACGCGTTGCTTGCAAAAATTAAAGAGAAAGATCAACAAATCCAAGCCTTGCAAGCGCAGGTTGAAAAATTAAGCCCTGAGTATGTTCAATTGACAGGCGTGCGTCGCGTCAAACTCGAGCAACTACAAAGTTATCTGACACCAACCGAGGGTGTCGCGATCTTTTTGTTGGGCAACTCGTCGGGGTTTGCGCAATTGATCCGTCGCGACTCGGTCACGATCGCACCCGTCACAAAAACGGTTGAGCAGATTTTTGAAGAGGTCAAAAGTTTGCGCTTAGGCTTGAGTGTCGAGCAGGGTAATGTGCAAGCGTTTGATGTCAACAAATCCTTTGCGCTGTATCAAAGTTTGCTGGGTGGGGTCGACAAAAATCTGACTGGGCTTGAACACCTGATTGTTGTGCCATCGGGCCCATTGGCAAGTTTGCCTTTCAGTGTCTTGGTGACGGCGCAGCCAAACGGTGCCGATTATGCGAACGCGGCTTGGCTTGTGAAGCGCGTCGCGCTCACGCACTCGCCTTCGCTGTTGTCGTTTTACGATAAACGCTCAACCGTGCCCACCCAACAGGCTACGAGAATGTTTTTGGGCTTTGGTAACCCAACACTGGGCGCGGCCACAGGGCAAATTAAAAATGTGCGTGTGCTGAACACCACGGCCAACACGCCGGCTAATACTCCTGCACAAAACGTGAAACCGACCGCGACTGCTGCGCAGGCGAGCGCTCAGGGTGCCACGGCGAAACCGGTTGCCAAGCCGCCTGCCTTTGCAGCGGTGACCTGTCGCGATGGAGGCCCCATCCCGCGCAATATTTTGACGGATATGCCTTCTTTGCCCGACACGCAGACTGAACTCCAGACCGTTTCAAACTTTCTTAAAGCGTCAGGTCCAGCAGAGTTTTTTGTTGGTGCGCAGGCAACAGAAGCACGTTTGCGCAGTATCCGTTTAAGTGATTATCGAGTGCTGTATTTTGCGACGCACGGTTTGCTACCGGGTGAATTGCGCTGTCAGTCTGAACCCGCCTTAGTGTTGTCTCCGCCAGCTACAGCGGCTGTGACAAAAATCGAAGATGGGTTGTTAGATGCCAGTGAAATTTCGCAAATGAAATTAAACGCTGATCTAGTGGTGCTGTCGGCCTGTAACACCGCAGGTGGTGGCGATAAGTTTGGCGGCGAGGCCTTAACGGGATTGGCAGAGGCATTCTTTTTTGCTGGCGCACGTAATTTACTTGTGTCGCACTGGAGTGTGCCGTCTGAGGCCACAACGAGCTTAATGGGCCGAGTGTTTGCGAGCTTAGGCCCCGATATGACGCGTAGCAGTTCGCGCGCCTTGCAGCAGGCTCAGATTCAAATGCTGGGGATGCCCGCCACTGCACATCCGGTTTTTTGGGGTGCCTTTGTGTTGCTAGGCGATGGGGCCGAAGAAGGCGCTGGGACTGTGAAGAAGATATGAATCACGGACCCACGGCTAATCGACCTTTACACAGCTTGAGCGGGTTTCGAATTCATAGTTTGAGCGTGGTGCGAGCTTTCGTTACAGCGCTTTCGCTGACGGCAGTGGCTTGGATAGGCACACCCGCCCAAGCCGAGACCCTAATCGTCATGGAAGCGCGTGGCGTCAGCTTAAAGGCGGGTGCGCAAATCGATGGCGCTCAAGTCTTGACGCTTAAAGAGGGCGAGCGCCTGACCTTAATTCGCTCAGACGGTACGGTATTGACACTGCGCGGCCCATTCAGCAAGATCCCTGCGCCGCCAACTGCGGTGGCGTCTGATCCTAAACAAGCGCTCGCAGCGCTTGTTAATACGCGTGCTGCGCGCACCAGTTCAGTGGGTGTGATTCGGGCTGGCGAAGAAGTCATGCCGTTGCCTGAACCCTGGTTGGTTGATTTGAGTCGCTCAGGCATGCGCTGCATGATCGAGGATCAAACGGTGACGTTTTGGAGACCAGAGGCGAACCAAGAGACTCGCTTTACGCTGGTGCCGTCAGACCGCTCGTACAAGGCAGACTTTGTCTGGCCCCGTGGTGCGGCGCGCCTGCCAGCAAGCAAACTTGAATTCAAAAACGAATTTAACTTCTTTACGATTCAACAAGCCGACCAAGAGTTCGCCTTGCAATTGATGAAGATTCCTAAGGCAATTACTGAAGGCGATCGGGTCATTTTGATCGCTTGGTTGTTAGAAAAAGGCTGCACTCAGCAGGCCGATGCTTTGCTGCGGCAATTGGGTGCGCCCACACCATGAGCCTCAGCAAACGCCAAACCAAAGAGTTGCTGTCTGCCTTTGCTGCCGCAGTCTTGGCAACGGTCTTAGCGATCGCTGGCGTACATTATTTAAGTTTTTTAAAGAATCTAGACAATATCTCGAAAGACATTCGTACTGCAGCGTTTCAGCCCTCGTTGCCTCAAGCAAAAGATGTCGTGATCGTGGCGATTAACGAGGGCACGCTGGCCCAGTTCGTCTATCGCTCACCGGTTGATCGCGAGTTTTTGGCAAACTTGCTTAAGACGCTAGAGAAAAAGGGCCCGAAAGTCATTGGGCTCGATATCTTGTTTGACCAGGCAACCGAGCCTGATAAAGATGACCTGCTCAAAGAGACCTTGCGCTCGGTGAAGACGCCTTTGGTGGTGAGTTATAGCAACCTGTCAAATGTGGTGACCGAAGATCAACTTGAGTACCTCAATGCCTTTGTGCCAGAACAGCAGCGGGCTGCTGCAAACTTAGCGAAAGATCCGCTTGATGGTTCGGTCCGTTGGATGTATCCAGGTGAGAGTGATGCCGACGAGCCCAAGGGCTTTGTCCGTAAGGTGGCCGAGGTCTTAGGCATCGACACGCCTAAGCGCTTGGTCGAGATCGCTTGGCGTGCAACTCCCGATAGCGAGACCGGTTCGTTTGCGGTATATCCCGCGCACGCCTTAGCGGTGTTGCCTGATGCCTGGTTTAAAGACAAAGTTGTGCTGATTGGTGCGGTGTTGTCGATTACAGATCGCCACGAAACGCCTTTAGCTGTGATCGACGGTGACGGTGATCGGGGCTCAATGCCGGGGGTCATGATTCACGCACACAGTCTGTCGCAAATTTTGGATCTCCGGCCTGAGCCTGGCTTTCAAGTGCTGGGCTCAAATCTGCTGGTCTTACTTGCTGCCGTCTTAGGGATTGCGATTGGTTTACTGAAAAAAGGCATTGTCTTTAACGTGGTGGCTAGCCTGGTGTTGGTGGTGTGTGGCTGGGTAGGCGCCCTGTTAGGTCATCGCGTGGGTGTACCGCTTGTGCCTTTAGTCGCCCCAACGCTCGCGCTTGGTTTGTCAGTCTGGTTTATGGATATGTTGATCGGTAAGGCTGAGCGCAAGCAAAAGCAGTTTGTACAGGGTGCTTTTTCACGCTATGTTTCGCCTGAGGTAGTCAAACAGTTGATGGATCGTCCCGAGGCGCTCAGTATTTCTGGGGCTAAGCGTGAAGTCAGCTTTATTTTTACCGATATCGCGGGCTTCACGACCATGTCTGAGGCCTTGAGTTCTGAAAAACTCTCTGAAGTCCTCAATGAATATTTAGACGGAGCTTGCCAGATAATCTTAGGCTTTGAAGGCACCGTCGATAAGTTTATTGGCGATGCCATCATGACGATTTTTAATGCTCCGCTTGAACAAGCCGATCATGCGGCGCGCGCCGTGCAGTGCGCGCTGGCTTTGGATGTGTATGCCGAGACGTTTAGAAAAAAGCAAAATGACCTAGGCATACCTATCGGTGAAACTCGAATCGGTGTGCATACCGGCTTTGCCACGATTGGCAATTTTGGTTCGACATCGCGTATGGATTACACCGCCTTAGGGGATACAGTAAACACAGCCGCTCGCACCGAAGGCGTCAATAAATATTTTGGGACGCGTGTGTGCTGCACCGAGCAAACTGTGCAACAAGCGCCTGAGCAACGCTTCAGAAAAATTGGTGATGTGATACTGAAGGGCAAGCTTGAAGCGGTCGGGCTGTTTTCGCCCGTCACGCAAGAAGAGTTTGAGTCTGACTTAAATGTTGATTATCAAGCGTTTTACTCGCACTTGCAGCAAGCTGACACAGAGATCACTCCAGAGGGTCAAGCCTTGGCGCAGTCGCTGGCAGAGCGTTATCCCGATGATCCATTATTTCAGTTTCACATTCAGCGAATGCGCGCAAAGGTGTTTGGGGTTGTCATTCGTATGGAAGATAAATGATGACTAGCAGAGCGTTAAGCACTTCGTTTTGCTGGATGGTCTCGCGACTCAGTTTAGTGTTGACAGGTTTGTTAGGTTCGACGGTTCAGGCTGCAGCACCCCGTCTCGAGGCAGGCGTGCAAGCGGTACGAGAGTCGCAAATGGATGTCGCGGCTCAGCAGCAATTGCAAAACAAACAATTGAATCAGTCTAATGCGGCCCCGCAAGGCTTTAATTTGCAGATGCAGCGCACAGACAAAACACCAATCAGAAAATCACTCGATGATTTGCAGTTCAGTGTCAACGAAGTAGATTTTGATGGCAATGCGGTGTTTTCGGATGCCATGTTGCAAGAGTACTTTGCCACGTTTATCAATCGACCGGTTTCGTTGCCAGAGCTCAACGAGGTCGTTGAAACAATCGAAGATAAATACAAGCAGGCCGGCTATTTTTTAAGCCGCGTGTATATCCCACCACAAACGCTTGAAAATGGTGTGCTCAAGGTCAAGGTCATCGAAGGCTACCTGAGTGAACTGTTTGTTGAAGGCGGCACCGCCGGCAATCGAGCCAAGATCAATGAGCTGACTGCGGGCTTGGTCAATAAAAAGCCACTTGATTTACCGAGTGTAGAAAAAGCCATCCGCACGCTCAACGCGTTTCCGTCAACGTCAGTCAACGCTGTCTTGCGGCAAGGTGCTGAAGTTGGCTCGTCTGAAATGGTGCTCAATGTCAGCCAACTGCCTAATTATTACTCGTTGTCGGTTAATAACTTTAACGCGCCAGCCGTCGGCACTTGGGGGGCCTCTTTCGCTGGCACTGTGAATCGCTTGTTCGATAGAGATAATCAATTGAGCTTTAGCACCAGTGCTTCTGTAGGCTCGGGTGGGGTTGAAGACTTTAAAAGAATGTTGTCGTTTTCGACGAAGTATTCGCAGCCGATCGGCTACTCGGGGCTGTCGGCAAGCTTAAGTTATCTGTATGCACAAAGCCAGCCCGTGGCAACGGTAGCCGATCTCAATTTGCTCTCGCAGGGTACGACAGTCGCACCACGCTTGAGTTATCCAATGTTTAGTAACCGCGGCAACTCGTTGGTGCTCGATTCTGGTGTGACCTTTAGCGAGACACAGACGATGCTTGCCGGAACGCCTTTTACAACTGACAAGTCGACAGTGTTTGACTTGACCTTCCGTTGGTCAAACACGACCTGGTTGCGAGGCGCGACTAACCTGAGCGTTGGCTATTATCAAGGACTGTCAGGGCTAAACTCGTCTCGTGGCAGCGACTTGGGCGTCTCGGTTCCCGGCTTTGATCCCTCGTTTAACAAGTTCGCCTTTAATCTCTCGCGGACCCAGTATTTACCAAACAAATTCAGTATGCATATGGGTGCAGTGGGTCAATACACCGCCTCTAGCCTGTTGATCGCGAACCAGATATCGTTTGGCGGCCCGCCGATTGGTCGCGCCTACTACTACGGTGCGATTATGGGTGACCGTGGTTTGGGTTTCTTTGCTGAGCTGCGAAAAGACGTGACGTTTTCTGACCTGTTTAGCCAACCGATACAGTTTTTTACCTTTGTGGATAAGGGGATGACGTACGTGAATACCAACGAAGCGGCTGGG
The DNA here is from genome assembly GCA_013205565.1 of Alcaligenaceae bacterium. GTDB lineage: Bacteria > Pseudomonadota > Gammaproteobacteria > Burkholderiales > Burkholderiaceae_B > Zwartia. Next base: position 2,702 of record JABMMM010000250.1, on the reverse strand, counting down.
CGGGTGGGTGGATCGTTTAGCCTGACTTCGTACGGCTTGGGCGCGCGTACAAACTTTTCAAAAGGCTCTCTCGAGTTGTCTTATGCGCGTGGCGCTTCGGTGTTGAATACAACCGAGCCACCACCGAATAACCGTTTTCTGTTTTCTGGTATTTATTATTTCTAGATTGGTTTGACAGGAGCCCGCAATGCTTGAAAATATTTTAAACATTGGCACGATTCTGAGTACAGAAAAGGATGCCGAGAAACTCTACGAAATTATCTTAAAAGCGGCGATGGATTTTACTCAGGCTGACGCGGGTACACTCTATCGCCTGATTGACGACAAGCAGTTAAGCTTTGACATTATTCACACGCGCAGCAAGGGCGTGCATCTGGGTGGCAAATCAGGCCACCCCATCACCTTGGCTCCCATCGAATTGTTTTTACCTGACGGTACTCCTGATCATTCGAAAATCGTTTGTCATGCTGTTCACACTCACGAGACCGTGCAGGTAGATGATGTCTACGCAAGCACGCGGTTTGATTTCTCAGGTACGCACGCTTTTGACAAGCAAAATGATTATCAGTCTAGGTCTGTGTTGGCCGTGCCCTTGCGTACGCCCGATGGTGAAATTATTGGCGCCCTGCAGTTATTGAATCCGCTCGATGAAAGTAGTGCTATCCGCTCGTTCACCAACCAAGAGCAAGCGGTAGTACGGTCCTTGGCGTCTCAAATGGCGGTTGCGCTTGCCAACCGAATTTTGATCGACGCGCAAGCCGCCTTGTTCGACTCGATGATTCAGTTAATCAACAGTGCGATTGACGATAAGTCACCTTATACCGGTGGCCACTGCTCTCGCGTGCCGCAGCTCACCTTGATGCTGGCGGATGCCGTCAATCGCTGTCACCAGGGGCCGTTGGCAAACTTTAAGATGACAGACGAAGATCGCGCCGAGTTGCGCGTCGCAGGCTTTTTACACGACTGCGGCAAAATCTCGACACCCGTGCATGTGGTTGATAAGGCGACTAAGCTTGAGGCGATTCATGATCGCATTGCCATGGTTGAACTGCGTTTTGAACTGGTGATCAAAGAGATCGAGATTGCCTTGCTCAAGGGCGAGTTGAGCCCTGAGCAGGCTCAGCAAAAACGTCAGCAAGCCCTAGATGATATTGAATTTTTAAAGAAGAGCAATACCGGCTCTGAGTCGATGCGCGACGAGCACGTACAACGCATTGCGCAAATCACCCAACAGTACGGGTGGGTCAATGCCCAGGGTGACGCGCAAGCTGCAATCACGCCCGACGAAGCGAAAAATCTCAGTATTCGCTATGGCACGCTCAACAACGAAGAGCGTGAAATCATCAATCATCACATTGTGCTCACCATCAACTTGCTTGAACAACTGCCATGGCCAAAGCACCTACGTAACGTACCTGAATACGCGGGGGGGCATCATGAAAAAATGGACGGTAAGGGCTACCCTAAGGGTCTGACGCGCGATCAAATGTCGGTGCAAGCTCGTTGCATGGGGATCGCTGATATTTTCGAGGCGTTGACCGCGAGCGACCGTCCTTACAAAAAAGCAAAGACCTTGTCTGAGTCTTTAAAAATCATGGGCTCGATGAAGCTCGGTCAGCATATCGATCCAGATTTGTTTGATGTCTTTATCTGGGAAAAAGTCTATCTGCAGTACGCGCAAGGATACCTGGGTGCTGAGCAGATTGACGAAGTCGATGTCACAAAAATACCAGGGTATGTTGCGCCGCCTGAAGGGTACCTGACAGCAATGGCATAAACGGCGCCTAAGGGTCTCGCAATTCCTAGGCTTCGCGGGTGATTGAAACGGGCTTGAACCGGACAATTTGATCCCGTTTTGGTTGCGTTGACGCGTGACCCACGGCAGCATCACACGTTTTGTGTGAGGCAGCATGGGCAGACTTTCTGCGCTAGCGATTGTGTTGGGTGCGGTACTTGTGCAGTGCTCGCCTAGGTTGCCCGCCCTCGACAGCTTGTATGCAGCAAGTCTTTGTGTTGCAGGCCTACTCGCTCTATTGTGCTTGCTGCAACGAGGCAGCGATAAAAAGCAGACGAACCGAATTAAGCGCGCAGGTCAGACGTTGCGGCGGCCTACGGTAGTTTTGTTGGTCTTGTTTTTAAGCATCACATGGGTAACTTGGCGGGCAGAGCAACGCCTAAGCGCCGTGTTGTCGCTTGAGCACGAAAACGTTGTTACGCGTTTGACGTTTAGGGTGACGTCTTTGCCCAACGACACCTCAGAGAGCGTGCGCTTCGAGGCACAAGCACTTGAGCCCTTCAAAGCAGGGGTGCCAAGGTCTTTGCAAGTGTCTTGGTTAAAGACGCCGGCCATGCGCCAAGTGTTGCCTGGGCAAGTGTTTCGTGCTGCGCTCGTGTTGCGTCGGCCGCATAGCAATCTCAACCCTCATGGCTTTGATTACGAGGGTCATCTCTTTGCAAAAAATATTCGAGCGCTTGGGCGTGTGCGTGGCTTGCCGGTCTTATTAAAAGACGATCCCTACGCAAGCTTCTCGGTTAGCATTGCACGCGCCAGGCATGTCGTGCGCGAGGGCATGCGCCGTGTCACGGCAAATATGCCCTACGGCGCAGTGCTAATCGCGCTGGCCATCGGCGACCAAGATAGCGTCAAGCAAGAGCATTGGCAGATCTTTAATCTGACTGGGATCACTCATTTAGTCTCAATT
>JABMMM010000249.1 GCA_013205565.1 Alcaligenaceae bacterium | reverse complement strand
GTCCCAAAAGATACAAATTGTGCAGCGTATTGGTGGGCAGCACCCCTTCAAAAACGATCCGAGTGTTGCGCAGCAAATTAACCGAACATTTCAGCCGCCGACGCAATACGCAGTGATCGCGACTTCACCCAACGCCAGAGTCGCAATCACGACGCGCTTCCCTAACGGTGGCTCGAGCGAAGAGTTTTACGAATTAAGACCCGCCAATAACACGATCGTGCACGTGGGCGTTGGCAAGTGTATGGACTGCGATGAAGCGCAGCGGCGCGTTCAACAAAACTTCAGCGGACCTAAAGTGATTCACTGGTGCAGTGGTGGAGTGGGCGGGTAGCGGTCTGAGGCGCTTTATTTGCTGCGCAAGAGGCTGAGCATTGCCTCAAGCCCTAAAAAATACGACTGCAAACCTAAGCCCGCAACCATACCCACACTAGTTTCGGCCAAGACCGAGTGGATCCCGCGTTTTTCAATATTGGTCATGTGCACTTCGATATATGGGAAACTGACTGCTCGCAGGCAGTCTCTTAGCGCGTAACCCGCATATAAAAATCCTGCGGGATTCATGACCAAACCTTCAACCCCCTCATCGACTGCCTGGTAGAGTCGAGCAATCGCTTCGCCCTCGAGGTGGGTATAGAAGATCTCTAAGTCGTAAGCGTTGGTGCGAGCATGCTCGTTTAACAGTTGATCAAGCTCTGCTGCGGTGGTCGTGCCATAAAGCTCGGGCTGCCTGCGCCCAAGATAGGTCATGTTGGGCCCTTGCAACACTAATAGTTTGGTCATTTCGATTTAAATTTTAAGGTCAATTGCGAAGGTGGACTTAGTAAAACACAAATTTTGCGAGTCAAGCTCAACAGGCTTGAACTTTGACCGTTTGTAGCACGATGGGTTTAACCAAAATCTGATAGCTGTCGCGATCAAAATCTTGCGGGTTAAACGTGGTGATTTGGCTGGTTTGACCAGTCTTTGAGCACCAAGGCGTCTTAAGCGTTGATTGAACAAAGGGCTTCGCTCTTTAATCATGCGCGCTTCAAGTAACAACGCGCCAAGCTCTTGAGTCTATGAGCTTGGATGTGAAGCAATAATACTATTCAGAATAAGGTCTTTATTCTAAATAACGGGTATTCGCGAGACACTCACGCCAGATCTGTCTTGTATCAAAATAAACAAAGGGAGATGGATGTTGATGAAGTGCATTTCTTTCGCAATGAGTACCCTTGTCGTTCTGTCATTGACAGCCTGTTCCTTACCTTGAATACGGTATTTTTTGTAGGCGAATGCGTGTTGAGGATGCATTTATGAAACGTTGGCAAATGCGAAGAAACTGCTCGCTAACACCCAAGCAACTACTCAAGTTTTATATTGCCTTGGTCTGCCTTTCCTTGATCGTGGCGACTGGCTTCTTTCTAGCAGGAGTATGGGTAATTTCAATTTTTACGGCCTTAGAATTAATTGCAGTCACGACTTGTTTTTTAATCTACTGCATGCATGCAGTAGATTCTGAAACGATTGAAATTGAAGATAAACGTCTTTTGGTAAAAAAATGTATTGGTCACAAAGAAATTCTTTATGAGTTTAATGCCCAGTGGGCAAAAATAGAGCCACCGCTTGCAGGCTCAAAGATATTCAAGATCAGCCAAGCGAACTTACGGGTTGAACTCGGTCAGTTTATTCGGTACGAACAGCAGCTTGCCTTGATTGCGCAAGTCCGTGCTTGCCTAGGTTAGTTGGGTGCCGCTCAGGCGCCATGCGATGAGGGTGCTCGAGACAATCTGAGCGCAAAGCAATAAGAACGCGATGCTATTCAACGCGACAAAGTAGTTTGCAAAAGGCGAGAGCATGACTGGCATTCCAGCGTCTAGCGCGGTGTCTCTCAAATAATCCATGCGAGGTATTAGTAAAAAGCTGACAACCGCAACAGAAACCGTCAATATCAGCGACGGTAAGCGAACGGCCCTAAGTTGAGATACCCCACGCTTAATCAAGATGTTGGCGAGGCTTAAGATGACAAAGGTGCACGCCAAAAAGTAATGCGATAACTGCTGCATCAGCAGATGCGCCATCATGCCTGCCGCCTGTGAGTCCAACATGAACAGATAGGCAGCGAGGCAGCCAAGCGCTTGTAAAAAGATCGCTACAGCCATCAAGACAGCTAGTAAGCGTAGCAAGCGGTAGGGGAAAAGGTATTGGCTTTTGGGATCCACGATTTCAAGCATAAGCTAAATTTTTTCAGCCACGCTCAATAGGCCTGAATGTTTATCGTTTGCAACATGATCGGCCTCACTAAAATCTGATAGCTATCGCGATCAAAATCTTGCGGATTAAACGTGGTGACTTGTGTCGCCTGACTTGTCTTTGAGCACAAGGTCTCTAAGTGACACCAGTTATTAATGCGATGCTTTTGTACCCAGCCGTCATTTTCTTCAATTAATTCAACCGGGCCACTGTATGGCCATACTTCTATCTGTAAGTCCATTAACGCAGTTAACAATCTGCCGTCATGCGTTAGGCGTTCTTCTTGACCCACGCAAGCACCTAGGCATGTTTTGATTTGCAAGCCAAAGCAGCCACGGGTCGAGGTCTTTTCTAACCCCAGCACGACTTTACACAGGCCATGCTGTTGCGCAAGATCGTTGATTTTTTGCTTTGCAGCATGATTAGACGAAAATAAGCCGAACAGTTTAGGGGTTGTGCCAAGGTTGACCGTCTTGCTGTCAACGATTTCAGGTGTTGTGCCTTTGTCTGTTTGACGCAAGCGAATAGAAGAGAATCTTCTGACGCGCCTTAAGCGTTGATTGAACAAGGGGCTTTGTTCTTTAATCATTCTAGATTCAAGCAATAACGCGCCAAGCTCACCCGCCGTCTCAATAAAGTCAATGCGACGTGTTTGGGCAATCATGCTGGCCTCGTCGGGCGTGCGCAAGTGGCTCAAGACACGGCTACGAATATTGACACTCTTGCCGATGTACAGGGGGAGGGTGCCTCGCCCCTTAAAGATATATACACCCGAGCCAGTTGGCAACGCAGCCAAACTATCGGGATCAATTTTGTGCTGCATAACGTTTCATGAGTTGCTTGGGAGGGGTACTGCTTAGTCTCTGCTCGCAGTTTAAAGTAAAACCATTAGTGTTTAAGGCGGAATTAACCTGTATGTGATCAACGCAGGAGGGCTTGCGCCTTTAGCCAAGATGCAATTAAATGAGAAAAAATCCAGACGTAACGATCAATCTAGCGCTAACTCATAAGGAAAAAAATGACAGACGTTACGCACCATCACGCTGATTTAGGCGATGTAATTTTGCATTACATCACTGCAGGCGAGGGTTTTCCGCTCGTGTTGTTACACGGGATCCCCCAGACGTGTCATGAATGGCGCTATGTCATGCCAGCTCTTTCTAAAAAGTTTAGAGTGATTGCGCCAGATTTACGCGGGCTGGGTGATTCATCGC
>JABMMM010000248.1 GCA_013205565.1 Alcaligenaceae bacterium | reverse complement strand
GTTATGGGATTTATTTGAAGGTACGCGCGAGCAACTCAATATTTCTCATGAATGCGTCGACCGACACGCCAAAAGCGAACAAACCGCGGTCATCGTCCTGCGCGCGGATGCGCCCGATGAAGTGATCGCTTACAGCCAGCTAGCTGCACGCTCGTCACAGATGGCTCATTTTTTAAAGGCAAAGAACATCAAGCCTGGCGATCGGGTCGCAGTGATGCTTGAGCCCTCACTCGCTTTTTATACCTGTTTGTTCGGCATCATGAAGGCTGGCGCCATCGCAGTCCCGTTGTTCACACTTTTTGGACCCGATGGTTTGACCCTCAGAATCGCAGACTGCCAGCCTAGCCTGCTCTTCACCAACGCAGAAAAAATCAACATCGTTTCGGCACAATTTCAAGCTAGCACCTTGTTGGCCGACGACACGCTTCTGGCTGCACTCGATCAATACCCAGAAGATTTTCAAGTCGATACAAAAGCGACCGACTATGCGATGTACCAGTACACCTCTGGCACCACGCGCGAACTGCCCGAAGCCGTCAAACACACGCACCGTTCGATCGTCACCCTGATGGTCGCAGCGCTGTACGGTACAGGTTTGCGACCAGGCGACCGTTTTATGTGCCCATCTTCACCCGCATGGGGCCACGGGTTATGGCACGGCACGCTCGCGCCCATGGCTCTGGGTCTTACCATTGGCTCTTTCGCGGGTAAATTCAACGCCACACTGCTCTTGCAGGGGCTTGCCAGACACCACTTCACAAATATCTCGGCCGCTGCCACGCATTACCGAATGATGAAAAATGCAGGCACTGCAACCGAGCAGTCGTACGCGTTAACAAAAATGTCTTTTACCGGCGAACCAATCGACAGCGCCACCGAAGACTTTATCAAACAGACCTTTGGCCTGAACGTCTGCAGCATGTACGGCACGACCGAAATCGGTGTCATTTTGGTCAGCTACCCCGGCGCCGAAGATTTTGAAGTCAAGCGCGGCGCCTTGGGCAAGCCCATCCCCGGTGCAAAGGTGCAAGTACAAGACGCAACCGGACAGCCGTGCCCCGCAAACGTGACGGGCGAAATCAAAGTGTGGCGCAAAGGGCAATGGCTCGCCACAAAAGATCTTGGGCACACTGACGTCGATGGCTATTTTTTTCATGGCGGTCGAGCCGATGATGTCATCATTTCAGCAGGCTGGACCATGAGTGCGGTCGAGATCGAAGACGCCATCCTCAAACACCCTGATGCACAAGAGGCGGCCGCCATTGGTGTACCCGATACGTTGCGCGGTCAAGCCGTCAAGGCCTTTGTGGTCAGCAACCGGCCGGGTGACGCCAAATTCATTCAAGAGCTTCAAGACTTAGTCAAAACACGCTTAAGCCAGCATGAATATCCCCGCCACATCACTTTTGTCTCAGAGCTACCTAAAACACCCGCTGGAAAAATTCATCGAAAAAAACTACGCGAACAAGCGAGCTAAAAACACACACAGATTTTTTAGCCTTCGAGCGCATCCGAGTATCCGTTAAGTAGCAGAATTCTTTAAAAAATCACGAGGAGCTTTACATGTCGTCATCCTTAATCGGCCAACGCAGTTTTCCAAAAATCACCGAGCAAGGACTCGAGGATTTGAAGCGCCGTCTCGGTGTCAAAATCGGCTCAACTGCAGAGCCCTGGTGCTATGAGGCCACACGCGACAATATTCGGCACTATGCGCATGGCATCGGCGATGACAACCCGCTTTGGTGCGATCCAGAATACGCGGCCAAAACCACACACGGCGGGATCATCGCCCTGCCAAGCTTTCTGTACTCTACGAGTCGCATTGTCTCGGGCTATGTTGGTGGCTTACCCGGAGTGCATGCCATGTGGTCAGGCTCAAACTGGGTCTGGCATCAACACGCCAAGCGTAACGATGTCATCAGCACAGAGGCGTATTTAAAAGATCTGGTTGAGCACGATACCCGTTTTGCTGGCAAGGCGATTCAACAAACTTACCACGTTGATTTCTTTAATCAAACGGGCGACAAGCTTGCTGAGGCTGACACCTGGTGCTTTCGTACCGAGCGCGATCATGCGCGAGAGAAAGGCACCAAATATACCGAGGTTCAAGAAAAAGGCGTCGTGCCCTATACCGACGAACAACTGCAAGACGCCTACAAACTTTATGCAGCAGAAGAAATTCGCGGTGCCAACACGCGTTACTGGGAAGACGTTCAAGAAGGCGATGAGCTTCCCGTACTGTTTAAGGGTCCGATGACCGTCACAGGCTTTATCGCCTATGCTCAGGGCTGGGGTGGTTTGTATATTCGCGCCAATAAACTCGCGTGGCAACTGATCGATGCGCATCCCGGCGTGGGTATTAAAAATCGGTTCGGCGTACCAGACGTACCAGAGCGCGTGCACTGGGAAGAAGAGTTTGCCCTTGAAGTCGGTGCGCCCGGTGCTTACGACTACGGCCCAGAGCGTAGCTCTTGGCTGATGCATCAGCTGACGAACTGGATGGGCGATGAAGGTTTTTTACGTCAGGCAGACTGCAAAATCAGGCGCCATAATCCGGCCGGCGACATGCTCTTTATTCGAGCCAAAGTCACGAAAAAATATAAAGAAGGCAATCGCTACCTGATCGCCCTAACCCAAGAAGCCCAAAACCAAAATAATGAGCTGTCCATTTTAGGCTCTGCAATCGTGCAACTACCTTCGCGGGGCTAAACGATGTCCACACCCGAACACGCTAGCCAATCGCCTGACGAGCTAGCGTCAGACCTATTAACCGCGCAGGCTTGGCTAGCGCCTGAGGCCTTTGAAGGGTCGTTGGCAGGTGTGCGCGTGCTGGACTTGTCGCGCGTCTTAGCGGGCCCGCTGTGCGCGCAAATGATGGCAGACCACGGTGCTGATGTTATCAAGGTCGAAGCCCCGCGAGGCGACGAGACTCGCTTATTAGGGCCACCTTTCGTCGAGCCTGGTCAGGCGGCGTATTTCTCTGCGCTTAACCGCGGCAAGCGCGGCTTAAGTCTCGATCTGAGTCAGTCAACGGACCGAGCAATTCTAGAAGCCCTGCTGGTGCAGGCCGATGTCCTCATCGAAAATTTCGTCCCCGGCACGATGGCCAAATGGGGGCTGGGCTACGACGAGTATCTATCTCAGGCTTTTCCTAAACTTATCTATTGCAGCATCTCAGGCTTTGGCGCAACGGGGCCGTTAGCCAATCTGCCCGGCTACGACGCCGTGCTGCAAGCCATGTGTGGACTCATGAGTATCAACGGCGATCCGCACTCGGGCCCCACCCGCATTGGCGTTCCTGTGGTCGATCAGGTCACGGGCTATAACGCCTTTGGTGGGATCATGATGGCGTTATTTGCACGCAACCGAACACAACAAGGTCAGCGAGTTGAGTCCACGCTCTTTGATTCGGCCCTGAGCATGCTGATTCCGCACGCTGCAAACTGGATGACTTCAGGAAACACCCCGGCGTTAAGTGGCAGCGCGCACCCGAATATTCCGACCTATAACCGCTTCACTGTGGGCGATGGAACAATATTTCTAGGGATCGTCAATGAAGGGCAATTTAATAAATTCTGCAAATATATTAGGCGCGAGGATCTGTTAACCAATCCGCTGTTCGATAGCAACGCTTCACGTATGACCAACCGCGAGGCCTTACGCACCGAGATGGAGGCCGCGTTAAAGGACTTTTCGCGTGTAACGCTTTGCAAGGAGCTCATGGCGATTGGCGTTGCAGCGGGGCCGGTTCATAGCGTGCCAGAGGCCTTTGAACAACCACACACCAGCGCGCGTGAGATGTTTGTCAAGCGCCCCGACTATCAGGGTGTGGGGATTCCAATCAAATTATCGAAAACTCCCGGCAAGCCCGGTCAACGCCCCCCCCGTTTGGGCGAACATAATCCAACCATCATCAAATAAGGTCGTGACTGACTAGGGGTAAGCGAGCGGTCCTATCTATGGCCAAGCTGTATAAAATCAATTTCCTGCAGGTTTGTTTGAACTGCTCAAAAATAACTGAACGTTAAGCGAGACGACATGACACTAACTAGACAAATCAACAGCCTCTTGGCTACGACGACTGCCATTCTTTTTACGATGATGGGCTTAGGCCTCACGCAGAGCGCCCACGCGCAGCCTAAATGGCCAGAAAAAACGGTGAAATTTGTCGTGCCGGCGCCTCCAGGCAGCGCCCCAGACACACAAATCAGGCTAATTGGTCAAAAGCTCTCAGAACTTTGGAGCCAACCCGTTGTGATCGAAAACGTTGTCGGTGCCGCCGGCAACATTGGCACGGATCGCGTTGCGAAAGCCGCCCCAGATGGCTACACATTTTTGTACAACACCATCGGGCCCATCGCGGTCAATCCAACGTTGATGGCCGGGAAAATGCCGTACGATGTTGCGAAGGATTTTGTCCCAATCAGCCTGGCGACTAAGACTCCTAACTTTATTACCGTACACCCTTCAGTTCCTGCCAACAATATGCAAGAACTGATTGCCTTAGCAAAAAAAGAGCCAAACAAAATTCGCTATGGTACAGCGGGTCCAGGCACCACACAGCACTTGACCGGTGAGCTCTTAAATTTGGTCGCTGGCATCAAAATGACCAGCATCCCCTATAAGTCAAGCGCGCAAATGACAACCGACGGCTTAGGCGGGCAGTTTGAAGTCTTGATTCACAACACGCCCGTGCTGCTGCCTCACATTCGTTCGAATGCGCTTCGCGCGATTGGTATTACTAGCGCTGCGCGCTCGCCAGCCCAACCCGAGGTTGCGACCGTTCTTGAGCAGGGGATTAAAGAGTTTGAAATTACAGCGTGGTTCGGATTTATGGCGCCCGCTGGCACACCTAAGGAAATCGTAGATCAGTTGTCGAAACAAGTTGCGGGTGTCTTGGCAACGCCTGAAGTGAACAAACGCATTAGCGACATGGCAACCGAGGTGGTGGGCAGCACGCCTGCGTTTTATGCCGCCTTTATCAAAACCGAAACCGCAAAGTGGAAAGAAGTCATCATAAAAGCCAAGATGACACCCGAGTAAACTTGCTCGCAGCCCGCCCTGCGTGGCGGGCGGTGATGCGTGCGCCGCGACTTAATAGAGCTGCGCTCGCCAGCCAACGGCGCGCGCTGATTATTTATTTTTAAGCAGCTGCTGCCTCAACTCAACGCCAAGTCCTTTGTTCACAAACTGCAAGGTAGCGACTTGCGCAAGATCGACGTCTTTGTCTTTATACAGACCAGCCTTGATCATCTGCGCATAAAAATCTTGAATGCGCTCAGTCTGCATAGCACCAATCCCTAAGGTCTGCGCGATGCCCGAGTCGACGATACCCTGCTGCTTCATCAGTTCAACCGAGGCTTGTACCTCTGCTGCCGAGAGCTCGGGGTTATCCTTGAGCATCAACGCAGTTGCCGCCTGCCGATCGCCGTACATGAAATTTACCCAGCCAAGAATCGAGGCATCGACAAATTTTTGCACCAGCTCTGGTTTGTTTTTGACGGTGTCGGCGCGAGTTTCAATCAACGTACTGTAGGTTGAGAAGCCATGGTCGGCAAGCAAGTGCACTACCGGTGCGAACTTACCCTGTTCTTTGATATAAATCGGCTCAGCAACCGAGTAGCCCTGCTGAATCGACTTAGGATTGGATAAAAACGGGCCTAAGTTGTAGTTATAAGGTTTAAGCGCTTCGTCTTTGAAACCGTGTGTCACCTTCAACCATTGCCACCATGTGAACTGCCCGTCTTTTGCGATGAAGGCAACTGGCGCTTTTTTAAGTTCAGCAAAGTTTTCATAGCCCTGCCCCGGGTGCGCCATCAAGGCCTGTGGGTCTTTTTGGAATATCGCCGCGACCGTCACGACGGGTACTTTATTTTTAACGTTATCAAAACTGTGAAGCAGATTGCCCGTCATTAAAAAATCAATGCGTCCTGCGGGCAAAAGCGGACGATTATTGACTTGGGGGCCGCCCTGAATAATTTTGACGTCGAGTCCGTATTTTTTATAGGTGCCGTCAGCGACGGCCTGATAAAAGCCACCATGCGCGGCCTGCGCTTTCCAGTTGGTTGCGAACGTGACGGCCTGCTGCGCTTGGGCCAAGCCGCTGCTAAGAAGCACAGCGCCCAGCACCTTGAATAGTTTTTGATACACGATCATTTTCCTTTGTAACGTTTCGATTGAGGACTTACATGACAATTCAGTCAGCTTTTGAGTGCGGCATTAACAACGCTCTAGACAAGAGATTCAAAATCAAAAACACCAAGACACCTGTTGCGACAAGTAACACTAGCGCTGCAAACATTTTAGGGGTCTCGGTACGAAAGCTCGCCTCAAGAATACGCGAAGCCAAGCCAGTATCCCGGCCCGCCGCACCCGCCACCATTTCGGCCGTCACCGCACCAATCAAACTCAACCCGCCTGAGATTTTTACCCCTGCTAAAAAGTACGGCAATGCTGAGGGTGCCCGCAACAGGGCCAGACGCTGCCAAGGCGTCGCTCGGTACAGCCGAAAAAGATCGACCAGATTCGCATCAAGCGACCTTAAACCAATGACGGTGTTCGACAGAATCGGGAAAAACGCCACAATCCACGCGCACAACAACAGCGCGGCCATGGTGCTTTCGACATAAATCAAAATCAACGGCGCCACGGCCACGATCGGCGTCACCTGCAACACCACCGCCAGCGGAAAGAGCGCCCGTTCGAGTTGAGGCGACAACGCAAACACAGACGCAATCAAGACACCCCCGGCACAGGCCAACCCCAACGCACTGAGGGTGATTTTGACCGTGAACCACCAACTTGCCGCCAACGAGCTCCAGTTGGCGACCAGTGCTTCGAGTACCGCCGAGGGGGCGGGCAGCGTGTAGGCTGGTATTTGTGCCCAGCGCACAAGGAGCTCCCAGCCCAGCAGCAGACTCACGCAAACAGCGGCCGGTAGCAGTATTTTTTCAATCTTCACAGGCGCGTGCTTTCAGTTGAATTTGCGCCATTCAGCGCAGCACTCAGGCGTTGACAGTGGCGCAAGAAGGCTGGCGTTTCTCGAAATGTCGCCACGCGCGGGTACGCCTCTTCGATCGTGACTTCAGCCATGATTTTGCCAGGTCGCGAGCCTAACACCACGACTCGTTGGCTTAAAAAGACAGCCTCGGCGACGTTGTGAGTCACAAAAAGTGTGGCCATCGAACCGGCTTGCCACCACTTAAGTAAATCAATATTTAAGCGTTGCCGCGTGAGGTCGTCTAACGCGGCAAAAGGTTCATCCATCAATAAAACCTTTGGCTGAGACACCAAGGCGCGGGCGATCGAGACGCGCATTTTCATGCCTCCCGAGAGTTCAGACGGATGACTTTGTACGAAGTCACTCAGGCCGACCTGAGCGAGCACCCGACTCACCACCGGCATCGCCTCGACGCGCGTCTGGCCTTGCAAACGCAAAGGTAACCATACGTTCTCGAAGACGGTTGCCCAAGGCATGAGGGTGGGCTCTTGAAACACAAAGGCCGTAGAGCGGCCGGTGAGGTCTGTTTGGGCTGGCGAAGATACCGTGCCTTCGGTTGGCTCGGTCAAACCCGCCACCAATTTTAAAACGGTACTTTTTCCACAGCCTGAGGGGCCCAAGAGGGTCACAAACTCGCCGGGCGCAATCGTCAGAGAAAGCCCCTGTAAAGCAAGCAATCCCGTTTCAAAACGCTTCGCGAGTTGATGAAGTGCGATCAAGGGCTCGGCAACTGTCACCATAGAAGTCTTCATCACAAATAGGAAGGCATGATAGCTGCGGCAAGATTAGCACGCGCGCGTCAACCCTGACGCGTCACAAGCCACCTCTCGTTGTGCGCCGAAATAGTGCCAATGCACTTTATTCGCGCAAGTATTGTTCAACGCTTGCCCCAACGACCATCGCGCGACCATTCCTGCAAACTCCCTCCGCTAAATGACATAGCTTGGCACGCTTATTGCTTTAGTCGATCAAGTGACCAATCATCGTCACTGATCGCTTAATCAACAGGAGTTGTGAAATGGGTATCCCGCGTAACACCATCGTTTCTGCACTGGTCATGGGGCTTTTATCTGGCATGGGGCTAAGTGCCACCGCCGTTGCTCAGACCGCAGCACCTGCACCCGATCCAAGCCCACTCACCGCAAACGTTTCACTCACCAGCGACTACCGTTTCCGTGGCATTTCTCAGTCCAACTTGCAGCCCGCCATCCAGGGTGGTTTTGACTACGCTCACCCGAGCGGCTTTTATGTCGGCAACTGGAACTCCTCAATCAGCTGGATTTCAGATGCAGCCTCGGCCGCCGGCAAAAGTGTTTCTGCACCAATCGAAATGAATTTTTACGCTGGCTACAAGTATGAGTGGTCTAAGGGCTTCACGGCGGATGTTGGTGTCCTGCAATACTACTACCCCACCTCTGGCGCAACGGGATTTACAACCACTCCTAACACCACCGAACTGTATGCCGCTCAAAACTTCACCTTTGATTCAGTCACAGGCTACCTGAAGTTTTCGTACGGTGCCACCACGTTCTTTGGGTTTTCAAATAGCGCAGGTTCAAACTACACCGACCTCACTGTCAACTATGACACAGGCGTATGGGGCCTCACATTGAACGCGCACGCTGGCTATCAATACGTGGCTGGCACTGCAGGCGGTTCAAGCATCACGAACGACAGTCTTTATTCTTATACCGACTGGAAGCTTGGCGCGACTAAAGACTTTGGCAGCGGCCTGAGCCTTGCGATCGCTTATATCGGCACCAACGCAAAGAAAGGCGCATACATCAACTCACAAGGCAAAGCCTTGGGTGGCGATACCGTCTTAGCGACCTTAACTAAAACCTTTTAATCCTTAAGGGGACCGCCGTGAAATTGATCACAGCCATCATCAAGCACTTCAAGCTCGACGAAGTGCGCACCGCTCTGACCGCCATCGGCGTGTCAGGCGTCACCGTCACCGAGGTTAAAGGGTTTGGGCGCCAAAAAGGTCATACTGAACTCTACCGTGGCGCAGAGTACGTTGTCGATTTTTTGCCCAAGATTAAGCTTGAAGCCGCAGTGTCTGACGAGCTTCTTGATCAGGCCTTAGAGGCCATTGAGAAAGCTGCTCGTACGGGAAAGATTGGAGACGGAAAGATATTTGTCACCCCAATCGATCATGTCATTCGCATTCGCACCGGTGAAACCGGCGCGTCGGCACTTTAAAGAAGAGGTGTACTGTGTCAACTTGGATCAATAAACTTTTAGTGTCAGGCCTCTTGGCGATCATTGTCTGTGTCGCTGGGATTGCCTCCACGAGCCCGGTCTACGCGCAAGCGGCGACAACCGCCTCTGCTCCGGCCGCGACAGCCCCTGCAGCGCCGGCTGCAGCACCCGTAGCCATTGTGCCAAACAAAGGCGATACGGCCTGGATGCTCGTCTGTACCGCACTCGTGCTATTGATGACGCTACCTGGACTGGCCTTGTTTTATGGCGGCTTGACTCGTAGTAAAAACGTCTTGTCGATCCTAATGCAATGTATGGTCGTGTTCTCGTTGATCATCGTGCTTTGGTCAATTTATGGCTACAGCCTGGCTTTCACAGAAGGTAACGCCTTTATCGGCAAGTTCGATCGGCTGTTTTTAGCGGGCCTAAACCCTGACGCTGTTGCGGCAACCTTTAGTAAAGGTGTTGCAATCCCTGAATACGTATTCATGGCGTTTCAGGGTGTGTTTGCGACCATTACTTGCTGCCTGATTGTGGGTGCTTTCGCAGAACGAGCAAAATTTTCTGCAATTCTGCTGTTCATGATTCTGTGGTTCACCTTCGCCTACTTGCCAATCGCTCACATGGTTTGGTTCTGGCCCGGACCGGACGACATCAAAGACGCCGCTTCGCTTGAAGCCATGAGTGCGAAAGCCGGTTGGTTGTTTCAAAAGGGTGTCCTCGATTTTGCGGGCGGAACCGTGGTTCACATCAACGCCGCGATTGCTGGTTTGGTGGGTTCGTTTGTGATTGGCAAGCGTTTAGGCTTAGGCAAAGAATCGATGAAACCGCACAACATGGTGCACGTCATGACCGGTGCCGCGCTGCTTTGGTTTGGCTGGTTTGGCTTTAATGCTGGCTCAGCGCTCGAAGCCAATGGCACCGCCGCGCTGGCCTTCGCGAACACCTTGCTGGCAACAGCCGCAGCGGTACTAGGGTGGACCTTTGCCGAGTGGCTGTTAAAAGGTAAGCCCTCACTGTTGGGTGCAGCCTCTGGTTGTGTGGCAGGTTTAGTGGGCATCACACCAGCGGCTGGCTTTGTTGGCCCAATGGGTGCACTGGCCATTGGTGGCGCTGCTGGAGTCGTTTGTATCTGGGGCGTGAGTGGATTGAAGAAAATCTTCGGTTCAGACGACAGTCTTGACGTTTTTGGTATCCATGGTGTGGCTGGTATTTTGGGCGCTTTGCTCACCGCCGCCTTTGCCTCACCAAGCCTGGGTGGAACGGGCGTGTATGACTATGTCACAAATGCTGTCACGCCCGGCTATTCCATTGTCGATCAGTTCTTGATTCAAGGCCAAAGTGTTCTGGTCACCTTGGTCTGGTCAGGGGTTGTCGCCTACGTTGCCTTCAAAATCGCGGATCTGGTATTTGGTTTACGCGTACCTGAAGATCAAGAGCGTGAGGGGTTGGACATCACCTCACATGGCGAATCGGCCTACGAAAGTTAACCATTTGAATTGAAGCCGGCGCCCCTAAAGCGCCGGCGGCTTTGCTGTTTACCACGCATACGCAAGTCGCGTACCTTCATCGATTGCACGCATCGCATCTAACTCTGTAGCAATACGCGCGCCGCCGATCAAATTTAAATGCAAGACCTTTCCGGCCAGTCCATCGGCCAAGTCTTGCTCAGAATCCTGGCCTGCACACAACACAATGGTGTCAACGTCGAGCACATGTCGCTCGCCGCTCACGCTGTAGTGCAAGCCTTGATCATCGATTTTTTCGTAGGTACAGCCTGACACCGCGGTCACGCCACGCTTGGTAAGCTTAGTGCGATGTATCCAGCCTGTACTTTTACCCAAACGCGCGCCAGGTTTTTTTGTACCTCGCTGCAGCATCACCACTTTTCGCTGGGCCCCGTGCGTAACGGACGCCTGCAAGCCGCCTGCTGAGCGCAGCGTTGGATCCACGCCCCAAGCCTTTAAAAATTCTACTACCGTCTGTGGCTCGCCAGGCGCAGAGGTCAGCAACTCAGCAACGTCGTGTCCAATCCCACCGGTACCGATGATCGCCACACGTTCGCCGACTTGCGCTCGGCCTAGAATCACATCGGAGTAGCTCACCACCTTCGCATGTTCAATTCCGACTATTGAAGGCGTGCGTGGCTTGATACCCGTCGCGATCACGATGCGTTCAAAGCCCTGCTCGACCAGCGTTGCGGCCTCGACCCGTTGATTCAGATGAACGTGTACACCGGTCGTAGTCAGACGCGTCTTAAAGTAGCGAACCAACTCTGCAAATTCTTGCTCTTTGCCCGGTATACGCCGCGCCAAGTTCAATTGACCACCCACTTCATTACCCGCTTCAAAGAGCTGCACCTGATGACCACGCTCGGCCGCAGTGATCGCGCACGCCAGACCCGCAGGACCTGCCCCTACCACCGCCACCTTCAATTTTTTTAACGGTGGCGTAGCCGTAAATTCAGTTTCGTGGCAGGCCTTGGGGTTCACAAGGCAAGAGGCAATCCGATCTGTAAAAATATAATCTAAGCAAGCTTGGTTGCAACCAATACAGGTATTGATTTCGTCGGTACGCCCTGTCGCCGCTTTAAGCACAAAATCTGGATCGGCCAAAAATGCGCGTGCAAGCGACACCATATCAGCCTGCCCGCGCTCAAGAATCTCTTCGGCAACCGAGGGCATATTGATTCGATTTGAAGCCACGACCGGAATCGAAACTACCCTTTTAAGTCGCGCCGCGGCAAACGCAAAGGCAGCACGAGGGACACTCGTCGCAATAGTGGGCACCACCGACTCGTGCCAGCCGATTCCGGTGTTCAAGACGTCTGCGCCCGCTTGCTCAAGGGCTTGGGCAAGGCGATCAATTTCATCGCCGCTTAACCCACCTTCAACTAAATCAATGGCAGAAATGCGATACATGATCAACAGCCCAGGGCCCACACGCTCGCGCGTGCGACGCACCACTTCTACGGGGAAACGGATTCGGTTTTCAAGCGAGCCACCCCACTCATCCTCACGCTTGTTCGTGCGTGAGGCTGTGAACTGAGTCATTAGGTAACCCTCAGACCCCATCACCTCGACACCGTCGTAACCCGCCTGCTGAGCGAGTACCGCGCAATTCACAAAGTCTTCAATTGTTTGTTCGATCTGCTCAACAGTGAAGGCGCGAGGCTGGCGCGGATTGATCACCGAGCGAAGCGCGCTAGGCCCGATGATCTCATCATGCTTGGCATAAATGCCAGTGTGAAGAATTTGCAAGGCGATTTTTGCACCCGCTTCGTGCACCGCCTGCACGATCGGGGCATGGTCAACCAGTTGTTCAGGCGAATCCAATACCCAGGCGCCCTGCTCGACACGCCCCTCGAAGTTAGGCGATACGCCACCTGTCACGATCAACCCAACGCCACCGCGCGCGCGCGCCGCATAAAACTCAGCAAGGCGGTGTACACCATCAGGCTCGTTTTCTAGGCGAGTATGCAGCGAACCCATGATGACACGGTTAGGCAGCGTGTGCGCACCGACTTTTAGGGGCGATAGTAAATATGGATAAAGCTGCGAGTTTAGTTGGGACATGTAACTTCGATTCTGTTGGTGGTGGTAGCGGTAGTGGTAATGGTGGCGCAGCCATTTTGGCCACGGAGCGGTAGGGGCCTAGCTTTAATCGATCAACGGGATTCCAAGGTCTCGAATCATGGTGCGAAACTGGTCGCGCTGCTTGCTCACAAATACGGACATCTGCTCGAGACCCATCGGGTTATAAGACAGACCTGCTTGGGCAAGTTGTTTTTGCACCTCGGGATCGGTCAGCGCTTTTCCGAAAGATCGATGCAAAATTTGAACGACGTCCGGTTGCATCGTAGCCGGACCAAAGATACCCAGCCAACCACCTGCGGGAGAAAACGGAAACTGGGAATAGCCACTTTCAACCATCGTGGCAACCTCAGGCAAGAGAGGTGTGCGTTGCGGCAAAGTCGTCACCAGCACATTCAAGCGGCCTTCTTTCGCGTGCATCAAGGGCGCAGTCGTTGCAAACATTGCTTGTACTCGCCCCGACAGCAGATCAGCGGTCGCTGCCGTCTCACCTTTGTACGCCACTTGCACTACATCAAGATTTAAGCTTTTTTTCAAGTACGCGAAGGTTAACAAGCCCTGATTATTTCCCGTTGCGTAGTTAATTTTTCCTGGATTAGCGTGTGCATACGCGACAAACTCTTTTAAATTCTTGACCGGCAAATCAGGATGTACGTATAAGAAAAATGAAAAATCGACCGTGCCTGCAATGGGTGTGAATTGCGTGCCCGGATCGAAGGGTGGGGTCCGCCTAAGGGCTGGAACAACAATCATCGAACCCGCACCACCAAACAAAATACGATAGCCATCTGCCGCAGATTTCATGACGTCAAGCGACCCAATCATCCCCTCTGCCCCAGCTTTATTTTCAACCACCACCTGTTGACCAAGATCTTTGCCTACCAAACGTGCCATCGTACGCGCAATGGCATCTGAGCTGCCACCCGCTTGGTAGGGCACCAAGAGAGTGATCGGCTTGACCGGAAAGCTTTGCGCGTAGGTCAAGGGTGCTATTACAAGCGCACAAAGAGCGAGCGCCTGACATATTTTTTTAATGCATGGTGAAACTGTCTTGTGTGAGGCAAACGCACGCATGTCACAATCCCCTTTTATTTTTTCTTTTTGTTCGATACTTTTTTGGTGGACACCTCTTCCAGCTGCGAAACGTCGATACGCTCTTCTTTCAACACCCGTCGCGCAATCGCAAAGGCGTCTCGACCGATTGGAATCCCACAATACATTCCAATGTGTAGCAAAATTTCACGCAACTGGATCAATGGAACTTTTGTTCGAGTTAAAGCAATTCGAAAATGTAATTCGAATTCTTCCATGCGCCCAAGGCCCGCCAACATGGACAAGTTCACTAAACTTAACTGTTGATGGCTCAAGACACCACGCGCCCAGGTACGCGCCCACAGTTGATTGTTCAGATATGTTTGCCACTCGTGATCAAACGCGTTTTTTTCTTTCAACATCGCGTCAACATACTGATCACCAACGATAGTCCGACGCGAAGCATCGCCCACTTTTTCAAAACCTGAAACACTTTTTTTACTCGTTTTTGTCGCCATCTTGTTCTCTCTTTTTTATTGATTGACTCATCCGCTGTTTAGTTAAACGTGTATGGCTCTTGCTGCGAGACGAATAGCCTTCGCTAATCTCGATCAGCGTGAGACGCAGTTTTTAGAGCTTTCAAAACACGGTCTCTTTACCTTTTTTCTCTTATTATGGCGACAGGGTGCACTTCCGTCTAGCGAGAATTGCAAACTGCCGCTGATTTCCTGCTAACCTTAATCATAAACAAAATAAGACTTCCGGAGATTACATTGAAGTTGCCCCTTGAGCCGCTCGCTATTCACCCATGGTTGCCAGGCCACCTGTTAGTAGCAGCCTGTGTGTTGCTGTCATTCACTAGCCCCTGCGCAGCAGCCTGGCCCGATCGATCCATCACGATTGTTGTAGGCGCCGCTCCGGGAGGCACTGGCGATCAGGCTGCACGCATCATTAGCGAAAAATTAGGGGCTGAACTTGGCACCACGATTGTGGTTGAAAACAAGGCTGGCGCAGGTGGTATTTTGGGTTCTCAGTATGTTGCCCGAGCCGCGCCCGATGGCTACACAATTATGATGGGGAATATTGGCTCGCATTCGATCAACTACAGCCTGTATAAAAAGCTTCCTTATCAACCGGATGACTTTAAAGCAATCACTCTTGTGATTTCAAATCCAAATATTTTGGTGGTCAATAGCAGTACCCCATTCACCAGTGTGCCGCAGCTTGTTAGCGCGATTAAGAAAGACTCTACCCTTTATTCGTTTGGCTCTGCGGGCGCCGGGCAATCGCCGCATCTTTCGGGCGAAATGTTTATGCAGCGGGTTGGCATACAGGTGCCGCACATCCCTTACAAGGGCGCGGGCCCAGCGACAGGAGCGCTGCTTGGCAATCAGTTCACCTTCATGATCGCCACAGCGCCAAGCGTGATGGCGCAAATCAAAGGTGGCAAATTACGGGCGCTTGCCGTGACGAGCGATACGCGGGCCCCTGAGCTACCCGACGTGCCTACCATGGCCGAAGCCGGAGTACCCGATATGCTGGTGACGGCCTGGTTCGGGTTGTTCGCTCCTGCGACGACCGCTCAACCCATCATCGACCGCCTACAGCAGGCCACCACCAAGGTGTTACAAACACCTGACATTCAAAAGCGCTTTAAAGAAATGGGTGGTCTGGCGGGCGGCAACAGCCCGACTGAATTTAACGCCTTTGTTCAAACAGAGATCAACAACTGGCGAAAGACTGTTGAGGCGGCCAAACTCACGCAAGAATAATTAGGGGAGCACAATGATTCCACAACTTAAAGCATTCACGATCATTGGTTTAACGCTGAGCCTCGCGCCCGTAGTCTCGGTCGCGCAAGATTATCCCAATAAGCCGATCACTTTTTACGTGTCTTATGCAGCAGGCGCGACCACCGATATTACTGCGCGCGCCCTCGCCCGCGCGGCCGAGGGACTGCTAGGCGTGCCGGTTACGGTCGACAACAAGGGAGGCGGGGGTGGTACTGTCGCAGCAGGCCTGCTCGTCTCCAAAAAACCGGATGGCTACACGGTACTGATCGGGGCCACCTCGGCGATCACGACACGACCCGCACTGATGAAGGTGAGCTACAAACCATCTGATATTGTGGGCGTCATCCAGTACAGTTATTTTCACAACGGGTCTGTGGTCGTGCCCGCTGACAGCCCATGGAAAACGATCGAGGACTTTATTGAATACGCCAAGAAAAATCCTGGCATGTCTTACGCTACCGCTGGCGGTGGTGGCGTGGCGACCACCTCACAACAAATGGGCGTCGAAGCGCTCAAACGATGCAAGGGGCTCGATTTCAAACACGTGCCGACCAAAGGGGGCACTGAGGCCAACACCATGCTGATGGGTAAACATGTCAATTTCACCTCGGGCTCGGGCTCACACAACCCCTTAGTCGTCGACGGAATCTTTCGTCAGCTGGTTCTGTTTCAAACTGTCCGCGACAATAACTTTCCGGAGGTGCGCACGCTGAAAGAAATCGGCTGCGACTGGGAGAACCCCCCGCACAGCGGCATGATTGCGACCATTCGGGCGGGCACACCCCCGGCTATTATCAAAAAACTTGAAGACACGTTCATGAAAATCGCCCAGTCCAACGAGTTTAGGGCCATGCTGAAGCAAAACTACCTTCCTTTTGAGCTAAAAGATAGCAAAACCCTTAATCGCGACCTTGCACTTGAAACGACTTGGTATAAAGATTACTTCACCAAAACGGGCGATCTCAAATAAACTAAACATTCATTTAAAAATGTCTTTTCGCTTTGCTCAGGTCTGTGCCTATAATTTAGCCACCTTAGGAGGGCTTGCAGCTGGCCCTCGTGCGCGACAGGCAAGGTTTTCATCCACTCAATCATCATAGTTAGACGTATTCAAGGAGATCAGTATGGGTAAAAATATTCAACTTAAAGCCTCAGACGGCCATCAATTCGACGCCTACGTGGCAGAGCCCGCAGGCAAGCCGCGCGGCTCAGTCATCGTCGCCCCTGAAATTTTTGGCGTCAACAGCCACATTCGCTCAGTAGCCGATGGTTTCGCTGCCGACGGCTATCTCACCATCGCCCCTGCATTTTTTGATCGCGCGCAAACCAAATACGAATCAGGCTACACACAGCCTGAAATCGGTGCTGGTGTCGAGATCATGAAAAAAGTCAGCTTTGACCACACACTGCTCGACGTTCAGGCGGCAATGGAACACGGCAAGGCCGCAGGTAAAGTCGGGATTGTGGGTTACTGCTGGGGTGGAGTGATTGCTTGGCTGGCAGCTGGTCGTGTCGATGGTTTGGCGTGCTCTGTGCCCTACTATGGTGGCGCTATCCCAAGCTTCTTGACAGAGACCCCAAAGTGCCCAGTGATGTTTCAGTTTGGTGAAACGGATCATTCGATTACGCTTGAGCAGGCTAAAGTCGTTGCCGCAGCCTACCCGAAAGAAACCAGCTACTACTACCCTGCTGACCACGGCTTTAACTGTGATCAACGCGGCTCATATCACGCAGCGTCAGCCAAACTGGCACGCGAGCGCACCATTGAGATGTTTAGAAAGCTGCTTGGCTAATTAGTCAATCCAGCGCAAAAAAAAGGCTTGCATCGGCAAGCCTTTTTTCTTGATGCAATTACTTTTTACCTGAGCTCAAACCAGGAATATCACTCACACGTGCAACCTGATCAAGGGCCATGAAGGCATCAAATAACTTCAAGGCTGAACCCTCAAAATGACCCACGCGTGCGCAATCGGCAAACTTGGCCCAAAGCTGCTCACGATTCAATGGAAAATCTGGTCCGCCTCGTACCGTCACAACTTCTTTGCTCTGCAAAGTCTGACCATTTTTAAGCTTCACGGTCACTTGATCAAAAGGCGAATAACCCGGCATATTGGGATGCTCTGCGTCGTCAGCCTGAACGCTGATTCTTTTCATCAAATCTTGCACGTCTTTGCGAATCACGAAATCATCAACGAGTTCAGTTAAGCCAGCACGCCCAGCCACCACGCACGACGCCATCGCAAATTGCATACTGAATTTTGCTTCAAGACCTGTTTGAGGCTGATGATTGCGCAAGACCTTGGTGTTACGGCGGCTCGTCACGGCCGTAATACTTTCGATTTGATCCGCGGTCACGGGAGTTTCTGCAACTAAATCCAACATGCCATCTAGCGCGCGATGCGTACAGAAGCACAACGGGTATTTTTTGACCGAGAGCTTGGTCACCGCGAGTTTCCAGACCTTGCCTGCCTCAACTGCAGACGTCGCATCAAACCGACCATTCGGCGACACCGCCGACAAGAAGCCTTGTGGATGTTCAAGTGCATCTAACGAGGACGTGAACCCCGCCTTGGCAAGCCGCGCCGCCAACACACCAGACTGCGCTGAGCGCCCCGCATGAAACGGCTTAGTCATTGTGCCGAAGTTAGCCATAATGCCAGCGCTTTGAGATGCACCCAGGGCAATCGCCATGGTGCATTGCTCTGCATTGAGCTTGTTCAGTGATGCGCAGGCTGCCGCCGAAGCAATTGCGCCCAAAATACCAGTCGGATGCCAGCCCTTGGTGTGATAGTGATCGGGATCCCGACGCGCCAACTCGGCCCAGACTTCGTAACCCGCGGCGTAAGCTGTCACCATCTCGCGCCCCGTTGAGCCTAAGGCTTGCGCCTCGGCAATAATTGCTGGCACCAAAATCGTACTGGGATGGCCTTTAATTGCTACGTCATCAAAATCCAACGCGTGCGCCGCGGCACCATTGATCCAAGCGGCGTCAGACGCGCTCGCGGTTTGGGCGCCGAACATCAACGTCGACGTGCCAGTAGGCGGTGCAAGCACCTCTTTTAAGATTTTAGTAGGAGGCTCATCACGACCGGCGAGCATCACGCCCACGCAATCTGCAAAGCCCATATGAATCACTTCGACTGCTTCTTTCGGGATCTTGTCGTAGGTTAAGCCTGCAACAAAAGCGCCCAGTTCACGGGTGATATCGGTCATGATGGTGTCCTTGATCAGGCTTTAGCTTGCATCGAGTCTTTAACTTTTTGGCGCAGTTTATTCAACGAGCCTCCCATCTTGATTGAACCCGGCAGAGGATGGCCAACAACTTGCTCAGCCAAGAGCGCCGACTCAATTAATTTTTCAAGATCAATGCCAGTTTCAATGCCCATCTCGTGACACATGAACACTAGATCTTCAGTGCACACGTTGCCTGACGCACCAGAGTGCGAAGCGAAAGGACAACCACCCAAACCTGCAACGGCAGCGTCAAAAATCTGTACACCCATTTGCATACCGGCGTAGGCATTCGCAATACCCATCCCGCGTGTGTCGTGCAAGTGCAAAGACAGATTAAGATCAGGATACTTATTGCGTACGGCACCGACCACTCTGCGAATCGAACCAGGCGTGGCCCAAGCCATGGTATCTGCCAAAGACAAGGTTTCAATCTTGACGCCGTGTTGCTCGCCGATGTCATGAAACGTCTGAATCAATTCAAGCACACGTTCAGTCGAGATATCACCTTCAAAATTACAACCAAAGGCGGCCATGATGCTAGCGCGATTAATCTCGACGTTGTAGTGCTTAAACATACCAATCATCGAATGCACGGCCTCGATGTTTTGAGCCAAGGTGCGCTTTTGATTACGTAGCAAAAATTTCTCTGAGGCCGTCAATGATAGCGACCCGCGAATATCAAGTTTTTGGGTGGCAATCGCGCGCTCGAGCCCTTTGTCGTTTAACCATAAACCCGTGTAACGCACGCCAGGCTTGCGCTGAAAGCCTGCGACAATTTCTGGTGCGTCGGCCATTTGCGGCACAGCCTGCGGGCTCACAAAAGAGGTCACCTGAATTTGTTCAAGACCCGTCTCTGACAAGCTGTCGATCAAGTCGATTTTGCGCTGCGTCGCGATCGGACCTTTTTCAATCTGCATTCCCTCACGAGGGCCTTCTTCAAGGATACGTACGCGCTTTGGCATATCTGACATGGTGGTCTCCTGTTTTATCTTGAATAATTAATCTTGAGAATGAGCTTAATCCTATGGCGATTCTTATGTCAACGCACTTACCACATAGCGAGATCTCGACACGACGGCATTGCGAGGGACTGCTTATCACCCGGGGTGGCTCGCTGCAAGGTTGACAATACGAGGGCTAAGACCTAGGATTGCTACAAATATGGGCAAGAGTCGGGCGAACCTTAACGAGCCGCCTAAAAATGGTGCGCCGCACAGTCGATTCGCCGCAACACTCAGCCCAAGACAAAAATAACTAAGGAGACATCTTGAACGCAGAACGCGTCGGCAGTTTGTTTTGGCTTCTGCTTGGCGCCGCCGCAGTCTATGGAGCATTGGGCCTTGGCATTGGCACCATGAGGGCCCCCGGCTCGGGTTTTTTAACCTGCGTGGCGGGTAGTTTTGTTTCGCTCATGGCGCTGATAATATTCATCCAATCGTTCAGAGGCGACCCAGCGGCACAAGCTCGGGTGGCTGACCTGTGGGCGGGCTGTAACTGGTGGCGCGCGGTCGCCGTCTCGATACTGATCATTTTGTTCATTTTGGCCTTCGAGACACTTGGCTTTTTTCTGTGCAGTTTTATTTTGCTGCTCATCATCATGCGTTGGCTTGAAGGCTTAAGCTGGAAAACCTCAATTCTCGTGCCAGTCATCGCGATCGGCTGTACCTACCTCCTTTTCAAAACTATTCTAAAAATCTCGCTCCCCGCGGGAATTTTTGGCTTCTGAGGCGCGCGACTTCCTATGGACTTAGCAGACAACCTCATGACCGGCTTCTCGGTCGCCTTGCAGCCCCATAATATTTTCTTTTGCTTTATCGGTGTACTGATTGGCACGCTGATCGGCGTGTTGCCTGGTATTGGCCCTGTTGGCGCAATGTCGATTTTGTTGCCGATCACCTTTGGCATTTCTCCCGTGACGGCCATCATCATGCTGTCAGGCATTTACTACGGCGCACAATACGGGGGCTCGACCACTTCAATTCTGGTCGGGATACCTGGCGAAGCGGCTTCAGTGGTGACAATGCTAGACGGCCACCAGATGGCGCTACAAGGTCGCGCTGGCCCTGCCTTAGGCATCGCGGCCTTCGGCTCATTTATCGCTGGCACGATCGGCATTATTGGCTTGATGCTGCTCGCGCCTCCGCTTGCTTCAATTGCCCTGAGGTTTGGCCCACCCGAATACTTTACGTTAATGATCATGGGTCTAGTGATTTTGACCTACCTGGCGCAAAAATCAATGGCCAAGTCACTCATGATGGCAGGCGTTGGTGTGCTAGCCGGCGTCGTTGGCCTTGACACCATGACAGGACTTCCCAGATTCACCTTCGGCGTCTCTGACCTGCTCGACGGGATTGGTATCGCGCCGCTCGCCATGGGGCTGTTTGGCGTTTCTGAAATTTTGCTAAATGTAGAAAAGACCATCAAACAGGGTGTGGTCGTCAGTCAAGTTAAAAACCTTCTCCCTAGTCGACAAGACTGGAAAGAATCTTTCGCCCCGATTATGCGCGGCTCTTTTTTAGGTTTTTTACTCGGAATTTTGCCCGGCGGTGGTGCGGTACTTTCCTCGTTTATTTCTTACGGCACCGAAAAACGCATTTCAAAAACGCCTGAGAAATTTGGACACGGCGCAATCGCTGGGGTGGCTGGCCCTGAGGCGGCCAATAACGCCGCCGCGCAAGCTGCCTTCATCCCTTTGATGACACTCGGAATCCCCGCCAACGCGGTCATGGGTATTTTGCTCGGCGCGCTAATGATTCATGGCATTACACCGGGCCCATTAATGATTCAAAAAAATCCTGAGCTCTTTTGGGGAACCGTCACCAGTATGTACATAGGCAACGCCATGTTGCTGGTGTTGAACTTACCACTGATCGGGCTTTGGGTGCGCTTACTGCGCGTGCGCTACGCCGTGTTGTTTCCGCTGATTTTATTTATCGCGCTGATTGGTGCGTACGTCATCAATGGCAGTGAGATGGATCTTTATCTGATGCTGTTCTTTGGCGTCGTGGGCTATTTGATGCGTAAGTTTGACTACGAGCCTGCGCCTTTGATTCTTGCTTACGTCTTGAGCCCGATCCTTGAAGATTCTTTGCGTCAGTCTTTGATTATTTCGGGCGGTAGTATGGGGATTTTTGTGAGTCGCCCGATCGCCGCAGGATTTCTGTTTGTTGCGGCACTATTATTAGTCAGTGCGGTACTGCCAGCCATTCGCAAAAAGCGCAACGCCCTCGTCGCTTCGGCCGATGAGAATGCCTAACCATTACTTTGATGTGAGGATTTCTATGACACTCAGTAAACGTTTTCGTCTTGCAGGACTTAGCCTAATGCTAACGGGCGGCTTGCTCGCAAGCGGCCTGGCAACAGCCAAATACCCCGACAAACCGATCACAATGTATATCGCCTTTGCTGCCGGTGGCACGACCGACATCACCGGCCGCGCCCTAGCGCAAGGCATTGAAAAAATACTAGGCGTACCTGTTACGATTGAAAACAAGGGTGGTGGCGGCGCGACCGTGGCAAACGGCTTACTCGCGAGCAAAAAGCCCGATGGCTACACCTTGTTAGTCACGTCGGTCGGGTCTATCACCATGCGACCGTTGCTACTCAAACTTGCCTATAACGCCCAAAGCTTTCGTCCACTGCTGCAATTCAGCTATTACATTGGCGGTCTTGTTGTAAACGCCGATTCTCCAATCAAAACGGTTGACGATTTTGTTGACTACGCAAAGAAAAATCCTGGGCTGACCTATTCGTCAAGTGGGCCACACACCCAACAACAAATCGGCGTCGAAGCGTTTGCGCGCTGCAAGGGCCTTGTGTTCAAGCATATGCCTACCAAGGGTGGCTCGACTGCCAACACGGCCTTGATGGGCAAACACGTGGATTTTGTTGCAGGCTCTGGGTCGCATATTCTCTTGGTCGAGCAAGGTCAGTTTCGTGAGTTAGTTACCTTTCACATTGATGCGCGCGACCCAAAGCGGCCAGATATTCCTGTGATGAAAGATATCGGCTGTCCGCCCACCAATCCACCAAGCGGGATGATTGTGGTCGCACCCGCCGGTCTGCCCGATGCTGTGGCAGCGACCTTAGAAGCGGCACTCAAGCAGGTCACTGAATCACCTGAGTTCAAGCAACTTCTCATCAAATACAACTTGCCTTATGCCTACGAAGATGGTGCGACGGTCGCGAGCAAATTTCCGGCTGAGATTGAATGGTATACACAGTATTTTAAAGAGACGGGTCTTCTAAAGTAAGTGCACAAGTCAGTGAACAAATAAGCAATCGAACAACTGGATAAAAAGATGAGTCAAAGAAATACCTTGCCCACGCACTGGGATGCAGTCGCAGATGTTGTTGTCGTTGGGTTTGGCGGTGCGGGTGCAGCCACAGCTATCACTGCAGTCGAGGCAGGTGCTTCGGTCATCTTGCTAGATAAAGCCCCTCAGGGCCAAGAGGGTGGCAACACTCGGGTCGCAGCACAAGGCTACCTTAATACCTCATCGACTGAGGCCGCGATCACCTACTTCAACGCCTTGGCGGGCCCGTACAAAGTGCCGCAAGACATGGTTGAAGTATGGGCCGACGAAATGTGTAAAAACAATGCGTGGCTCAGCTCGATAGGCGGCGATCCACAAGAGCACCAGTTTCAACCAGCAGGGATTGAGTTCCCGGATTTGCCGGGCGCTGAATGCGTACATAAGTACCACCATGGCGACATTTTGGGCTATTCAAAGACTTGGGAGATGCTCGAACAAGCGGTGCGCGCGCGACCCATTGAGATACGTTCTGACTGCCCAGGGCAGCGCTTGTTACAAGACCCGTTGACGCAAAACATTGTTGGTGTGGTCGCCTTGCAAAATGGCAAAGCCATCAATATCAAGGCCAATAAGGCGGTGGTACTGACTTGCGGTGGTTTTGAGAACAATCAAGACATGATTCGCAACTATCTGAGTGGCTTGCCTTACTGCTACACCTCGGGCAGCCCGTTTAACGAGGGTGACGGGATCCGGATGGCCATGGAAGTCGGTGCGGATTTGTGGCACATGAATAACTTTGCCGGCCCGTCGATGGCGCTCAAGGTCCCTGAATATCCAACTACGTTCTCGATGATGGCGCTGCATTTTTCGCACGAACCAGTCGGTGGCGTAGTCGTGGTGGGACCAGATGGCAAACGCTTTACCGACGAAAAATATAAAACGCGTCACGGTAAAGTTGAACAAAGCGGCAAGTGGCAGGCGCTGCGCACCCCGTGCCCAATGCACATGATTTTTGATCAAACCATGCTCGATGGTGGCCCGATTTATGACGGCAAGCCCACGCACGGCTGGACACAAATTATGAGCGGCTATGCCTGGAGCAAAGACAATCAGGCTGAGCTTGCCAAGGGATGGATTAAATCGGCTCCAACACTCGCGGCACTTGCCACTTTACTGAAATTGCCCGCAGGCAGTTTGGACCAAACCGTGGCGCGCTGGAACGCACAGTGCGCTGCAGGTTCAGATAGCGATTTTGGTCGCACTAAGATGCTCGCACCTTTTGGCGCAGGGCCCTTTTATGCGGTCGAGCTTTCACCCTCGATGCTCAACACGCAGGGCGGGCCGCGTCGAAATAAACACGCGCAGATCGTGCGACCTGACGGCACTCCAATCCCACGCCTTTATAGCGCGGGTGAGATGGGCTCGAT
Source organism: Alcaligenaceae bacterium (assembly GCA_013205565.1). GTDB lineage: Bacteria > Pseudomonadota > Gammaproteobacteria > Burkholderiales > Burkholderiaceae_B > Zwartia. Next base: position 75 of record JABMMM010000248.1, on the reverse strand, counting down.
GTACAGTTATCTGTATCAAGGTACCGGCAATATCGGCGAGTGCTTTGCGTTTGGACGAATCGCTGGGCGCAATGC
>JABMMM010000247.1 GCA_013205565.1 Alcaligenaceae bacterium | reverse complement strand
CATGTGCAAGAGGCGCATGTGCAACAGGTGCAGGTGAAACAGGCGCAGGTGCAACAGGTTCAGGTGCAACAGGTGTAGCGGTCAGAGTTATTTGGGGAGAGCCCTGCGCCTGTTGGACAGGAGACGCAGCGCCCACGGGCGCGGTTCTGAGCGCCTGTTGCGCGCGTGCGAGCAACGCCTGGGTGTCGCGCGAGATGACAAAAACTTCGTCAGGCAGTATGGCGCTCAGCATCACGTGATAGCGCGAACTTAAATAACGGTCGAACGAGTCAAGCCAAAGCAGCGTATTCAAGGACACCACTGTCAGTAAAAAAAGATAAAACGAGCGCCGAGTCTGACTCATCTTAAAAGCGATAATAAATAAAGCTGGGCACCCCGCTTGGGCCCAGTAAGATCGTCATAAAAGCAAGGCTGCTAACCAACAACGTGAGTGGCATCCATTTCAGCTCATTGAGCTGTTGCAGACACGCCTGCTCGATACGTTCGGCTCGCGCGCTTAAAAAAAAGAAGCTCAGTATAAAAACTGTTAGCAGACCGTGTTGCGGGCCAAGGTTGCCAACGCTTCGCGTGAGCCCCGCTAACAGCTGCAAAGCGACATCGTTGGTGTCGGCTCGAAAAAATACCCAAGCTAGGCCCACATAGGCTAGCGTTAACATTCGGGAGATTGCGAGGGGCATATCCTTGCCGAAGGCCTTGTCATACAGATTGACGCCTACGACGCCCAGGCCGTGTAAGGTGCCCCAGATAATAAAAGTCGAGTTGGCGCCATGCCAAAGCCCGCTAATTACCATGGCAAGCAAAATATTGATTTGAGTCTGTAAAAAACCGTGGCGATTACCACCCAAAGGGATGTAGACGTAATCGCGAATGAAGGTCGACAAAGATATGTGCCAGCGTCGCCAAAAATCCTGAAGGTTGCGTGCCAGGTAAGGTTGCCTGAAATTGATCGGCAGGCTAAAGCCTAACAGCAGCGCCAGACCAGTCACAATCAAGGTGTAGCCGGCGAAATCTAAAAATATTTGCAAAGAGTAGCCAACGATGGCTGAAAACGACGAGATCAGCGTTTGCGCCTCAGGGTATTTAAACGCCTCGTCAACAAACGTACTGGCCAGCCACGAAGCCAACACCATTTTTTGAAATAAACCCAGCAAAAGGTAATACATCGCACGAGGAGTTTGGCTCGGTAAGCCAACCTGCGTACCGCTGAGTTGTGCGAAAAAATCGCGAGCCCGCATAATTGGGCCTGCAAACAAGGTCGGCCAGAACGACAAAAATAAAAGTAAATGAATAAACGAAGCTCGTGGTGCTTGACTTTCGTACTGCCAGACCAAATAGGTGACGGCCTGGAAGGTAAAAAACGAAATTCCAGCCGGTGCAACAAGGTCGATGACAGGTAAGAAAACTTGCAACCCGATATTGAGCATCAAGTCAGTGAGCAACTGCCTGAAAAATTCGTAGTACTTGCTGGCCAGCAACAGCACCAAACTCAACAAAACACTTACCACGAACCAGAGTTTGCGCGGGCGGTGCGTAGTCGAAGCGTGTAGCCACCGACCCGCCAACCAGACATAGACGCTAAAGATAAGCAAAATACAGGCAAACTGGACCGACCACGTGGCGTATAAGGCGTAGCCTGAGACGGTTAAAAACCCAAGTTGAAGCGCGCGGTGACGGTGAAGCGCCCAATACACAGGAAAAAATATCAGTGCGAGCAGTGCGAACTCTGGCGAGACGAAGCTCATGGCAGTTGCGTGATGTGATGCTGTACAAACGTGTAAGCGGACATGCAGAAACGGTGAGTGAGTGGGTGAGAAAAGGCAAGACGCTGGACGTACCAACAAACAAATGTTAACAAAATTGGCGGCTACCACTCACCCTAAGCCACCCCTGCCCTTAAGATTTTGGTGAAACCGCTTCAATTGCTACTATAGAAGGGGACGTAAGCGGTTCGTGACGCTTACGCTTTTTAGCCCGACTACCTGGCGTGTCTATGCTTAATAAACGGTCCTTTAGCGTGTTGCGCAGGCAAACGCTTGCGGCGCTTGCTCTCTTTGGCTTGGGCGCTAAGCCAGGTTTGGCGCTCAACGACCCCGAGATTTTGCAGGTGCTCGACCCGACAACCAAACGTGCGCTCAAACTTAAGCTTCGCTTGCCAGCACAAAAGACCCCAACCGCTTTACTTTTGTATTCGCCAGGGCTCGGTAGCGGTGTCTCGAACGGCGCGGCCTGGTGTGAGGCGTGGCGCGACGCAGGCTACCTGGTTGTGACCCTTGCGCACCCCGTGACCGATGACAGCATCTGGAAAACCAATCAAAAAAAGTCGCTAAAGAGCACGATTGCCGAGGCGATCGCCGCTCCGCAGTACGCCTTAAGGGTCAAAGATTGCAGTTTTGCGCTCGATTATTTGCTTGAACTGGCTATGTTGAAGCCCTATCTTGACGCGACGCGTATCGGAATTGCAGGTCATTCTTATGGCGCACTGACGGTGCAGTCGATCACGGGCCAGGGGGGCACGGGCTTGCTAGATCGTCGGATCAAAGCAGCCATCGCTTTTTCTCCAAGTGCGATGTCACAAGAGCGTGCCGCAGCGATGGGGCAAGTCAAAATCCCCTTTTTTTGTATCACAGGCACACTCGATGGTCAGGTGACATTTAAAGACGGCACCGGCGCGGTACGGTTGGGGGTACCCGTCAGCCAGCGTCAATGGGTGTACGACCACTTGCCTGTCGCGCACCGACAAGAGCTGCTGGTTGCCCAGGCCGATCACATGAGCTTTGCGGGCGAGCCGATCGATGCCTTGCACTTTAGTCGAGAGGCGCCAGAGTCTGAGCAAAACAATGCCCACACCTGGCAACGCGTCAGTGCGTTGACAACAGAGTTTTGGAATTTCTATTTGGGCACTCAGGTCAAGCCCACTGACCAGAGCCGCGAGGCTTATCACAAGCGCTTGCAGGCGGCCGCAGGCCCGCAAGATCGGTTAAGGTTCGACTAAACTAAAAAACTAAACGAGAGATTAAAAAAATGAAAATTATTGTGCTCCCAGGAGATGGTATCGGTGCTGAAACCGTCGCGGTTGCAGTTGACGCGCTAGAGCTCGTTTCTCAACGCTATCAATTAGGCTTAAATTTACAGCATGATATTGCTGGGCATGCGAGTTTAAAAAAATACGGTACGACGATCCACGAGGGCTTAATGGAATCGGTCAAAAAAGCCGATGGGCTGATCTTGGGACCCATGGCGACCTACGATTTCAAAGACGAGTCAAAAGGCGAAATCAATCCTTCAAAGTTTTTTAGAAAAGGACTCGACCTGTTTGCAAATATTCGGCCGGCGAAAACGTACGCTGGCAGTGGCACCACGTATAAGCCTCTTGACTTGGTGGTGGTACGCGAAAATACCGAGGGTTTTTATGCCGATCGTAATGTCGAGTCGGGTGGTAGTGAAATGCTAATTACACCGGATGTGGTGGTGTCGTTGCGTCGCATTACGCGTCAGTGCTGCGAGCGGATCGCGCGCGCGGCTTTTGAGCTTGCGCTGACTCGTAAAAAACACGTGACGATCGTGCACAAGGCAAACGTACTGCGCATCGGCGATGGGATGTTTATCGATGCCTGCCTCGCCGTCGCGAAAGAGTTCCCGACGGTACAAGTGGATGATGTGATCGTCGACGCGATGATGGCGCATGTGGTGCGCGCTCCTGAACGCTACGACGTGATCGTCACGACCAATATGTTCGGTGACATTTTGTCTGATTTGACGGCCGAACTTGCAGGCAGCCTAGGCATGGCGGCGTCAATTAATGCCGGCACCACTTATGCGATGGCGCAGGCCGCACACGGCTCGGCGCCTGATATCGCCGGGCAAAATATCGCCAATCCGTTTTCGCAAATTTGTTCGGCGGCAATGCTGCTGACTTGGTACGGACAGCGCAAAGGCCGACCTGAGTTTGTTCAAGCCAGTCAGGCACTTGAGCAGGCAGTGACGCAAGCAATTGCCGCAAAAGAGTCAACGCGTGATATGGGCGGCAAGCTTGGTACCAAAGAAACGGGTCAGGCGCTGCTCAAGCGGCTCGCGCCTACTGATTAATCACAATGTTGGCAGCTTTGCCAATCGCTTTTGATGTTGCAAAATCTTTGGCTACGTATTGTGTAAACGCAGCGCGGTCAAGGTTCATGATATCGACGCCTAAACTTTTGAAGCGCTCTGTCACGGCTGTTGTTGCGAGCGCTTGTTTCAGTGCAGCTGTGAGTTTGTCGGTCACTACCGCAGGCATCCCCACTGGGCCAAATAAGCCGGTGAACGTCAAAATATCAACGTCCTTTGCACCGAGCTCTTGAAAGGTCGGTACCCCGGGCAACAGTGCTGAGCGCGTATTACCACTTTGCGCGATCGCGATGAGTGTGCCACCTTTGATATGGCCGATTGAGGCGATGACTTGATCGAGGATACTGTCGATTTGACCCCCCACAGCATCGTTGAGCGCTGGGCCGCTACCCTTGTAGGGGATATGGGTCAGTTTGAGTTGCATCTTTAACGCTAATAATTCGAGGGCAAGGTGTTGGCTTGAGCCATTGCCAGCTGAACCGATCGAGACCGCTGAATTGGCAGCCTTGGCTTTAGCGGTGAAATCAGCAAAGTTTTTAATCTGGCCCTTAGCTGAAACACTTAACACCATTGGTGCTTCGTGAATCGGGCCGATGGCAGTTAAATCTTTGGTGGGATCGTAAGGGGCCTTTAGATCGAGCGCGGGTCCGACGGCGATCGAACCGCTTGAACCAAGCAGTAAGGTGTAGCCGTCAGGTGCGGCACGCACAACGCCTAGCGTGCCAATAAAGCCACCGGCGCCGGGCTTGTTTTCGACCACGACTTGTTGTCCGAGTATTTCAGATAGCGCGGGTGCAATGGTGCGGGCAGTGATGTCAACATTGCCCCCAGGTGCCCAAGGCACAACGATTTTGATGGGTTGGCGCGGATAGTCTTGTGCCTGGGCTGAAAAACCCAAGGTGCCGAAATAAAAAGCGGTTAAGTATCCAAAAATAGTAAGTATTTTGCTCATTTTTTTTGCGGTCTCCGGGCCGTTGCGCGCTTAACGCAAGCACTCATGTTGTCAATGGCTTAGACT
>JABMMM010000246.1 GCA_013205565.1 Alcaligenaceae bacterium | reverse complement strand
GCCACGCCCTCTTTGAACGAGCGTGGCACGGTTTGATTATGCGTCACTGGCATGAAACTCAAGACTTGGTTACCAGCCTCAAAGGTCTGTGCTTCAAGTAAGTCTTTGACGGATATTTTTTTCAAACAAGCTAAGGATGCTGCGGCCGAATAATTTACATCACCAGGAATTGGACAGTGGTAGCCGCGCTGGGGATCTTTGGCGTTGCTGGCCACTGACTGCCAGATGGGCGTGGCCAACGCCTGCTCAAGTGTTGGTAGCTCTTGTAAGCAGGCCGCACTGATCAAAACTGCCTTGTTAAATAAACCCTGCACCACCTCGGGGCTCGCCAGATGCTGACAAATAGAGCCGGCCCCTGCTGATTCACCCGCGACGGTGACGTTGGTCGAGTCACCGCCAAAGGCCGCGATATTCTTCTGCACCCATCGTAGGGCTTCGCGCTGATCTTCTAAACCTAAATTACCATTCGTGGCAGGGTCCATCGCAGGGTGTGGCATGAAGCCAAAAAGCCCAACGCGGTAATTGATTGACACGACAACCATTCGTCCACGTTGCGCTAAGCGGTCCAGTCGATATAAGTTTGAGCCGCCGCCCACAAACGCCCCGCCCGGGAGCCATACAAAAACGGGAAGCTTTTCGTTGGGCTTTAGGTCAGACGGCGCCGAAACATTGAGATATAAACAATCTTCATTCAAGCTTTCTTCAGTCAAGTTATAGCGCGCTGCTTGCGGGCAATTACTCGCAAACTTCGTTGCATCTTTAACGTCAGTCCAATGTGATGTCGGTTTGGGCAGTGCAAAGCGCTCAGCCGTTGCGTACTGGATACCCTTAAATTCAACAACACTTTCGCGGGCATTTGCGAGCCCTTTTAATTGACCTGAAGGGGTTTGAAGAAGAACCTCATGCGGTTGGGCAAGCGCTTCAACTGTGCAGAGCAATCCGATGTAACTAAAAATGATGAAAAGAAAATTCTTCTTCATGTAGTCATCGTAATCATCGCCGCTCGCTTTTAAATTTTAAGATTTATAAAAAAATAGGTGGCACCCATTGATTCGATCACTTGTAACACACTTGCCGCCTTCTTAGGTACCTTTTAGCGCAAAAGCCAACGTTTAAATGAAAAACATGATCAAGATCAAAGTTTGAGCCTTTGGCACATTGAGAATTTGAAATCGGTCAATGATGGTGCGCATGCACTAATCATCGACGTTGCCTTCAAACACTGTTACCGTGTTCACGCAGTTGAGCCGTTATCGTCAGAGCGTGAATGCATTGCTCTTAATACAACTATGAGCATCCAATGGCCTACAACGTCACGACTATTCTTCAATATCACCGACGTTATATTGAAAGATTCTTTTTTAAAGAAGTAGGCGGGTGGTTCAAGATCATTCGGTTTCTGGGCTTAATAGGCTTGGTGGCGCTTGCAGCGCTGATTGCCTTGACGATTTATGTCGACCCGCTTCCCCCGAGCACCGCCTACCTTGCGACAGGTCAAGAAGGATCCTCTTACAAAAACCTGGCTGAGGCGTTTCAAAAAACTTTTCAGAGCAACGCCATTCAATTAAAGCTTGTACCCACCACAGGCTTAGGGGATGGCTTAAAAGGCCTTGAGAGTGATGCGTCTGAGGTCAATGCAAGCTTCTTAACCTCTGGCATCGTTTCCGCTAAGCAATATCCAGAACTCATGTCGCTGGGCAACGTTCAATATGCCCCGCTTTGGTTTTTTTACAAAGGCGACACGATCAGCACCAATGATCCATTTGAATATTTTGCAAACAAAAGAGTTGCAATTGGGCCCGCGCAAAACGCCACAAACAAAATCTTTAAGATGCTGTACGCACTGAATCAAAACAGCATACCCAACACTGCTAATTTCTTTGAACTGCCTAATAAAGATGCTGCTGAGCAATTGCTTGCAGGAAATCTCGACGCGGCGTTCATCGTTGACAATTATGAGTCGCAAACTGTTCAAAAATTGCTGAAAGGCAAAGATATCAAGATTATGAATTTTCCCTTGGCGGATGCGTACTTAAAGCATTTGCCATTTTTACAAAAACTTGTGGTGCCCAAAGGTTCGATCAGACTAGACTCGGTTTATCCCTCTGAAGATACGACCATTCTTGCAACTACCACTACTTTACTAGTAGAAAAAAGAATGCATCCAGCGATTCAATGGGCCTATCTGATTGCGGCCAAAGAGTTAGCCTCGCGTTCTGACACGTTTTTTGCTAAAGCAGGCTACTTTCCCCAAAATCTTGAACAAAGCTTTCCACTGAGTACTGTGGCAAAGCGATTCTATGAGCAGGGTGTACCTGAAGTATTCTCGTACTTCCCGTTGTGGTTGGCGAGCGTCATCGACCGCATTTGGATGTATGTATTATCGCTTTTTATTGTTGTTTACTCTGCTTACAAACTGCTCGCTTCTGTACGTTTGTTTCCAAGTGTATTTCTGATGAACAATATGTTTTTGAGTCTAAGAGAATTAGACGAGGCAGTCGCAAAGGCCGCAACGAAAGAGCAAATCCAAGAGATCGCTGATGCCTTAGAAATCTACGAAAAAGAAATTTACGAAAACTGGATCGTAGTGCAAAACTCACGCTTTTATTTCAATCTTAAAAATGCGTTGAGTGGCGTTAAGCGCGATACACAAGAAAAACTCAAAGCGTTAAGCGGATAAAACTTTCTAATAATCTGCTAGTCACTGCCATAATTTTTTTATGAGATAAACATGTTTTCTAAATTCTTCATTGACATGTCGTACGGTCAAATCATAGTTGCCTACTGTGCTGCGGGTTTATTCATTATGTATGGCCTATTTTTATCGTTGCGCCGCGTATGGCCTCATTTCATTGTTCAGGATGTGGATTCTGATTTTATTTCTGGGCTGCACGCTGCGCTGTTCACAATCACTTTTTTGACGCTGGGCTATTCGCTCTCAAATGTGACTGAAACTGTCGATAAGTATCAGCAAGACGTGACAGCCGAGGCAAATGAGCTGAAGACACTTGATATGCTCGCCACGTTTTACGATACACCAGGCTCAATGAAACTGCGTCAAGACTTGCGCAAATATGCACTTTCCATCGTGAATGATGAATGGCCGCAACTATTTATGGGCAAGGGCAGCGACAAAACATTGGAGCTGCAGCGCAATATGCGAGCAGAGTTACAGAAATTTAGCCCAGTCAATGGCAAAGAATTAGCGATATATAGTCAGATGTTAGAAAGCATCCCTAGAATCGTTCACGCAAGAAACGCCAGAATTCTGAACGCAGATACTAAGGTTTCGCGGCCATTTTTGGCGACTAACAATATTGGATATCTTGGCATTCTCATTATTTCGGCGTTAATGCTTACACAATTTACTTGGTTCAGGTTTCTTACACTCAACATACAAGTTGTAGCCGTCTCGTTTCTTTTTGCCGCGACGATCGTACTAGACAATCCCTTTGGCGGGGTGGATCGAGTTTCGCCCGCGCCGATATTAAATATTGCAGAGTCCTCGCTGATCACGTTTTAGACTGTAGTCGGTAAGCCTCGTATATGCACTGTCGCCCTTTGTGAAGCTCAATTTGATAAGTCAATATGATAAAGAAGACAATTGAAGTCATTTCTGGCGATATTCTTAAGAATAAAACCCTGAGTGATAAAAAGCTTTATGTCATCGAGGGTGAGGTTCGCGTATGTAAAGGCGTGACACTTACCATTCGGGATAAGGTAACGATTTTATTGGTCAATGGGGTGTTTTCTAAAAGCGTGGTCCGCCGTTCAGCACTCATTTTTGCTCAAGGCTCGACGCTGTCAGCGAAAACAGTCTATATCAAAGCATGTACAGGGCAGCACAAGCCGGTCAAGAATGCAGATAACGGTGGTGTTTGGTTTCTGGGTAACTATAAAGACGCTAGCAAGGATAAGGTCTCGGTTAAGGTCAATCGAAAAAATGGCTTGTCTAGCTTCACCGCATGTTGTGTCACCACGCATTACCTCGGTCGCAAAGATACTTACATCAGTGCTAAGACCGGCAGAGGGTTAGGGATCGGTGATGACATTGATGGCTTTTCGGTGTTGGGCGTGGGCCCAGAAGAGTGGAATATCGCTTCGGTGCGAACTTTTTATTCGGCCGACGATGGTATCGATGTCACCAATTCACATCTTAAACTTGATCGCCTCGAGATCAGACATCCAGTCGAAGATGGCATGAATATCAGCAGTAGCAGAGTCGAAATCCACAAAAGCTTACTGCTAGATGTCACGAAAACTAGCGAAACAGATCGCGATTTGTTTGACCTAGAGACCGATGATGGCGCGTCATTCGTAGAGCTCTATAGTCGTTGCTGGGTGCGGTTAAAAGGCGTGTTTGGCGATCAGGTGGTGTTGAGTTCAACCGACATGCCGCGCCCTAACGTTAGAGATGATAACGAGATACCTTATGCGTTTGAAGGCCAGCTTAAACAAGCCTCGCTCATTTATTCGATTGATGAAGATTAGTGATGGCCCGCCGAGTCAATTTTGATTTTCCATCTTTTGATACCTGATGCCATGCCGGAAACTTTTTTTGTTGATGCGCACCATCCAGATTGGGCAGATCGCGCTCTGACGATGACCCGAGAATACTTCGCCTGGATGGACGAGCAGATTCAAGCAACTTGCCATGCCTCTATTGAGGAACTTGTAGGCATGCCGTTGAGTGCCTATGTCGCGTTTTCGATGAACATCATCACCCCTAAAGACGGACTCGACGCTGTGTTCTATCTCCTGGCGACTGAAGGTGAGCCCGTTGCGATGGGCGGTTTACGGCGGTTACCGAGCGGGCATGGCGAGGTGGTGCGAATTTATACAAAGCCAGAGCATCGAGGTCAGGGCTACGGAACCACGGTTCTTGAAAAACTGATTGTCGAGGCGAAAAGCCGTGGGTTCAAAACACTCAATCTCGATACAGGTGTCTTTATGAAAAATGCTCAATCGATGTATGCATCGAGTGGCTTTGAGAAATGTGAACCCTATGAAGGGGCG
>JABMMM010000245.1 GCA_013205565.1 Alcaligenaceae bacterium | reverse complement strand
TCATTTCAAACATACTTGGAACACACCGAATGTCTTTAAAAGTGTTTGGGCTTACCCAGTGCAGTACCTGCTTAAAAGCACGCGCTTGGCTTGAGCAACAGGGTGTGGCGTATCAGTTTGCGGATTATCGGGCGCAGCCTTTGGCCCCCGACGCACTCACACATTGGGCGCAAGCACTTGGGGGGTTTAAAAAGCTAGTGAACCGAGCGTCGATGACTTGGCGTCAGCTAGAAGAGACTTCAAAAAATCCGCAAAATGTCGCGCAATGGCTGGCATTGATTGCAGCGTATCCGGCCTTGATTCGGCGGCCCTTGATCAGCTACCCAGATGGGTCAGTGACTGTGGGTTTCAACGAAAAACGTTTGACCGAAAAGCTGAGCCTGACATGTTAGAAACCACTTGGTTGCTAAGTGTCTGCGCGGTAGCGGCTGCAATCGCCGCCGGTGTTGCTGTTCTGATCTGGCTCAAAGTTCGTGCACCGGTGGCCGCCCCCTCAGATCCTAAACTTGATCAGATTCTTGCCGCACAAGAGCGCTTTGAGCGTACGCAGCGCGCCGAGCAACTAGACAGTCAGCGCCAGTTGCGTGACGAACTGTCGGGGTCGTCGCGTGCCTTGCGCCTTGAACTCTCGCAGGCTGATGCCGAGTTCAGGTCGGCTGTGGCGCGCGATGCTGCAGCTGGGCGCAGCGAAAGCGCCGACTCGCTCGCGCGGTTTACTGCGGGCTTTACGGCGCAATGGCAGGGCTTGATTCAAACAAACGATCAACGGATGACTGAATTGCGCGCAGCGGTCGAGCAGCGTTTGCTGGCGTTGCAAACCGACAATGCCAGCAAACTTGACGAAATGCGGCGCACCGTTGACGAAAAGCTGCACGCCACGCTTGAGTTACGGCTGGGCGAGTCGTTCAAACAAGTGTCTGAACGACTCGAGGCCGTGCAAAGAGGGCTCGGTGAGATGCAGACCCTGGCGACCGGTGTGGGGGATTTAAAGCGCGTGTTAACCAATGTCAAGACGCGTGGTACCTGGGGTGAAGTGCAGTTAGCGCGTCTGATCGAAGACGGGATGACGCCCGAACAATATGGTCGCAATGTCAAAACGGTGCCCGGTAGCGACGCACAAGTCGAGTTTGCGATTCGTCTGCCTGGCAGCACTGAGCTTGAACAAGTCGTTTGGCTTCCCATCGATGCTAAATTTCCAAAAGAAGAATACGAGCGCCTAATGGACGCCCACGAGCAGTCAGACCGCGACGGCATCAAAGCGGCGGGTTTAGCTCTCGGTAAAGCAGTTGAAACGCAGGCAAAGTTGATTGTTTCAAAATACGTGTCGCCGCCGTACACCACTGATTTTGCGATTATGTTTTTACCGAGCGAAAGTCTGTACGCCGAAGTGCTACGCCAGCCTGGCTTACTTGATAAGCTCCATGACCTACGAGTCAACGTGGCGGGTCCAGCCAACTTGGCGGCCTTGCTCAATAGCTTGCAAATGGGATTTCGTACGTTGGCGATTCAGCATCAAACCTCTCAAGTTTGGCAGGTGTTGGCTGCGGTTAAAACTGAGTTCAATAAATTTGGCGAAACCTTGGCGAGCGTTAAAAAATCGCTTGAGACCGCCAGCAATAAGCTCGGGCAAACTGAAATCCGTACCCGCGCCATGCTAAAAACGTTAAAAACAGTCGAAGCGCTTCCTGACGATGAGGCCCGAGCACGCTTGCGCGAGGGCCTGAGTGAAGCGCAAGCGCAAGCGCTTGACGAGGTCACGCCAGCGTTTGAGCAAACCGAAGCTCAGGCGCCCCAGCTAGGCGCTGACAAAGACTAGAACGCTCAGGTAGATTATCGAATGAAATCAGCTCAGCTATTTTCAAAGGATCGTTAAATGTTGTCGCAACAAGATCTTAAGCAGCAGGCCGCAGAGGCCGCGTTAGCCTACCTCGAACCCCTGCTAAGCGCCGAGGCAGTGATTGGGGTCGGAACCGGTTCGACCGCTGATTTGTTTATAGATGGGTTAGCGCGCTATCGCAGTTTGTTTCGTGCGGCGGTTGCAAGCTCTGAGCGAAGCGCAAGGAGGCTGTCTGCGCTAGGAATCCTGGTGCTCGATCTAAATGACGTTCAGACGATGCCAGTTTATGTCGATGGCGCAGACGAGATCAACGCCCAAAGACAGATGCTAAAAGGTGGGGGCGGGGCGCTCACCCGCGAAAAAATCGTCGCCTCGGTCGCAAAAAAATTTGTGTGTATTGCGGACGAATCAAAACTAGTACAAATTCTGGGCAACTTTGCGCTACCTGTTGAAGTGCTGCCGCTGGCGCGCGAAGCGGTCGCGCGTGAGATCCGGGCGCTTGGCGGCAAGCCCGTCTTGCGGGTGGGCTTTACGACCGATAACGGCAATCAGATACTGGATGTTCACGGCTTGAGTATTACCGAACCGCTTGCGCTTGAGCGCAGTTTGAATCAAGTGCCCGGTGTCGTGACGAATGGGCTATTTGCGTGCCGTCCAGCGGATGTTGCCTTGTTGGCCACACAAAAAGGGATAAGGACGCTTTAAGGGCAGGGGGATTACCCTAAGGGATGGATGGTAGTATTCACAAAACTGTCATAGTTTCGTCTTACACTTAGAACTTCAACCTGATTGGATTCTCCATGACCGACCACACCAATAAACAATTTGACGCAGACCTTCAGCGCATCCGCACCGAGTTGCTGCAAATGGGTGGGTTGGTTGAGGCCATGGTCTACGATGGCATGCAAGCGCTCACCGAAGGCGATCTTAGTCTGGTCGATCGCGTGCGTGAGCACGAAAAAGAAGTCAATCGGTTTGAGGTAGAGATTGACGAGCGTGTGACTCAGATTTTGGCGCGTTATCAGCCTACCGCAATCGACTTGCGTACGCTGTTAGCGGTAACCAAAATGCTGACCGACATGGAGCGCTCGGGCGACGAGGCCGAAAAAATTGCAACGATGGCGCGGCGTATTCATGAAGATGACCGCTCGTTTATGCCAGATATCGAGTTGCGTCACATGGCCAACAGCGTCAGATTGATGATACGACAGGTGATGGATGCGTTTGCGCGTCAAGATGCGATTCTTGCGGCAGCGGTCGTGCGCAGCGATAAAGAAGTGGATAAAGAATGGAAAGCCACCCTGCGCAACCTGATCAGCTACATGATAGAAGATCCGCGCACGATTTCTCGGTCGATCGACTTGCTTTTTATTGCGCGCTCGATGGAACGCATCGGCGACCACTGCAAAAACATGGCCGAACACGTGATTTACATGGTGCACGGTGCCGATGTTCGACATCGTGGTTTGAAGATGGCAGAGCGTCTGGTGCGCGGCGAACCCGAACCCACCCCCGAAGAAAAGCTTGCAGCCAAAACGCTGCGACAGGAAGAGAAGGCCGCTCGCGCGGCTAGCGATCAGGCCGGCGCAGGCTCTGGCAACTGAGCTAGGCAACTGAGCGAGGCAACTGAGCGAGGTCACTAAGCTTGCACCACAGGCCTTGCTGGGCACGTGAGGTGCAAGCCAGTCAGGCTGTTTGGTGTCAAGCCGTTGGCGGCACGAAGCCTTGTGCCTCAATATCGCCACCTTCAAAAAGAAATTTTTCCATTTGCTCTTTGAGATATTTTCGTGCGCGCGTATCGGCGAGGTTCAGCCGATTTTCGTTGACGAGCCTAGTTTGGACGGCTTTCCATTCTTCCCAAGCCTCTTGTGAGATGCTTTGCCAGATTTTTACGCCCATCTCGCCAGGGTACGGTGGGTACTCAAGGCCTGGGGCCTCTTTGTTGAGTTTGAGACACTGAACGATACGACTCATGGCAACATCCTGCAAGAAAAGGTAGAGTCAATTGTAGAGGGATTCAAGGCGACGCGAGCAGCAATCCTTGAGCTTGTCAGGCGTTCGAGAAAAATCACAGGCGTTTGATAAAAATCAGGCTATTGCGAGACCGATTGTAGTGAGCCTGTTTTTCTTTTGGCAGATCGGCCACGCCTCCTTGCACAAAACCACGTTTGATAAACCAGTGCGAGGTACGAGTCGTTAAGACAAACAGCCGCTTGGCGCCATACCCACGGGCACGCGACTCCATATGTCTCAGCAAGATCTCGCCTTCTCCGGTGCCCTGCCATTCGGGGTGCACGATCAGGCATCCCATTTCGGCCATTTGATCATTGGCAAAGTCGTTTAGCGTGGCACAGCCATAAATGACACCATCGTGCTCAAGCACTGTAAAGTTCTCAACCTCGCGTTCAATAATGCCGCGGCCACGAGGCAGCAACGTGCCGTCTAGTTCGAGCGGTTCGATCAGTTGCAAGAGCGCGCCCACATCGTCGATGGTGGCGGGGCGTAGGTCATCGAGGGTGTCTTCGACCACCATTGTCCCGATCCCATCGTGGGTAAAAATCTCAAGCAAGACAACGCCATCCATCGAAAACGGAATTAAATGGGCGCGCGTCACGCCGCGCTTGACTGCACGCGAGGCACATTGCAAATAAAAAGCGGTGTCGGGGTCGATTAAGCCCTCTGCCAGTAGGGCATCGGCATCGAGCCGTGCAAGCTCGGTATCAACCGAGCCGTCGGGTGAAATCACCCCTGGTGTTTCGGTCAAAAAAATCAATTTTTCTGCGCGACACGCGGTCGCGACGCTGGTGGCTAGTTCTTCCATCGACAGGTTAAACGCGTCGCCCGTGGGTGAAAATCCCAACGGCGAGAGCAAAACGATTGAGCCCCGTTCGATCGCAAAGCGCAGCGCCTCGACGTCAATCTTTCGAACCTGACCCGTGTGCTGGTAGTCAACACCGTCAATAATGCCGGTGGGCCGTGCGGTAACAAAGTTACCCGAAAGTATACGAATCTGAGCATGCGACATCGGCGTGTTGGGCAGGCCCTGACTAAACGCGGCTTCAATATCGAGGCGAATCTCGCCAGCGGCTTCTTTGGCGCATTCGAGCGCATTGGCGTCCATTGGTGCGCGACCACGACCGAATTGCTGTTCAAACCCTTTTAAACGCAGTTGTTCATTGACTTGCGGGCGCGAGCCGTGCACTAACACCAGCTTAATACCCAGTGCCGAGAGCAAAGACAGGTCTTGTACCAGCGTGTTTAAAACATTGGCCTGAACCAGTTCGCCGCCAAACGCCACGACAAAGGTTTTGCCTCTAAAAGCATGCACATACGGCGCCACCTCGCGAAACCAGCGCACAAACTGAGCGGCTGCAAATTCAGGAGCCTCTTGGGCGGATAGGGTCTCTTGCTCGGGCGTGTCGGACATAGTGGCTTGTATTGAAAACCTCTGGGTGCTGTGAAAGATGTAGATAAATTTTATCGGATTTGCGCGTAAAACCTCGCCGTTCAGGGCGGGGATGTAAGCGCGGAAGGCGAAGCCTTCC
>JABMMM010000244.1 GCA_013205565.1 Alcaligenaceae bacterium | reverse complement strand
CTTAGCTTACTTGATCCGGTCGGGCTTCCGGTGACAGAAGCAGAGAGTGCTCGTAAGTTACTGAACTACTCAAGCCCTGATTAGTCTAACGGAATCAGCGAAACTCCTAAAGAGCGGTAAAATCATCAAAGAGATGATCGCTCAACCTAAATCGAGACTCGCCGTGAAACACAGCTTGCCACTGGCTTTTTTGTGACCGTCAGGCCGCAAGACACAACGCTCGATCCTAGCGCCGCGGTATCCCCTAACATATTCGATGTCTTATGCAACAGCACGCTGATTGCGCCAATACTGTTAGCAAATTTATTATCACCCAATCTCTGGCTGCTCTCAGAAAAAATCCGTTATAAATATTCGCCCTCGCAAGGGGCTCTTGAACCTGCGCCCACGCCAATCCCCGCCATTGCCATCCGTGACGATGGTCTATCAAAGACTCTGCGCGAGATTCAACGTCAGATCGACCGTGGCTTTAAACATGTACACCCAAATGAAATCGACGAGATCTATGGGTATTTGGATATACAAACAGAAAGAAGCCGATTGGGCGATGAACAACTCAACAATACGCTCGACAAGCTTCAACAAGCCTTCAAAGATCGTGCCACCCTGGGTGGGCAACAAGCCGCGCTGACGACTTTGATCTTGAATGATATTCGCCACGACCGCTTTCCAGCATACATCTACCAAAACTATGACCTCGTTCATGCCCACCGCAAATTTCGCGGCCATGGCTCGCGAGCACCAGACGGGTTAACGTCATGCCTGGATGAAACGACGATTTTTGTTGCTCTGGTTCTCGCGCTTAATCCAGAAGAGGTGTCAGGGATTGCGATTCTTTCTAGCCAAACCCACTACAGTGCGTTTGGCTACGGACCAGATAACAAACCCTGGTGGTTTTATGGCAAAAATCGTTTGTATTCTAAAAAGCAATGGCGACTTATGGTCGATGAAAGTTTTGGCGGTGATGCGCAGCGATGCTTTGATGCGTTGTTTGCTGACTTCAATAAAATAACAACCGCAGCGGGTGCCTTTGAATTTGATAGAGGCCAATGTTCGATCGAAGTTGCAGATCTTCAGCAGTATCTAGAACAGGTCGATGATTTTTTTGGTGTGCGCCTACGGCAGGTCGCGCGGGGCTTGAGCCATCCACGGCAGGCTGCTGCAGAATCTCCGTTCAATGCAATACTTCGACAAACGCTCAGCATCCAATCAAGAACTGATGTTGAGAAGCTCGTCGAGCAACTGGCAGATCCCTTACTCAACTCGGTCCGCTATGCCTATCGCGCCTGGGATGTGCCAGACCGCACACCCTATCTTCACGCTGCACGACGCAACCCCCTGGCCATCAAACTTGCATCACAATTAGAAGATGTATCTGCTGCGCTGTTACGGTTGCAAAAAATAGCAAAGAGCGAATCTATCTTTAACGATCGAAAGCGAGTCGCGCTTCCGGACGAAACCCTACGTCTAGAGTCAGGTACAGATCGCGACAAAGCGCTTCTGTTACACGTGTTGTTAGAACATATCGCCCAACGAGACAAGCAAACGCCGGGTTTAGTGAAATCGGCGTTTGGTCTCGAAAACTCGTGGGTGTTCTATGAGGATGCCTGTTACCAAATGAGCGACTTGAGGTCTGTCACAGCCCCACACCCTTCAGCGGTCATTTTTTCGCTTTGAGCGTGAGTCGACTCGAACCCCCTGCAGAAAAAAGATTGGTTTACTGCGTCGCGTTAGCAGCCTGCTTTTTTCAGTTTGAGTCTTTTATGATCGTCGTTGCCCTGCCAGATATGGCGCGTGAGATGCACGCATCCGCACACTCGGTGTCCTATGTCATAAGCGGTCTATTGTTCGGGCTTGTCGCTACGTTGGTTTGTGCGAGTTGGCTGGGCCAGCGACTTGGGTTTTCACGCCTTTTTTTAACCGGCACCTATCTTGCCACGTTGGCGACAATTGCCTGCGGGGGCTCGCCGTCCTTATCCGTACTTATCGTCAGCCGAATAGTTCAAGGCATCGGCATTGGAGCGATTGTGGCAAGTAGCTATGCCCTACTTGCGCTTTGGGTGAATGCAAAGCGCTTGGGGTGGGCGTTTGGCTTGTTGTCGACAGGCGCGGGGGCTGGCATGATTCTGGGCTTGCCTGTTGGTGGATTAATCGCCTCTTATTTCGAATGGCGCTGGCTATTCTTTGGGACTGTTCCGTTTCTGCTGGCTTTAACACTGTTTGCTCACAAGTCACTGCCGCCCGTTGAGCGAGTTCTCCAGCCACAGAACACACGCGTTATGCTCAAAGATATTTTGAAATTACCAAATTTTTTGACTGGCTTACTGGTGTTGTTTATTTTTCAAGGCGTGATGGGCGGGCTTCGTTTTTTAGTCCCCTTTCTCTTAGAAAACCAAACCGGCACGACGCCAACAGTGAGTGGTGTTATTTTCTTGTGTTATCCATTTGGTTTTCTTTTGTTGTCGGGATGGTCGGGGCGCCAAGCAGACACCTACTCTCCGAAGCGCTTGATGCTGTTCGCTGCCTGCCTGAGTCTGAGTGCATGTCTACTATATTTGTTGTTCATAGATATCTGGGGTGTATGGCATTTTTCTATGTTTTTATTGTTACTCGGCGCCGCCACGGGTTTATTTACACCCTCAAATAACGTCGCGATCGTTCGCGGCTTATCCGAAGCAGAAATTCAAGTCGCCTCAACGCTGATTCCGATCAGCTTAAATGCGAGCCTTATGTTTGGTACCTTTAGCTTTGGGCTCATATTCAAAGAGCATGATCCTAGTCTGGTCTTAACGACTGGCATTGCTGCGTTTGCTGGTGTTATTTTTTTAATCAACCACGCGCGCACGCAGAATTAACGTTATGCATCGCCCACCGCTCCCTCGAGACCTGCTCACCACTAGCTGCTAGTTCAAGTGGCTCATCACAAATCAGTACAAGAACGCCATCCAGTTCCGTGTTCATAGCAGACTCCAAGGATGAGTGGGTGTCATCTAAGTTCAAGCTTCATAAAATACCAGTACGGTAACAGCCGGGCAGGCGGCTCCGCCCCTTCATAGGGTTCACATTTCTCAAAGCCACTCGATGCATACATCGATTGAGCATTTTTCATAAAGACACCTGTATCGAGATTGAGTGTTTTGAACCCACGGCTTTTCGCCTCGACAATCAGTTTTTCAAGAACCGT
>JABMMM010000243.1 GCA_013205565.1 Alcaligenaceae bacterium | reverse complement strand
GCTGGGCAATAGCGCGCCTCGGGACCACCGTACTTGGCCAGGTTGATGCTTACTGGAACGGAAGCATCTTTGAGGGTTAAGTGAATTGGCTGATTTTCTTCGTGATTGGTGTTTGAGATAAACACCGAACTCAAGCGATCAAACGTTAAGACCCCATCGGGTTTTGGGTATTCAATTTTGGGGCATTGATCCGCCGGCTGCAGGCAAGCGTGATCGGCTTTGGTGCGATGGATGGTCCAAGGGATGTTGCCCTTAAGCACAAATTGCTCGATACCCGTCATCAAAGTGCCGACCGTGCGACCCTTTTTAAACCACTGCTTAAAGTTGCGCGCTTTGTTCAGTTCGGTGTGTAGCCACGAAGCCTCAAACGCTGCAGGATAAGCCGCTAGCTCATCGCCGCGGCGTTCCGCGACAAGTGCATCAAAGACAGCATCGGCGGCCATCATGCCCGATTTAATTGCAGCATGACTGCCTTTGATACGCGAGGCGTTCAAGAAGCCGGCCTCACAGCCCACTAAAGCACCACCCGGAAACACCAACTTAGGTAACGACAATAAACCGCCTGCGGTGATCGCGCGCGCGCCGTAGGCAATTCGTTTGGCCCCTTCGAACGTGCTGCGAATCGTTGGGTGTGTTTTGTAGCGTTGAAATTCTTCGAAAGGTGACAGCCAGGGATTGGCGTAATCCAAGCCCACCACCATACCGACCGCCACGAGATTGTCGTTTAAGTGATACAAAAACGAGCCGCCATAAGTGTCTGAATCCAGCGGCCAGCCAGCGGTATGCACCACTACGCCCGGACGCGATTTCGAGGGGGCGACCTCCCAGAGCTCTTTGATGCCAATGCCATAGCTTTGCGGATCACGCCCGTCATCTAACTTGTACTTGCTGATTAGTTCACGCCCGAGTTGGCCACGCGCGCCTTCAGCAAAAATTGTGTATTTGGCTAAGAGTTCCATGCCCGGCTGATAGTTATCGGTGAGTTGGCCATCGCGACCCACGCCCATATCGCCTGTGGCCACGCCACGCACCGCACCCCATTCGTCATACAACACTTCGGCCGCAGAAAAGCCCGGAAAAATCTCAACGCCTAACGCTTCAGCCTGCTCGCCCAGCCAGCGGGCGACTTTGCCCAAACTGACAATGTAATTGCCGTGATTTTGAAAGCACTCGGGCAGCAACCATTCCGGAGTTTTGCGGGCACCAGTCTCAGTCAGAAACAAGAATTCGTCTTCGGTGACTGCCGTGTCAAGCGGAGCCCCCTGAGCTTTCCAATCAGGCAGTAATTCAGTCAAAGCCTGCGGATCCATGACCGCACCCGACAAAATATGTGCACCGATTTCACTGCCTTTTTCAAGCACGCAAACTGAAACCTCGCGATTGCGTTCGGCTGCGAGTTGTTTCAGGCGAATTGCGGTTGCCAGGCCTGCGGGTCCACCCCCCACCACGACAACGTCGTATTCCATCGATTCGCGTGCTGACATGAAAGACTCCCTGCTTCAAAGGTATGATGTTTATTTGCTTGAACGATTGTATTGCACAGGGGTGCACGGTGTCGTGTGGTGTGCCTTGCAAACTCGTGAACAAAGCCTTTTGCGGGGCTAGGCGTGTTTTTTGGAGAAGTGCGTGGTCAGTTCTGAACCCCAAACGCTGATGGTTGGCGATATTTTTGACTTTGATATTCCCATGCGTTGGTCTGATGCCGACGCATTGGCGCATCTGAATAACTGCAATTATTTCCGCTATATGGAAGAAGGCCGGTTAAAGATGTTTTATGAGGGCGGTGCTCCGCAATCAACACGCTATGGACCCGTGGTGGTTCACTGCGAATGTGATTTTAAAAAATCAATTACGTACCCTGCAACAGTACGCGTCAGTCACCGGGTGGCGCGCATTGGTCGTTCAAGTCTTGAGCAGTCGGTGGACATCTCCGTTGTCTACCCCGACCGCCTTGAACTCTGCGCACAAGGCAAGTCCATCATGGTCTGGATGGATTTTGAACTCAATCAGTCGCATCCCTGGCCCGCCGAAGTGTTGCAAGCTTTGGCAAAGCCCATAAATCGTCGATAATCTCTGCAATGTGCATACTCAGGAGTCTGTGTAATGAATAAGCTCTATCCCAGCGCCACCGAGGCGCTGAAAGACATCCTTAAAGACGGGCAAACCCTTGGCGTGGGTGGGTTTGGTCTGTGTGGGATCCCCGAGGCCCTGATCGCTGCGGTACGCGACTTGGGTGTTCAAAACCTGACCTGCATCAGCAACAATGCCGGCGTCGATGGCTTTGGCCTAGGTATGCTGTTGCACACACGTCAGGTAAAAAAAATGATCGCCTCATATGTGGGCGAAAACAAAGAGTTTGAACGTCAGTTTTTGGCCGGCGAGCTTGAACTTGAATTTACCCCTCAAGGTACGCTGGCCGAACGCCTGCGTGCTGGGGGCGCCGGTATTCCGGCCTTCTTTACCCGCACCGGTGTAGGCACCGTGGTGGCAGACGGCAAAGAAATCCGTGAATTCGATGGCGAACAATACGTCATGGAACGCGCCTTGGTACCCGAGATCTCTTTAGTCAAAGCATATATTGCCGACCGCAGTGGCAATTTGATTTTTCATAAAACCGCGCGCAACTTTAATCCGCCGGTTGCGATGGCAGGCAAGTTAACTGTCGTCGAAGTTGAAAAAATCGTTGAACTCGGCGAACTCGACCCTGATCAGATTCATCTGCCCGGCATTTATGTGCATCGCATTGTGATCAATGCGACCCCTGAAAAACGCATTGAACAACGCACCGTTCGCGCGGCGAACTAAGGAGCAATCAACATGGCATGGACTCGTGACGAAATGGCCGCCCGCGCGGCGCGCGAATTACAAGATGGTTTTTATGTCAATCTGGGCATTGGCTTGCCCACTTTGGTGGCTAATCATGTCCCTAAGGGAATTGATGTTTGGCTGCAGTCAGAAAACGGCTTGCTCGGGATTGGGCCGTTTCCGCTCGAAAGCGAAGTCGATGCCGACATGATCAATGCCGGTAAGCAAACGGTGACAACGATTCCTGGTTCGTCGATTTTTTCGTCGGCTGATTCGTTCGCGATGATTCGCGGTGGCAAAATTAATTTGGCCATTCTGGGCGCCATGCAGGTGTCCGAAACCGGTGACCTCGCGAACTGGATGATCCCAGGCAAGATGGTCAAGGGGATGGGCGGTGCGATGGACTTGGTCGCGGGTGTGGGCCGCGTCATTGTCTTAATGGAACACGTCGCGCATAAAAAAGATGGCACAGTAGATATGAAACTGTTGCCTAAGTGCACTCTGCCTTTGACGGGAGTGGGCGTGATCGACATGGTCATTACCGACATGGGCGTGTTTGAAATCACACCAAACGGGCTCAAGTTGCTTGAGCTGGCGTCTGGCGTGAGCATCGCAGACGTTCAAGCAAACACTGCAGCCAAGCTGGATGTCTCGGCCGTTGCTTTAGCAAACTAAGGATTTTTGGGATGGATTTCATCACCGGGCTGTTAGATTTATTGCTGCACATTGATAAAACAATGTTGCAGTTTATTGAGATGCATGGTGTATGGATTTATGCCTTACTCGTGGCTATTATTTTTGCCGAAACCGGCTTGGTGTTTATGCCGTTTTTGCCTGGCGATTCGTTGCTGTTTGTTGCGGGTGCAGTATGTGCCATGGGCAAGATGGACATCTATCTGTTGATGGCTATTTTGACCACGGCGGCGATTGTGGGCGATGCGGTGAACTATTCGATCGGTCGTTGGTTTGGTGCAGCCTTGATTGCTCGTACCAGTCTGGTGAATGCGAAACATATGGCTTATACCCAAGGGTTCTATGATCGCTACGGTGGTCAAACCATCATCATCGCGCGCTTTATTCCGCTCGCGCGCACCATGGCGCCCTTCGTCGCAGGCTTTGCACGGTTCGACCCCAAGCGTTTTGTTTTTTATAACGTCACGGGTGGCCTGCTTTGGGTGGTATCGCTAACCGTGGCGGGCTACTGGTTTGGTAATTTGCCGTTTGTGCGTAACAACCTGACCCTGGTAATTTTGTTCATTATTTTCTTGTCGATTTTGCCTGGCATTATTGCGGTACTCAAGGCCAAGTTCTCGCGTTCCTAAATGACAACAGCCGCGCTGACCTCTGGTATGTTTGATGCCTTGGCGACATTGCGTGGCGTCTCTTGCACCTTTATATGACTACGACGATGTTGACCTCGAATCCAGCGGGTGCTTTGGTGGCGTTGCGCGCTGCCATGCAGGCGGCCGGGATGCAGGCTTGCCTAATGCCGTCGGCAGACCCTCATTTGTCTGAATATTTGCCCGATTACTGGCAGGTGCGCCCTTGGCTGACTGGCTTTAGTGGTTCGGTTGGTACGGTTGTCGTCACGGATAATTTTACTGGCCTGTGGGTGGATAGTCGTTACTGGGTGCAAGCCGAGGCCGAACTGGCAGGCACTGACGTTACCCTCATGAAAATTGGTGTGGCAACAGACCCTGCCCACACTAACTGG
>JABMMM010000242.1 GCA_013205565.1 Alcaligenaceae bacterium | reverse complement strand
CATCGCAGCCTGAAAACGAATCGCTGATTGAATATCCGTCGGATTTTCCGATCAAGGTGATGGGCAAGGCTGTGCCTGATTTAGCCGAGGCGCTTACGGCGATTGTGCTTGAGTTCGACCCAAGCTTTAACCCTGCAACCATTGAGCGTCGGCCTAGCAAGGCGGGCAATTATTTAGGTTTAACTTTCACGGTGCGTGCAACCTCGCGCCCGCAGCTTGATGGGTTGTATCGGGCCTTACACGCGCACCCAGCGGTATCGGTGGTGCTCTAGTGAGTCTGGTGATTCTGTGATTCGCACTTGGCCGCGCCCCACTGAGTATCAGTCGGTGTGGCTCGCCATGCAAGCGTTCACGAACAATCGCACGGCCACGACCCCCGACGAGATCTGGTTGGTTGAACACTTACCGGTTTACACCCAGGGTCAGGCTGGCAAGCCCGAGCACTTGCTCAATGCAGGCAACATCCCAGTGATCAAAACTGACCGTGGCGGCCAGATCACCTACCACGGGCCTGGTCAGATCATGGCGTATGTGCTGGCTGATTTAAAACGCTCGGGCCGTTACATCAAACAGTTGGTCTTTGAGCTCGAAGAATCCTTAATCGCCACGCTGGCGCTTTACGGCATCGACCAAGCCTGCCGCAAGCCAGGCGCCCCAGGGGTCTATGTTCCTGGCAAGCAAGATTTAGCCAAGATAGCGGCCCTCGGGATCAAGGTGAGGCAGGGGTGTACGTATCACGGCTTGGCACTGAATCTTGATTTGGATTTGGCCCCCTTTGAGGGCATCAACCCTTGTGGCTATGCGGGTTTACAGACCGTCAGCATGGCAAGCTGTGGGGTGAAAGCGCAATGGGATGAGGTGGCGCAAGCTTTGGCCCAGCAAATGATCAGACGTTGTGGCTTGCAGATGCGCGACTGTTAGGGAGGCTGCGGTCATCTTCGAGAAAACGAGCTTGAGCGGTTAAACTACAGATCTAATGCTTAGGAAGCCACCGTGACGTACGACGCAACGCAGAAACAAAAGGCACACGACAAAGTCTCGCGCATCCCCATTAAGGTGGTGGCGGCCGAGCGCCTGAAAAAGCCTGAATGGATTCGCGTAAAAGCCGCGCCAGCGGGCTCGCGGTTTTATGACATCAAGCGAATTTTGCGTGAGCATAACCTGCACACGGTTTGCGAAGAAGCGTCGTGCCCCAACATTGGCGAGTGCTTTGGTAAAGGCACGGCCACTTTCATGATCATGGGTGACAAGTGCACCCGTCGTTGCCCGTTTTGTGACGTCGGTCATGGCCGCCCTGATCCGCTTGACCTTGACGAACCCATGAACCTGGCGCGCACGATTGCTGCGCTTAAGTTGACCTACGTTGTAATCACCTCGGTTGACCGCGATGACTTACGTGATGGCGGCGCGGCCCATTTTGTTGAATGTATTCAAAAAGTGCGTGAGTTATCGCCTGTAACCCGTATCGAGGTCTTGGTGCCTGATTTCAGGGGGCGACTT
Organism: Alcaligenaceae bacterium; assembly: GCA_013205565.1. GTDB lineage: Bacteria > Pseudomonadota > Gammaproteobacteria > Burkholderiales > Burkholderiaceae_B > Zwartia. The sequence continues at coordinate 4,728 of JABMMM010000242.1, read as the reverse complement.
GACCGCGCGCTTGAAATTTTAGATGGCGGCCCGCCTGATGTAATGAACCATAATTTAGAAACCGTGCCACGTTTGTATAAGCAGGCACGCCCTGGATCAGATTATTCGCATTCGTTAAAGCTATTACAAGAGTTTAAAAAACGCCATCCTGGCACACCGACCAAATCGGGTTTGATGCTTGGCTTGGGCGAAACCGACGACGAAATCCTGCAAGTGATGCGCGACATGCGCGCGCACGACGTTGAAATGCTGACGATCGGGCAGTATCTGCAGCCCTCGCAGCACCATTTGCCGGTGCTGCGCTACGTGCACCCCGACACCTTCAAAATGTTCGAACGCGAAGCCTACGCCATGGGCTTTAACCACGCCGCAGTTGGGGCAATGGTGAGGTCGTCGTACCACGCAGACGAACAGGCACATGCTGCTGGTGTGAACTAACCCTAATTTTTTAGTGGTTTCGCTGGGCATCAGCATTGGTGTGATGCCGACTAAAAACATATAAAACAAACCTATAGGTATATTTTTGTATATAATAATTAACTTATGAGTTATATTATTTAAATAATAATTAACCTATAGGTGTTTTATGAATCGACGCTTTCAAAACCTACAGCTACAACAAATGGACGCCACACTTACGCCCTGGCAGCAGCGGCCTTTGAATCCGCCGCCTGCGAGGGGATGGACGCGTGCGATTAGAGATGCGCTTGGGATGACAGCAGTGGCTTTTGCGCACCGCCTGGGGATGAGCCCCGCCGGCGTGCACAAGCTTGAGCAGGCAGAGGCCAATGAAACAATCACCTTGGCCTCTCTAAAAAAAATGGCTGCTGCGTTAGATTGCGAACTCCGTTACGCCTTAGTGCCGAAGGCGTCATTACAGCAAATGATCAAGAGCCGTGCGATGCACCTTGCACAAGAGCGTATTGACCCCGTGGCGCATTCAATGTCACTTGAGGATCAGTTGGTCAAAGCGGATTTCAATACGATCCAGTTAGAGCTGTTAACAACTGAGATACTCGACGGCCCACGCCGAAATCTTTGGTAAGAGATCAGCACGCATGAAGTTCACCTATCCCGTTGGGGCGACCCCTATTGATCCCGACGAGGCCGCGGGCTTGCTCCCCTCACACATTTCTACGCAAAACGATCTCAACACGTGGGAAGAGGCAAATATTTTGCAGGGTGCTGCTTGGGCACAACGTCAAAAGAAACGAGAGCTGCTGGAGGAGGGGTTTGTGCGTGAGCTGCATAAACAGATGTTTAACCGCACCTGGCGTTGGGCAGGTACCTTTCGTGCGAGCAATAAAAATATTGGTGTCGACTGGGTGCACGTCTCAGTGCGGCTGAACAACCTTTTGGTGAATACGCAATATCAGATGAGCAATGCCATATTCGCAGCGGATGAGCTCGCCGTGCGGTTTCACCATCAGCTGGTATGGATTCACCCATTTCCGAATGGCAACGGCCGCCACGCACGACTACTTGCAGACACCCTCGTTGTGAGGCTGGGTAGAAAACGGTTTTCGTGGGGCGCGAATGCGTTGCCCACAGGAAGTGAGCTACGCCATCAGTATCTTGAGGCTCTGCGCGCCGCTGACACTGGCGAGTACGAGCGACTTTTAGCGTTTGCCCGTCGTTAGAAAGATCGGCTTGCGGTTTTAATTGTTTATAAACAAATGCTTACGTCACTATTTGCGTAACATACAAAAAAGTTTCTTAAGTAAAATGATCAATCAGACCTTCTCGGCGGGCCTGCGTTCATGCTGCCGAAGCAAGGGGTTAGAATGGATTAGATCAACCTTTAACACGACGCGAATCGCCAAAAGAGCGCAGTTAAACGCGCCATCCATCAGGAGACAAAAAGTGATTAACAGCAATCGAATGTTAGCCTGACTCTTTGCCGCGGGCGCCGCCTGTTTGGCACCGTTGCAGCTCAATCTCGCTTGAAACTATTTTAAAAAATCGATCAAGCTCAAGTACTCGGACGAACTCAAGCATCAAGAAAAGGTCAACACCCCGTTATGCAGCTGCAAGGAATCCGTGTCATCGATTTAACCCGTATCGTTTCGGGGCCGTTTTGCACGATGTTCTTGGCCGACATGGGTGCTGAGGTCATCTAGATCGAAACGCCCAGCAAAGGCGACCCAGTGCGTAAGCAGGGTGAATCCCCCAATGGATTTTCGTATTACTTTGCAACCTTTAACCGGAACAAGCGGTCGCTTGCCATTGATTTGCGCAGCGAGGAAGGCAAAGATGTCTTGCGCAAGTTGCTAGCGACTGCGGATGTAGTGGTCAATAACTTTAGGCCAGGTGTGATGGACGCGATGGGTTTTGGGCGTGAGGCCTTGCGTCAGATCAAACCCGATTTAGTCAGCTGCAACCTAACCGGTTTTGGTTTAAATGGCCCTTATGCCGAGCGCCCGTCTTTTGACTTTATTGCGCAGGCCATGAGTGGCTTTATGAGTGTGAATGGCGATGAAGGCGAGCCATCGATGCGCGCCGCGCCGCCGATCTCGGATTTATTGTCAGGCATGTATGCAGCGATGGGGATCATGGCGGCCCTGTTGCGTCGTGATCGCACCGGGCAAGGCGAAGAGGTTACGACCGCCTTGACCGACAGCATGACAAGCGTGATGGCGTTTTTAGCGTCGAACTATTTTGCGACCGGTAAGCTGCCCGCGCGTACCGGTAACGACAATGCCCTAGTCTCACCTTACGGGATGTTTGATGCGTCGGATGGTCAAGTGGCGCTGGCCCCAAGTAATGATGGCGTGTATGCAAAGTTATTAACCGTGTTGGGGCTAGATCACTTACGCGAGCGCCCAGAGTTCTTATCCAACAAGTTGAGATTTCAAAATCGCAAGCAGATTAACGCCGAGATCAATGTCAAAATTGCTGAAAAACCGATCGCGCACTGGATCGAAGTTTTGAATCAGGCGGGCGTGCCTTGCGGCCGAGTGTTAAACGTGCAAGAGGCCTTTGATGATCCGCAAACCCAGCATCAGCAGATGCGGCTGACGATTCAGCATCCGGATCATGGTCGTCTGGATGTACTGGGGTTTCCGATCAAGTTTACCGATGACCCGTGCAAAATGTATCGGCCGCCGCCAAATCTGGGTGGGGATAATATGGGTGTGCTGACTGAGCTTGGTCTGACCGTCGAGGCGATTGACGCATTGAAAGCGAAGGGCGTGATTTAATTTAAAGTCGCTAGAATGACAGCCAGGGTCCCGCGGCTGCCCCTTAGGCATTAAGATAGTTCAGGTTAAAGACAAAGTATTTATTGATTGACTAAAAACATACGAGGCATTTTATGAGCGCAACAGGTTCACGTTTTGTCACCATTACCGAAGTCGGTACGCGTGATGGTTTTCAGGCTGAGAAAGAGCAGATCAGCGTTGCCGATAAGGTCGCTGTCATCGACGCCTTAATCGACGCAGGCTTACGCAGCGTTGAGGCGACTTCATTTGTGTCGCCACGCGCCTTGCCGCAATTGGCTGACGCCGCTGACGTAATGGCACAAGTGCAGCGCAAACCTGGCGTGCAGCTCGCGGTGTTGGTGCCCAACGCCCGCGGTGCTGAGCGCGCCGCGGCAGCCAAGGCTGATGTGATGGTGGGCTTTATTTCTGCCAGCGAAAGCCATTGCAAAACCAATCTGAATAAAACGATTGACGAAGCGATTGCTGATTTTGCACAAGTCGTGCCGATCGCTAATCAATGGGGCCTCAAGATGCATGGCGGGATGGCGACTGCTTTTGGTTGCCCGTTTGAAGGTGATGTGCCGATCAGCAATATTTTAAAGATCGTAGGCGCCTACCATGCGCATGGTATTCGTCGAATTGGTTTTGGCGATACAACGGGCATGGCGACGCCACCGGTTGTTACCCGTACGGTCGAAGCTGTACGCAATAAATTTCCTGATGTAGAAATCGCTTTGCATTTTCATAACACCCGCGGCGTAGGCTTGGCCAACGTGATGAATGGTTTACAGCTCGGTGTGCGTGAATTCGAATCCTCGATCGCGGGCTTAGGTGGTTGCCCGTTCGCGCCGGGAGCCACGGGCAATATTTGTACCGAAGACTTGGTGTACTTATTGCATGAATGCGGCTACGACACCGGCATCGATCTCGACAAACTGATTTTGGTCGCAAAAGAAGTCGAGAAAATTGTCGGGCGTCAGTTGCCAGGTCAGATGATGAAAGCAGGCCCAAGGCTTAAGCTGATGTCGATGGCTTCAGTGCGCACAGCGGTGGGTTGATCGCTTATTCACGCTGTCGCATGCTCCCCAGCAATTTTTCCAAACACCGCGCCGCGCATCACCGACGTCGCACCTGTATACACCTGGTGATAAAGCCCCGTAGCCTCGCCGGCGGCATACAGCCCCGGAATCGGTCGACCATCGTTATCCACCACTTGACTGTTTTTGTTGATTTTGATGCCGCCGTAGGTAAAGCAGATGCCGGGGATAATTGGGTAGGCCATGAAGGGGCCTTGGTTGATCGGGCGTGACCAGTTGGATTTTGGGATCTCAAGGTTTGTGGTCGCTAAGCCATCCAGTTCAAACGGTAAAAACTTACCGGTTGGGCAACTGTCGTTATAAGCGGCGACCGTTGCACTTAAAGCGGCGGCAGGTAAGCCGCAGGCCTGCGCCAGTTCTTGCAAGGTGTTGCCTTGGATAACAGGTTGATCGGTGCGAATGCTTTTTTTCCAGTTCGGCACATCGTGAAT
>JABMMM010000241.1 GCA_013205565.1 Alcaligenaceae bacterium | reverse complement strand
GGGTAGAGAAATTATCGTGCCTGATGAGGTTGTGCTGAATCGCACTGCGCGGTTGTATGATCCAGATGTGCGTCAATTTGGGCTTTTAGAGTGGGACGAAATGCTAAGAATATTAGATCGTGAAGATTCGAGTCATAGAGTTTGAGCACGAAAGTTGTGTGCTCAAAAAGAAAAGCAAAAAACCACGAGATAAAAGGATTGATTGTGCCAACAAACTGGTGTTATTTAAGAATGCTTGTGAACGCTTTAGCGTTTGTGTCTTGCTGCATAATTCAGACCGTCGCTGCACAGACATATCCTAGTCAACCGGTGCGTCTAGTCGTGCCTTATCCTCCTGGCGGTACGACCGATATTGTTGCTCGCCAATATGCTGAGTACCTAACCAACGCGTTTAAGCAAACTGTCGTGGTTGAAAATCGTCCTGGCGGTACGACCAATATTGCTGCCGAGGCTGTGGTAAAGAGTCAGCCAGACGGGTTGACTTGGTTGTTTTCGGGTGTCAATCAAACCATTAATCCTTCAATGGGTCCGGTTCCATCTTTTGATCTTTTGAAAGTACTTGCGCCAGTTACTCTCGTGGCGCGTGTGCCATACGTTTTTGCGGCCAACTCAAACGCGCCCTTCAATCAACTCGATCAATTGGTTTCAATGGCAAAGTCTTCGCCGGGTAAATTTACTGTCTCGAGTGCGCAACTCGATGTTTATGTCGAGCTTTTTAAGCAACGTGCTGGGATTGATCTGCTGCATGTGCCTTATAAGGGAGGTGCTCCGGCGACGACTGATGCGATCTCCGGGCAAGTTCATATGGTGTTTGCCTTGGTGCCAGTGCTCTTGCCTCATATCGAAAGCGGGCGACTCAAAGCAATTGGTGTGACCTCAACTAAAAGGCAGCCAATGTTGCCCAATACTTCAACGCTGGTTGAGGCAGGTATCGATTACGACTTGTCGAGCTGGTACGGTATCTTGGTGCCTAAAGCAACCCCACCGGCAATTGTCGAGCGCATCTCCCAAGTGACACAAAATATAGCTTCGATGCCATCTTTCGTTGAAAAACTACGCGCACGTGGGGCGGTTGCCGAGGCGAGTTCGCCAAGCGAATTTCACAAACAAGTCGAAAGTGAATTAAAGTTTTGGGCTCAAATCGCCCAACAGATGCCAAAGCTTGCAGCAGAGAGAAAAGCAAATTAACTTGCCGTCCGAGCTTTCAGCGTAAAGTAGTTACTAGAGGCCAATCCTCGCAGATGCAAGAAAGTCAAATTAACGTGCTGTCCAATTCGTTGTCCAACAAAAAAAGCATGTCTCTTTAACAGCAGAGGTAGCGATGAAACAAGAAGCGATGCAATATCAGACGATACAGGTTAGCCCCTTGACCCCCACGATTGGAGCAGAGATCGGCGGTGTGGATTTGGCGAAGCCTTTAACAGAGCAACAGTTTGAAGAGATTCACGCGGCGTTGATTCAGCATTTGGTCATCTTCTTTCGCGAGCAAACGCTAAGTACTGAGCAACATAAGGTGTTCGGCCGACGCTTTGGCAAGCTTCACATTCATCCAACTAGCCAGATGCCTGGACACCCTGAAGTGCTTGAGATCAAAGCTGACGCAAACTCGACGTGGGTTGCGGGCGAGGTGTGGCATTCTGATGTGACCTGCGAAACAGAGCCTCCGATGGGCTCGATTTTGCACATTACAAAGGTGCCAGACAACGGTGGAGGCGATACCTTGTTTGCGAGCATGTATCGCGCTTACGAACTATTGTCTGACCCAATGCGACAGTTTCTCGAAGGTAAAACGGCAATGCATGAAGGCGCGCAGGTGTACGCTGGTCGGCAGGGCAAGGATTCCAGTCGCCAGTACCCAGTGGCAGAACATCCAATCGTTCGCACGCATCCTGTCAGTGGTAAGAAGGCACTCTATGTCAACAGAAACTTTACAACGCGTATTGTTGGTCTCAACAAAAATGAGAGTGAGGCAGTTCTACAGATGTTGTATCAGCACATCGAGCGAGATGACTTGAAATGCCGATTTAAATGGCGGCCAGGGTCAATTGCTTTTTGGGATAACCGTTGTGCGCAGCATCAAGCTATGTGGGATTACTTTCCACAAACTCGTTATGGCCAACGCGTGACCGTTGCAGGCGATAAGCCGTATTGAAAGTCGACGAGATGACATGATGACACTTCTAACAAAAAGTAATCCAGAGTTGCATCACGCCTGCATGCTAGTGCTCGACCGCTTCATGAACGGTCTCAACCATTACGATGCCCAAGCGATGGACGCAGCCATGCATTTCCCTCATGTACGTTTTGCTGGCGGACAAATCAAAATCTATCCCAAGGCGGG
>JABMMM010000240.1 GCA_013205565.1 Alcaligenaceae bacterium | reverse complement strand
GATCAACGGTTAGGCCTGCGATCTCTAAGAAATGCGATCCACTTGCAAATGAGAATCATTATCGTTTAAACTATAGGTATGGATCACTCATCGCCTACGAATCATTCACAAGCTGTTCAGCTCAATGACACCAACGCTTCAAAACGACACAGCCAGGTATGCCCCGCATCAGGGGCGGGTGGCTTGACTCGCCTTTCAACTGATTGGCTTTTTCAGTCGGCTAAAGAAATTGAGATTGAACACCGTGGTGATGTCTACCGACTGCGACAAACAGCACTCGGTAAATTGATCCTCACTAAGTAAGTCATACACCGCCGCGGTCTGCGGCAAATTTTTCATTGCACAAGCCAGCCACCGCCAGCCAGTGCCTAAATCTCTTTAGGACACCCTATGCTGCGCAAAGCAAATGTTGCCATCGCCTTAAGCCTCAGCCTTCACGCACTAACCCAGCAAGCCTTCGCTCAAACCACCTCGTCGCCCAACGTTGCGGCGAATAACCCGGCCGCAAGCACTAGCACGCTCAGTGATGTCACGGTTAGCGCCACGCGTACCATGCGTAAAGTTGATGACGTTCCAAGTAGCGTCTCGGTCATCACTGACACGAAGATTCAGAAAGAGGGCGCCCGTAATCTAAAAGAAGCCTTTCGAAATGAACTTGACGTCACTGTTCCCGTCGGTCCAACACGCTTTGGTGTCGGCGGTGCATCCACTGGTCGAGGTGGTCAAGAGGGTGTCAACATACGTGGACTCGGTGGAAATCAAGTGCTGATGTTGGTCGACGGCATCCGCATCCCCAATGCCTTCACCTTCGGCCCGTTTTCTACAGGTCGCGGTGATTTTTTAGATATCGACGGGCTAAAAAGCGTTGAAATCTTGCGTGGCCCCGCATCGACGCAATATGGCAGCGACGGTCTGGCGGGTGCCGTGACATTTAAAACGCTCGACCCCAGTGACTTACTAACGCGCGGTCAAAGCGTCGGCGGTTTTGCGCGTGTGGGATACGCCAGTATCGACCAAGCGGGTTCAGGCACCTTGGCCGTAGCTGGTAAAAATGAAAAGTGGCAAGCGATGGTGCTAGGTAGTTATCGCCAAGGCCACGAAACCAATAACAAAGCCACTAACAACGATAAAAACGTCGACCGCACAACGCCGAATCCCGTCGATTACAGCAATCGCTATCTGCTTAGTAAAGCGATTCTCACTTTGGATGCAGCACAGCAACTTGGGCTAACGATCGAGTCCCAACGACGCAGCCAACAAACCAATGTGTTCTCAGCACGAGCAGCCGCACCGCAACGACCTCGCAGCATCACAGGTCTTATCACTCAAGATACCATCGAGCGCGACCGCCTCTCGCTCGAGCATCGCTATAACGACCTAAACGCCGCATGGATTCAAAGCGCCGATACGCGCCTGTACTGGCAAGACGCAAAGGTGAATCAATACGCCACCGAACAACGCAGCCGCGCATCCGAGCGTATTCGGGATAACACCTTTAGTACACAGGTTGTTGGCTTGGCCACTCAATTTCAAACCAACCTGACTGGTTGGGTTAATAAGCGGCTTTCGTATGGAGTCGATCTGAGTCAGGCGCAGATTAGCGCTCTGCGCGACGGCACTTCACCACCATACGGAAGCAAATTTCCGTTACGACCGTTTCCCGATACGACTTACACTTTGGCCGGTGCATTTCTACAAAGTGAAATTGAACTCGGTGCCGTGAGTGTGATTCCGGGGGTGCGCTTTGATCGCTATGCGATCAATCCCTCAGCCAAAGCTTACGAAAATGTGTCGTTGTCTAACCTCTCGGGTAAGGCCGTTACACCCCGTATCGGTGCGGTCTGGCGCCTTGCGTCTGGCTTTTCGCCCTACGCACAACTTGCCCGCGGCTTTCGCGCACCCACGCCCGACCAAGTCAATAATGGCTTTGTCAATCTGGCCTCGGGCTACACCAGCATTGGCAATTCAGAACTCAAACCAGAGTATGCCGACAGCCTAGAGATTGGTTTCAGAGGTCAGTCTCACGGTCTTCGTTATTCGTTAGCGGGCTTTGAAAATCGCTATCAAAATTTCATCAGTCAAGAAGTGATTGGCGGCGGCGGCCGACCGACAAACCCTACGATTTATCAATACGTCAACTTAGCAAACGCCAAGATTCAAGGGGTTGTGGCGCAGGTTGAATTAAAAGTTGGACAAAGGTGGACGGTACAAACTGGTGCGGCATATTTGAAGGGCGATAGTCAAAGCAACGGTGTCAGCACCCCAATCAATTCAGTCCAACCCGTTAAGGCAATGCTTGGTTTGCAGTACGACGCAGGCCAGTGGGGCGGTCAAGCCACAGTGCTCTATAGCGCGGCTAAAGATCCCAGTCGCATCGCTCCAGGTAGAACCTCACAGTTCGCGTCACCCGACTACACCGTGCTTGATTTTGGCGTGTACTGGAAACCCTCACCCAATCTG
>JABMMM010000239.1 GCA_013205565.1 Alcaligenaceae bacterium | reverse complement strand
TGCCAGCCTGGCACGAGCAATACGGCGCTACGCACTGAGTCGGGGTAATGAATCAACCACTCAAGGGTTTGAAAGGCGCCCATCGAGGCACCAGCTAGCAGCGCCACTTGTGTTGTTGCGCCAAGCCCTAAGCCATCGCGTGCCAACAGATATTGCGCATGGACCATGTCGCGGATCGAATACTTAGGAAACAGTTCATGCAGGCCGTCAGCGGGTTGTGAAGACGTGCCACCTCCGATGGCATCGGTGCATACGACGCAGTAGTGGTCGGTGTCGTAGGCGCGCCCGGGGCCAACGTGTTCAAGCGTGCTGTGGCGCAGGTTGCCTGTGCCGGGCATCACTAAACAGAGGTTGTCGCGCTTGGTGTTAAGTGTGCCGTACATGACGTAGCCGACGCGCAACTCGGGCATGGTTTCACCGGATTCGAAGGTGAAATTGTTGATGGTGAACGTGCCTTCGATGGCTGGGGGGCGGGTGCTTGTCATGGTTGTCTGGGTGTTCTTTTTTGGGCACGTGGCTATGCGTGGGACGACTATTTTCAGGGCGACTATTTTGAGGGCTGCAACTTGAGAGCCTTAAGCGTCACGCCCCATTGCACTGCTTCTTCTTTGATCATACTTGTGAGCGCCTCACCTGTCATAGGCATGGGTTCGTGCGCCAACCCGCCCAGTTCTTTTCTGAAGGCGGGGGTGGGTACAAACGCACCGATTGAATCAGACAGTTTTTTAGTAATGGCACTTGGCGTGCCTACGGGCGCAAAAAATGCTAACCAGGTGCGCTGACCAAAGCCTGTTGCCCCGGCTTCGTTAAGCGTTGGGGTGTTGGGCATAAAGCTGCTGCGATTTTTGGTTGAGAAGGCAAGCGCCCTGACGCGGCCTGAGTCAACCTGCGGGATCGCGGTAGAAGGGCCATCAAACACAAAATCAACTTGCCCTGACACGATATCTGCCAAGGCGGCAGATGAGCCCTTGTAGGGGACGTGTAAAAGCTCGAGCCCAACGGTTTGCGCAAAGATCTCTGAAAACAAATAGGCGTTACTGCCAATGCCTGCCGACGCGTAAGAGATTGCGCCAGGTGGCTTGCCTTTGCCATATTGAATAAGTTCAGCGAGCGTCTTCCACGGGGCATCGGGGCGGGTGAGGATCACGAGGCCGCCTTCAGCGACGCCACCTACGCCCACCAAATCTTTGATCGGGTCGAATTTGAGGTTCGCGTACATATGCGGAAACATCGGGATCGATGAGCTGGCCCACAAGATGGTGTAGCCATCGGGTGCGGCTGAGGCGACGGCTTCAGCCGCGATCGTGCCACCGGCGCCGGGGCGGTTTTCAACTACGACGGCTTGGTTTAGCTGTTTGGCTAGAAAGCTAGAGGCTAAACGACCAAGCGAGTCGGTGTTGCTGCCTGCGCCGATGCCGACAATGACCTTGATTGGGCGCGCGGGGTAGGGGTCGGAGGTTTGAGCGCTGGCGGGGTTGGTAATTAAAAGCGTGAGTGCGAGGGCGAGCCCTAAGCGGGTGCGACGAACTGATGTTTGGTGAGCCATTGTTGTCTCTTCATTATTTTGATCTTGAAATTGTAGACGAACAATGGCTGATAGTTCAGGATGTTAAGTTTAGGGTTGGTCGCTGGGATCGTAGTCATCCGACAAAGAGTCAACCCTAAGATGAATAAGGTCTGTTAGAGGATTTTCGTGCCTACGGGTAATTGCTTCGATTACATGCCTGCGAAGATCGAAGGCTTGTTCAAAACTGCAGTCAACGACAAGTTCGATTGATAAATCAATTTCCATTTCGAAGTCGTGGCAATGATAGCGAACGTCTTTGACGGTAAAGCTTTGCTCAGTGAGTGCACCCAAGGCGGTCGACAGCACGTCAAATATTTGCTTGCTAGTTATGTTGAGCGCCTGAGCACGCAGTGCAAAGAGTGTCGCGAACTCTAGCTCGATCTCGTCGAGAATAGACCGCCCTGAAATCGCCTCAAGTTCTTTAGCCCAAGGGGCACTAAAAATCGAGTAGTCAACGATTCGAGTGCAAATAACTTCGGGTTCATCAGAGGGTGGGATATACAAAGG
>JABMMM010000238.1 GCA_013205565.1 Alcaligenaceae bacterium | reverse complement strand
TGCGATTGTGACAAGCGTGACGGGAATGGATAAGCCCAGAGCAACTAAAAAGGTGCCGACGCCGACCAAACTTTCTAAGAAAGGCAAAAAGGCGACAAGCATTGTGAGCGGGCCCATGATGAGGACGAAGCCAAGCAGTAACAACAGAAAGCCACCAATGCGACAAGCCCAAGTAATCATTTTTTCAGTCGAGGCTTGATCGGCGAAGAGCTTTTGCGCAGTGACCACGCTAGGTTCAATCAGCGCAATCTTGTAGTCATTTTTTGTGTCGTGATAGGTGGTCAAGGTGCTATTGTTTTGTTGCGCAGCGATTGAATAGGTTTGTGCCGCAATTGCGCGATAGGTCACGCGCACATCACCCAATGCCGGTTGGTCTGGATTTGCACCTTTATAAAGCATATTGCCTTGAACTCTGTAGCCTGCAGGTGCCTGGGTGAGCGTTTCAACTGCTTCAAAGTTCGTCAAATCTTGCACTAAACTTTTCTCTAAGGTAAACGCCCCGATTTTGACTGGGTTTGCATCGAATGTTTGCGACTTTAACGGCATTGCAGGATTTTGATGCCCCGCCGGAACCTTAAACTGCGCCGAGTTGGTTGGGGTTTCAGCCCAGTCTAACGAGTAGGTGTACGTTTTTTGTGTCGTTTGCGAGCCTCCGACATTATTAGTTTTTGTCTCGGTTTCTTTTTCTAACCACTGATACATCTCAACTTTACGTTGCAAGCGCACCAGACCGGTGGCAGAGAGTTTGTTCCAAGGGTCAGCCGCTGGGGTGGCCCCACTCACTGTGCCATTGAGATAAACCAATTTTGAATTGTTTTGTGGGTTAACTGTGTCAGCACTGACTTCGACAATCGAACTCAAGCCTCTTTTTAAACCCGTGGCCGCTGTGACGGCACGACCTTCGTTCCACGAGAGTAAAAAAATCGCACAGGGTAAAAGAATCATACCGATCAGCACGCCCACAAGACTTGAGCCGATGCGGCTCAACCAACCCGTTGTCGTTGTTTCAGTGATGCTGTTGTTGAGGTCTGCCATGACGTCTTGTTTTTAGCCTGAGGCTTGCCGCCGATTGCAGGTGACTGACTAGGTCATTTACTGAGCAGCGCGCAGCTCAGTCATTTTTTGCGTCTGCGGTTTTTTAGCTTCGACATCAAACGTGATGAGCTTTTTTTCAATGTCTAAGCCGATGAGTATTTTGCGAATTGGGTCATAGAGCATAAGCCCACCTTGATCCATCAATTGATATTTTGTGCCGTCTTTCAGCGTGAGTTCCCACACGTCTTGTTGACCGATAACGTCTTCGATAAAGCTAAATTTGCCGGTGCCATAGGTGATTTCGATGACGTTATCTGCGTTGATCGCACTAGATGCCTCATCAATGTTGACCGCTTTTCGCGTTGTACCGTGAGTGAGGATCAGTCTTAAGGCGACCGGATCAATTGTAAATTTCAACCCATAGCCATCAAGAACAATACTTTTTTCGGTATTTTCTGTCTCTTTTAAAATGACTCCATAACCGCTGTCGGTTGGCGTGTAATTCCAGTAAAGGCCTTTCGCGCCGCGCATCGCCGTAAACGTCCCTTCACTTGTCTTGATAGTTTTGGTCGTGGACTTGGCAGCAGCAGGTGCTGTTTGTGCTGCGGGCGAAGCCACTGCGGGAGCAGAGGTGGCGGCCGTGGGAGCGGCAGAAGCAGGAGCTGCGACAGGAGCACTAGCGGAGGGTGCAGCAGCAGGAGCGCTTGCAGCAGGTGCGGTGGCAGCTGGAGCCGCCGTGGTTGCTGGTGCGGCAGCCGGTGGATTCACCGAGAGCGTGACGCCTTTACCTTGTGACCAGGCACCACTCGTTGGCAGCGCAATGAGTACAGACATAAATAAAATGTGAGCAGTTTTCATAAACTAATATTTTTTTAGTGAAAGTTAAAGTGAGATAACAAAAGGCTACTGAATTGATTTGTCATAGTCAAGTGAGCGAACCCTTCAGCGCCCGACTTGCACGCCTTGCGCTTCATACAAATGGCAAGCCACCTCACCCATCCCATTTTTTAATAACACAGGCGATCGCACAGAGCATTCGGTAGTTGCCTGGGGGCAGCGAGGATGAAACGTGCACCCTGACGGGGGGTGCAGAGGGTCGGGAAACGAGAGCCCAAGGCCAAGGTCGGGTAGGCCTAGGCCTGGCTCTGGTGTAAGCACAGACGCGAGTAAGGCCTGCGTATACGGATGGCGGGGACTTTTAAATAGTTCTGCCGTGGGCGCGAGCTCAACCACGCGACCAAGATACATAACGGCCACTTGCGTGGCGATATGCTCAACCACGGCCAAGTTATGACTGATAAATACATAGGTCAGGTTAAATTCTTTACGCAAGTCTAAAAGCAGATTCAAGATCTGCGCTTGCACTGAAACATCTAAGGCTGAAGTGGGTTCATCACACACCACGATTTCGGGGTGCATCACCAAGGCACGTGCAATCGCAACCCGTTGACGTTGCCCGCCTGATAATTGCCCAGGTGTGTTGTCGGCATAGCGTGCCGGCAAGCCCACGCGTTCAAGCATTTCAAGGGCCTTGTTGCGACGCTCGGCTTTGCTTCCAAGACCCGCCACATCTAACGGAAACGCCACAATCGAAGCAATGGTACGCCTCGGATTCAGTGACGAATACGGATCTTGAAAAATCGGCTGAACACGTTTAGCGAGCTCGCGCCGATCAATCTTACTCAGGTCTTCTCCGTCAAACGACACGCGACCGAAGCTCGGTGGCGTCAAACCTAACAGCATGCGGGCAAGCGTTGATTTTCCGCAGCCCGACTCACCCACAATCCCCAAGACATCGCCTCGGTTAACTGAAAGGTTGATACCGTTGACGGCGTGCAGCGTTTGATTGGGTTTGAATAAACCCGCACGCACCTTAAAGCTGCGTTGTAAATCGTGGGTTTGGATAAGCGCGCTCATGCTGCTGTTGCCTTGCTAGGCTCAAGCACGCAGCGCCACTGGTGACCTCGAGGCGTTTGATGCACGGGGATGTTGCCTGAGCACGCCGCCAGCGCTGAGGCGCAGCGGTCTCGAAACGCGCAGCCCGTCATATCGCCAAGTAGAGAGGGCACCACCCCAGGAATGGTACCGAGTTTACCGCCAGGGATCGTGCGCCCGGGGATCGGGATACAGCTAATCAACCCACGGGTATACGGGTGTTGGGGCGCAGAAAAAATCTCAGTGGCTGAGCCTTGTTCGACAATTTGACCTGCGTACATCACGGCCACGCGGTCTGCGATCCGCGCAACAACACCTAAGTCGTGGGTAATTAAAACCATTGCGATGCCCAGCTCTTTTTGCAGGTCAGCAAGCAAGCGCAAAATTTGTGCCTGAATGGTGACATCCAGCGCCGTACTGGGTTCGTCAGCAATTAAGAGTTCAGGATTGCACATCAACGACATGGCGATCATGACCCGTTGGCGTAAGCCACCTGATAACTGGTGAGGATATTGGCCGAGTCGCTGCGCGGCAGAGGCGATGCCAACTTTTTCGAGTAGGTTGACAGCGCGCGCACGTGCGTCGGCTTCTGTGGCGTTGAGATGATGGCGATAGTGCTCAGTGAGTTGCTCGCCAATCGTGTAAGCAGGGTTAAGTGCAGTCATTGGCTCTTGAAAAATCATGGCCATCTTCTTGCCACGCAAAGCGTTGATATGACCTTTGCTAGCGTGGCTGAGTTCTTCGCCTAAAAACTGAAAGCGCGAGCTGCTGCGTTGGGCAGACTTTGGCAATAAACCCATGATCGCTAACGAGGTCATTGATTTGCCACAACCCGATTCGCCCACAATGCACAAGGTTTCACCGCGTTTGACGTGCAGCGACACATCGCGCACAACATGCAAGGTGCCGCGCGGTGTGGCGATGTCAACGGTCAGGCCGGTGATCTCAAGAACGTTCTCGGGTACAGTCGTCGACTCGTCTGAGCGCTTGGCTAAAGTAGGCGGTTGTGACACGCGTGTTTCAGCAATGTGTTGACTTGTCATTGGCTAGCCCCGCTCTTGCGGCGTAAACCACTGGTGCAAGCCATCACCGGCCAGATTGATCGCAAAAATCAAGACGGCAAGCGCGGTGCCGGGGATGGCGATCAGCCAAAATGAAAAGAACATATACGACTTGGCTTCAGAGATCATCAAGCCCCACGACGGCAAGGGGGGTTGCACACCTAAGCCTAAAAAGGATAAGGCAGCTTCGAGCAAAATGGCACTGGCCGCTTCAAGGGTTGCAATCACGATTAGGTGCGGCAGCACATTGGGCAAGACCTCAGTTAACAAAATACGCAGCGTTGAAGCCCCAGCAGATTGCGCCGCCGCAACGTATTCCATGGCGCGCACTTGTTGCGTGGCGCTACGCATGACCACTGCAAAGCGATCCCACTTCAGCAAGCCAAGTAACATGATCACCACGAACAGCGAGCTGCCCACTAAGGCCACGGTCGCGAGCGCGACTAAGATGACCGGCATCGATAGCCGTGTGGTCACAAAAAACGAGACAATCATGTCGATGCGACCACCAAAGTAGCCTGCCAGCATCCCCATGGTGCAGCCAATCAAACCCGAGATGACCGCGACGCTTGCGCCGATCAGTAACGAAATCCGCGCGCCATAAAATAAGCGTGATAAATAATCGCGACCGAGTTGATCGGTGCCAAGAGGGTGTAGCCAGGTGCCTTGGTCGTACCAGATCGGTGGCACCGTGCGATAAGTCAGATCCTGAAAATATGGATCGTGTGGCGACAACCAAGGCGCGAATACGGCCATGCAAAAAATCATCAGTAGCAAGCCGCAGCCGACGTAAAGTGCTTTATTGTTTTTCACGCCAGGCCGCCCAACACGAGGTGCTGCGTCAGATGCTTGCTTTGAAAGCGCTTAAGACTGTGTTGCATATCAGGCCACCCGAATACGCGGATCCAGCCATGCATTGGCGACATCAGAGGCCAAGGTCAGCAAGATATAAATCACAGACAGCAACAGCACAATAATTTGCGTCACAGGATAGTCTTTAAACGTAATGCTTTGATAGGCTAAATAACCTAGGCCATCAAGTGCAAAAATTGTTTCGATTACGATAGATCCGCCAAGCAAAAAACCGAGTTGCACAGCGGCTAATGCCACCACCGGCACGATCGCGTTACGTAACGCATGCTTAAAGATCACCGTTCGGGTCGGCAGCCCCTTGGCGCGTGCTGTGCGAATGTAGTCGGCACTGAGTACTTCGATCATGCCCGCGCGAATCAAACGCATAAAGGCGGGTGCCGCGTAATAGCCCAAGGTAATGGCGGGCATCACGAAGTGTTGCCAGGTGCCGCTGCCCGAAACCGGTAACAGGCGCCACGAAATTGAAAACAGCATAATCAGAATCAGTGCGAAGAAAAAATTGGGCATGGACTGACCCACCACAGCGACGGCTAGGCAGAGGCGATCAATCCAGCTATTTTTGTAAATCGCCGCTAATACGCCCAGCGGTACTGAAATGGCTAAGGCAACGGTCAGTGCATACACAGCTAACAAAAGTGTGGTCGAGAGTTTGCTAAAAATTAAGGGCGCAACGTCTGTTTTAAAGTACATCGAGACGCCGAGGTCGCCTCTGAGTAATTTCAGCAGCCAGTCGCCATACTGTACGATTAAGGGGCGATCAAACCCGTAAGTTTTGCGGATGAGATCAATATCAGCCTGACTCGCCCCTTCGCCCGCGATAGCAAGCGCCGGGTCTCCCGATAGATACAGCAGCAGGTAGGCGATGACGGATACGGTGAGAGCCACCAGCACCGCCAGGCCTAGACGCTTGACAAGATAAGCCAACATTATTTCTGAACCCGAGTGCTTAAAGAGAGAAACAAATACTTTTACTTCAACTGAGTGAGGCTTGCTGAAGCTTGTCTACTTCCAGCTCATCTCCCAAAAGCGTACAAGCTCGTCATGGTAAGGCTTAAAGTTCAGGTCCTTGTTCGCGACGTAGTAGACCGGTAATGACCACAAAGGCAGTGCGTAGGCTTTTTCAGAAATCAGCACTAACGCTTTGTTGTAAGTCTTTTTGCGCTCAACAGGGTCAACGGTGTTGTCGCCTTTATTCAATAGAGCGATCACTTCGGGATCACGACTCACGTCATCGCCGCCTCCACCAAAATAGTGTGGTGTCGAGGCCGACAAATCATTCACCAGATTCGAGC
Source organism: Alcaligenaceae bacterium (assembly GCA_013205565.1). Taxonomy (GTDB): domain Bacteria; phylum Pseudomonadota; class Gammaproteobacteria; order Burkholderiales; family Burkholderiaceae_B; genus Zwartia. Next base: position 1,092 of record JABMMM010000238.1, on the reverse strand, counting down.
CCCAGGTTTGGTGCGTTAAGGCGGTTTTGTTTGCTCGCGCCAAGTCACGCATGGCCGCATATTGCATGAAGCTGAGTTTTGTCTTGATGCCAACCGCTTGCAAATAGTTAATCATGGCCTCGGTCTGTTGACGCTCACGGTACGCCATCAAATCCAAAGTTAGTCCATTTGCAAAGCCTGCTTCAGCTAATAATTTTTTTGCTAAGGCCGGATCATACTTGTACACGGTTGCGCCATCGCTGCTACAGCCAACTTGCGAAGGTGTGCAGATGGTGTTGATCAACTCACCACCACCCACAATGTTTTTCAAGATGGCTTCGCGGTCGATAGCGTGGGCAATCGCTTTACGTACGCGAATATCTTTCAATTCAGGTGCCGGTGCGCCATCGCGGCTGTTCATTTGTAAAAACACGATGCGCATGGTGTTGCCACTGAGTACTTGCAGGTGCGGTAGACTTTTGAGCTTTTCGGCCTGATCTTTGGGCACATGCATGATCAGATCCTCGCCGCCAGACATCACCTCAGCCATTTGTGTTTGACGATCTGGGATGAAGCGAATTTTCACTTTACCGATTTTGCCTGCTGATTTGGGCGAGTCTTTAAAGTAATTGGCGTTACGCTCGAGCGTGACCGATTTACCGGGGATATATTCAATGATCTTGTAAGGGCCCGAGCCAACCGGTTTGGCATTCATGCCGGCGGGGCCCACCTCTTTGTAATATTTGGCGGGATGAATCGCTAACGTGGTAGCTAAATAATCGATCGCTGCCGGAAACGGCGCTTTGCTGATGATACGAACCTTAAATTGATCAATTTTTTCAACCTTTTCGATCCAGCGCACATTGGCTTGCGTAGTAGCTTTGTTTGCAGGATCTGACACGTAGTTCAAGGTAAAGACAACTGAATCGGCATCAAAGGCTTCACCATTGTGAAATTTGATGCCTTCGCGCAACTCAAACTCGAGAGTGCGCGGATCGATTTGCTTCCAGCTTTTGGCGAGCTGCCCTTTGTACTCATTGGTGACCGGATCGCGATAGATCAAGGTGTCCCAGACATTGGCGGCAATGATCACGCCAATTCTGACATTATTGA
>JABMMM010000237.1 GCA_013205565.1 Alcaligenaceae bacterium | reverse complement strand
TTCTTGGCACTCCAATCTTCTACAAAAACTCTTCAGCATGAATATTGTCAGACGTGATTCCAGCTAATAACTCGTCAAGTCGTTTTTGTTTAGGCACACTCGGTTCAATAATAATCTTGCCATTAATCACATTGATATTGACAGCCTGGCCTAGCCTTAACTGGGCGAGCTCCATGACTGAACTAGGCAGTCGCAACGCAGGGCTATTGCCCCATTTTTTGATGATTTCTTTCATAATCAACCCTAGCTACTTAACAATTTCTTCGGCCTTAGCACGCTTGAATTTAGCATGAACTCTCCCACCGCTAAGCCTTAGCTGTAGCGGGGGTTTCTTGGGTCAACGACCAGTGCGCCGGGATGTTGCCACCCAAACGACTTACCTCGGTCTCACCAAGCGTAGATGGCACGGATGCCACCGGTTCGGAGATTACCTCACCTACCTTGTTTTTTAGGATTCCACACTTCTTACTCTTCTTTTGCACACACGCACCACTGAGCACCAACCGCACACCGCGCTTGGCGATGATGGCTGCGGCATTATGGTCAGCATGGCCTGTGTGATTGCAGCGTTGGCAGACAAACTCGGCTTGGGAAACCCGGTTGTCTGAATGAGTGTGACCGCACGCGGCACACTCCTGCGAAGAATAGAAGGCTGGCACTTCGATTGCGAGCTTGCCCGATCTGCGGGCTTTGTAGCCCAGAAACTCTTTGGTCTTGCCCCACGTTGAGGCAAGAATGGCTTTGTTTAACCCTGACTTGGCTGCAGCCCCGTTCTTGATCCAATGCCCTTGCTCATCCTGTTTAGGCTTGGCACGCTTGGTCATATTCGCAACCTTGAGCGCCTCAAACACAAACAACTTGTAGCGCGGATCAGTTGCCAGATTAAAGCTGGTCTTGTGCGCCACATCCCGGCGCACGTCAGCACCATACCGCTGATAGCGCGCCACCTTGCGTTTAGCCTTTGCCCAGTTCTTTGAACCTTTGCTGCGCCGCGCCTGACGGCGCTGCCAGCGCGTCTTGTGGCGTTCGTGAGCCAGCAGGCGTTTGTCCTGGATAGCCGTAAACCCGAACGTCTGACCATCGCTTGCGGCCAACGGAATGTTTATCCCGCGGTCCAGTCCTACTGTTACAGCAGCCAGCTCGCGCTCGGTAAACTGCATCAGGTATTCGGTAGTCTGCTGCACACTGGGCTCAGGCACGCCATCGTCGTAGTTGAACGACACATGCCAGCGCCCGGCGTGGATGCTGATATGGATCGATGCAGCGGGTTTGAAATCCTTGTGGGCAGTGAACTTGATCTGGCCTAGCGCAAACTTGGGCGTGCCGATATGCAGCGTGTGGCTGCTGATCTCACCCGTGTCTTTGTTCAGCACGGGCTTAAAGGTAAAGAGTTCGCTCGTGATCCACACCGACTGCTCGCCAGTCTTGCGATGAGTTGTAGGCCTGCCTGCCAGCTTGGAGAAGTAGCGCCCGTAGGCCTGTTTCCACAGCACCGCGCCGTTGCGCAGAATCTGCGATGGCACACCGCCTAGCCAAGGTGTCTGTTCGGTCTTGAAGTGGCTGTACTGCTGATCGATGGGTGCAAACGCTCCGGTGTGGGATAGTGACTGACGCGCAAAGCGTCTGAAATACCGATCCTCGCCCACCTTGGCGTTGTAGATGAAGCGCTGGCAGCCGATCCAGGCAAGCAATGTTTGGGCTTGCGCGGGGGTTGGGTAACAACGGAATCGATTACCGATTTGCATACTGGTATTATGCACAGTATTACGTTAAGGCGAAAGTACGGAAAATACCAACCGATCGACTTCACATGCAGTATTTAACCTTAAGCTGCAAAGCGTGTTTGGGGCGAGAAGAAGTTGGCAGCGTGGGCGGCGCGACGCTCGCGACGGTACGGGCGTATGTCGATGCGCAAGGTACTCAGGAACATGCCAGAAAGAAAAGCAGGGCGCTTTAACAAGCACCGTTCGCTAGACCCCACCCTGGCTTGCGCCTAGAGTGGGGAATGCGCTCACATTTGTTCAAATGGATTCATGGCGTCACAAAATTAATGGATCGTTCTACAGTGCCATCCCACACTACCTTAGCGGTGAGCTTGAGTGACCGATGCAGCGTATGTTCAATCAGCATCTCTGAACAATCAAGGACACTAAACATTAGTTCAACGAGACTAGGGGCCTCGGCGACTAACCCTGCCAAATCTGTACTTGTTGCGATATACACGTCAGCCTCGTTATCGCGCATGACCTGAATCCTGAGCGACAACGGAACACCGAGACGGGCAACTAGTTTCCAGAACGGGAGACCTACTCGATACATTTTTATCTCTTCATAATGCAAGCCAATATCATGACGATTTCTATCAAGAAAAGCGTTTCTATTACGTCTTTTTGGTTACTGAATTGTTAGCAATTGCAACCTGCGCATAAGTTGAGTTACAACTCGCAGGCCTCAGACTCAGGCTGGACGTCGTAAAAGAGATTCTTCGTGTAGAAAGATATTTAAAAAGCGGTTTAAACATAGTTTGATCGTGCTTATTGTTAAAAGATTCAGAGAAAATTAATATGAGATCACCCGCAGCAGCGCATTCAGTAGCCCGCATAGTTAGCGTTGGTCTTTTCAACGCCGCGCCCGAAGATATCCTACAGTTTGGCCACGGCCAAGGCTTAGATGCTAAGAAAGCAGCTCAATATCTGTCCCTCAAAAAATCCGATGTTGGCAGAATTTCAGCAGTCAGTGAAACCTCAGTTCGTTATGACAATCACATCCCAGAACAAGTACGGGTTCGCTTAGAAGAGATCGCTGCCACAATCAACTTAGTCGCCAAACAATTTGACGGAGACGCAACAAAAACCGCTTCATGGTTTAAAGCACGCAACCCGCTGCTCGGCGATGTGTCACCTCGCGACATGATTCGCTTGGGGCGCCTCGAACGTCTGCGACTTTTCATTATTCAGGCGATCACCGGCGACTCTGATGCCATTGTTAAAAAAAGGTAAGGTTTGCCGTACGTCGAGACCAATTTTGACGCCACAAAAAAGAAAACCCGCTCGTGCGTCTTGCGACGTAGAGGAGCGAGCCATGTTGTTGGTATTGTAAATCAAATGACGAAATATACAGGGGCACCCTCCCTAGCCAATATTTTTTACCAAACAGTAAGTCACAACCACCAAACCCGTTGATGCACCAATCAAGATTGAACTTATCTTCCAAGCTTGAGCAGACAATTCGCGATGAAGGGTCACCTCAACCCGGGCCACATCATCGCGGGTCGCCAAGGTTTCAATAACGGCCTCTAGCTTTGATATCATAGTAGTGAATACAAAAACATCGATAAGCACATTGCAATTGCGCTAGCCGATAACGTTGCAATACCCCCTCCGATCCAGATTAGGTATTTGTTCGAGGTTTTTAGGCTATGGACGTCTGCCCGAAACTCAATAAAGTCTTTTTTGCAGTCATCGATTAGGGTTTTAACGCCTGAAATTTCTGTTGATATTTTGGCCTCGAGCGTGGCACTGACTTGCAACAAATCAGCTTTAGTCGCATATTGACGATGCTCCTCGTGATAAACCTGTTGCAGCGTCTGGGCGTGTACCTGAGCTTGCTGCCTTGAAACCCCAGCGGCTTCTAGTTCAACCACGTAGGAAAGTGGATTAAAAAGTGCCATATCGGCTTACCCACCGTTTTTTGCAAAGTAATACGTCACACTGACCAGTAACGTTGAAGTGCAGATCAAAGTTGAAAGGATCTTCCAGGTTTGCGCGTTTACGGCTTGGTGGATATGCGTAATATCTCGGTGAATACCTGAGATTTCCTGGTGCAGCTTCACCTCAAGCCGAGCAAGATCCTCACGCGTTGCTACGGTTGCCATGATTGCTTCGAGTTTTGTAACGCGCGATTGCATCGTAAGCCCTCTTTGTTGAACAAAGAGAATTCTACGGACGTCTTTAACATGGTCAACGCGACTTGAGCAACAATGTTTTGCCGCTTACAAATTGTTACTAATTTCCAGCAGCATCTTGCCCTGTCTGCACCAAAGGCACCGCAGGGCAACGGCATTTATATTAGATTTTTGAAGAGGCTGGGCGGTAAGCACGCAGCCGAGGTTGGCCACGAGATGACAGCGCCTCGCCGCTGGGCAGCACATCGGGCAACGCTGTATTTAACGCGCCCAGCAATTGCAGTGCACGAAACACCTTCATGACAGTACTCAGGCGCACATCGCGCCCCGCCTCAAGATCCATAATCGTTTTGCGATTAAGACCGGTGCGCTCGGCAAGCATCTTGGTTGTCAGGTTGCGCGCAAGCCGCCTTGCGCGTAGTCTGGAACCAAACTCAGCCATATTCTCAGAGTCTGCTAAAAAGTCACCGATAGTGGTCATACTTAACAAGAAAAGCTAATAATGTCCGTGATAAAGGACTTTATAAATTTTTAAAAAACAGGCCTTCCATCCATCAAAGCCTGAGCCGCTTGCTTTTGCGCAATATTGTCTAGATCGGCCTCGGTTAAACCCCAGCAAAAAAACAAAATGACCAGTCACATTGGGCAATAACGCCCAGTTACACGTTTCCTGCCACACCATCCAGCAACTTGATAAAGTTACGCTTTGGTTTGAACTGTAAGCGCAGCTCGGCTAGGTAGTGCTCAAACTGCAATAGCTGCTTATGCTTTTTCATTAAGTCACCGACTTTGCAGATAAGCTTAATCGCTTGGTCGTAAGCAAAATTGTTAGTCTCATCGATGATCGTTGGAATGACGCGATGGTACAGGCTGACCGCATCAAATGGACGGGAGGCTTCGAGTTTGCCAGCAAGCGCGATCAACAACCCCCGGCTATGAGCACTCTTGTGTGCGACCGACCATGCTGCGTCTAGGTCATTTTCCCATAACGCAATCTCCAAGCGAAGTGAATGGTTCGGAGTCGACGATGTTGATTTCCGTTGGCTCGTTCGCGCAGCCTCGCGGGCAGTGATCGCGTCGACCATAATCAATGTCAATGCTCGTTCTCGCTGTGCAGCCCATACATCGAGCTTGACTGCAATATCATGCAGCTTGATGTAGTGTTCAAGAACAAGGCGTTCCTCGAACTGAATCCAAACAAGCTCTAGTGCTTCGTCGTTTCGCTTACGCTCAAGATAAGCTGCTACCAAAAAATCGCGCAGACGGTTATCAGGGCGCTCGGCAAATGACTTGAGGCCGAGCTCCGCCCAGTCTAGTGCCAATTCGGGCTGGCTCGCTTTGGCATAGATTTCGGCAATCGCGAGATAGCGATATGCTGACGAAAGATCCCGCGACTTGATCCCGACCAACTCCTCTACATCACCGTTCGCTTCTGCGATTTGCTCCATGATGCGGGTAATCTGAAACCGTTTAGCATAATCGTCATCTACGCGAGCGTTGCCATCACGAGGTTTGATCTTGCTCCACTCAGCTTCGGCAAGTTCACGATATCGCCGCAACCCTTCACTGCCGAGGACATCGCGGTAAGTCACAACATCGAAGCTACACACGTTGAACGGCAGCGAAGTTTCGAGCAGAAAAAGGCGCTCAGCCAGCCTGACCGGTTCGGGCAGAGCCATGGCACAAGCCTTGCGATGCAATTCACCCAACGCCTCGACCTTGCCACCGACTTCGCCATAAGAATCGTCGATTTGCCTTAGCGCATTTTCGACACGTTCGATTGCGTATTCGGCCAACTCTACTAGGATCGCTGCAGCTTCGGTCGTTAAAAGTTCCGAGAGAGACTCCACAATCTGCTCGATATTGTCGGCGAAAGTAATCGCCGCGCGCCAATCGATACAATCGTGAATATACGTCGCGTCATCGATCACCATTTGATACGTCTTGACCACATTATCGAAATCACCTGTGCGTTCGGCCTTGAGCAATAGTGACCGGTAAAGCCGCTCATCCCGATGCGCCACTTCTAGCAATAGATCGATCAAGATTTCTTGCGGCTGAGCGACCAGATGATTTTTGATGCCGCGCCACGGATCACGCCGCTTGGCCTTTTCGCTTTTATTCATGATTTTTATTTCCCCTGCCGGCTCTGCCAGCCACGTCAACCCTACTGCGACACAATGCTTACAGAAATAACCGTCCGCCGCGCCTGGACCAGTGCACTCGTGGGCCAGCTCGCCATCGTCATCCCAAAGCTCCCTGTGTCAGACTACATGTCGTGTAGTGTATGCCGGCAGCTTTGCTAAAGCCCTTTCACTGCGCCTTCAAATACTCAGCTTCAATCGCCTCAAAAACTTCTACCGGCACGGTATCAGCAAATTTTTTACGCCGATTAGTTGAAAGTTTTCCGTTTTGCTCCATGCATGACAAGACCAATACATTGAGATCTTTGCCTCGCACATCGTAACGGCTATCTATCGCGCGATAGATCACGTCGTATCGCGCCAAGAACTTGGCCTCTTCTTTCAAATCTTTTTCAAGCGCTTGTTCAGCCATCTCTAGCCCGAATTCAACGCAAGCCGTTGCATTCCAATAGCGATACAAAGACTCGTCAGAATTGAAGGTCATCTGGTAGTCGTCACCGTCAATCCAACGCACGTCCCAACGCTTACGTGCAGGGGCCGAGAAACTCTTTAACGCAGCCAGGTAGTTCTCTTCATTGCGCTTCATGGCGCTTGACACCGGCAACAGCAAACCATTTTTTAACAGCCCAGACTGACAGAGCGCGTGGTGAAATAAAAACCGCGACAAACGACCATTGCCATCCATAAAGGGATGAATAAAGACAAACCCAAACGACACAATTGACGCAGCGATTAGGGGGTCAACTTGTTTAGGCGCACTGTTGGCAAACTCAAGCAAACCGCTCATCAAACTGCCAACCAACGTTGGTGGCGGCGGCACATAAGTCACCCCCGCGGCACCACGCAGCGCGCTGCTGAGCCAATTTTGTTGATGCCGGTAGTGCGTGGCCCGATCAAAGGGGTTTGTGATTGCGGTGTTTTGCAAACTCACCAAATACTCTTCATCTAGGTGCGAAGCAAGCGACGCCTGTTTAAGCAGCTCGACAAACGCTTCGGCCTTGCCTGAGCTTGGTGTCTCTCGCTCGATCTCAAACGAACTTTTAGTTTCGTTTAAGTACGCCCAAGACATGGCCCGCTCTGAGGCGCTCACGCCTAGTTGTGACAAAAACTCATTGGCTCTTTGTAAAATATTGGCGTCGAGTAAACGACTTAAGCGAGTTGTTCTTTCAACCGTTACGCAATAATCCAATGAACCCAAACCGTTAAAGTTAACGCGCCACTTTGCGTTGCGTTGGTTAGGCCCAGTGACGTATTTTTTTGGATCAAATAAGTTAACTAAAGCCCCTGTGACTGTTGGTGCACCTTCGAGCTCTTGCTTGTTAAAGGCCTCCCACAAAAAGCTGGCGGTGCGAATATAAACGCCTGTTGGCGCATCTGTCAGTGCTGCCAACAGCACGTGCGCTGGGATTTTTTTTAACGCCTGCGAGAGCAACTGCAAATCAGTGCCTTCGTGTTTTAAGGCAAATAGCAGGTGACTTAACGAGTCATCAGCTTTAGGGCCGACGTTTAAAGGGATCAGCAGAGCGTCGTCAGCCGACGTCACCTTACTAACTGCAGCAAGACGCGCAGGCACAGTGGGCCCAAGGGCGCTTAGGCCCAACAGACTTTTTACTCGCGAGTAACCGATTTCACTGTTTTTTTTGCTATTCATCTAACTTTTTTGGACAAATAACCATTTTTTCTTACAAAACACTATTTTATGACATTTTTTCGTACATTTTTGATATTTTTGTCATAAAAAAAATAAAGCACCATCAAAAAGCTACTTTCCGCCTTTCGATCTATGTATAGAGCCCTATAGTTTCTAACCTAGGCAGTAACGGCGACATCAGACTCGTTTGTTAAAAAACAGGCCTTCCATCCACCAAAGCCTGAGCCGCTTGTTTTTGCGCAATTTCATTCAGGTCAGCCTCGGTTAGCCCAAGCAAACGAGCCGGGTTGGTTCTGACCATTTTTCTGACGTCCGCTTCGGGCACACCCAGCATGAGAAAACTGCCGATGAGCATTCGCATGGTTTCAGAAGCAGGTGGGGCCCATTCAAAGAAATAATCTGTCGTCAAGATCACTTTGTCAGGGCTGATCTCAGACATGATGTTGACAAAATCTTTTACTTTAATGCGTTGAAAAGCTGGCAAGCAGCCCAGGGCGCAAAACTCGCAGACGGCTCCGAGGGCACACATGTCTTTGATTTCTTGAAGATTGGCACCGACTGAATTGCTGTCTGGGTGCGAGAAGATGACCTCTTCAATGCCGTAGTCTTTGGCGCCATCGGCGAGCGCAATCGATTCTTGGGGTGATACGTGGCCGCTGCATACGGTCATCC
>JABMMM010000236.1 GCA_013205565.1 Alcaligenaceae bacterium | reverse complement strand
GCTGTTGGTGTCCCCCAACAACAACAACGCTTCGGGCTTGTGCTCCTCCATCGCCTTGTCCGCAGCAATGATGACCTGACCGATGGTCTGTGCTGGCGTTGCCCCTGCCGCCTCCAGGAACACATCAGGTTTACGGATACCAAGGTCACTAAAAAAAACACCGTTCAACTCGTAATCGTAGTTTTGGCCGGTGTGTACTAGCACATGCTCGCAGTGCTGGTCTAACTTTGGGATCACACGAGACAAGCGGATAATCTCTGGCCGCGTTCCCACAATTGTCATCACGTTGAGTTTACGCATGGACTGCCGCCCGAATGATGTCCAACTTCATCAAAACTTCTTTGACCTGCTGAACATTCAGGCGGCGGGTGTTGTGCGAGGTGTAGTCGTCAATCTCTGAAATTCCAATCTCTCCCTCAACAAAATACTTGTCGTAATTGAGGTCACGTGAATCAGCCGGAATCCGGTAATAGTCGCCAAGATCTTCTGCACGCGCCATTTCTTCGCGGGACACCAGTGACTCGTAAAGCTTCTCGCCATGGCGGGTACCAATGATCTTGATGTCACTGGCCGCAAGCAACAAATCTTTCATAGCCTGGGCTAAATCGCCGACAGTTGAGGCCGGGGCTTTCTGTACAAAAATGTCGCCGGGGCGGGCGTTTTCAAAAGCATACAAAACCAAATCGACCGACTCTTCCAGCGACATCAGGAAACGGGTCATGTTGGGGTCAGTGATCGTCAGTGGTTTACCAGCCTGCAACTGACCAAGAAACAGCGGAATGACCGATCCACGCGAAGCCATCACGTTTCCATAACGGGTTGCCGACAACACTGTCTTGCCTGGGTCGCACAGCCGAGACTTGGCCACCATCACCTTCTCCATCATGGCCTTAGAGATGCCCATTGCGTTGATCGGATACACCGCTTTGTCCGTACTGAGCACCACACACCGTTTTACCTCATTGGCTATAGCCGCACGCATCACATTTTCAGCACCTTGCACATTGGTGCGCAAGGCCTCCATCGGGTAAAACTCGCATGATGGCACCTGCTTCAACGCTGCTGCGTGAAACACATAGTCGACCCCTCGCAAGGCATCGTGAATGCTGTCGTACTCGCGCACATCGCCAATGTAAAACTTGACCTTGTCGCTGTTAAGCGCAATGCGCATGTCTTCTTGCTTTTTTTCATCGCGACTAAAAATGCGAATCTCACCGAGATCGGAGCTAAGAAAGCGTTGTAAGACGGCATTTCCGAACGAACCAGTCCCCCCCGTGATTAGGAGTACTTTATCAATGAACATTCTTGTGTATCGCATCCTGTTAGTTAAAATTTCTTGTCTTATTGCCGCGTTTGTCCAATAAATCTCGCTTCTTCCAAAGGGCGCTGTGAGGTTCTAACACAACCACCTGCTCATTGGGTCGCGCATCCTTGGTATAGTAGTAAAGGATTATCGACTTCCGTGTTTTCCCTAGAGGAAACGCTAACGGAGCAGGTAAGCCGTGGAAGCTGGTATCGTGCGAATCGAAAACGACAAGTCGATTAAACAGCGGCGCCACCTCCTTGAGACAAACATCGCCATGTGTGTCATAAAGACCAAACTCCCCACCCCACCCCGCCTGCCAATCAGGGTTGAGGTAGAGGATTGCGTTTATTCGTCGATTCAAACCAGTAGCATCGTGATAGTTGCCATCGACATGCACATCCAGCAAACCACCAGTAGTTGTCACATTAAGCCCACCGCCGGTGAAATAAGGATCAGGGATAATTTTTGGAATACCAATCCGGTCCCCCAGAGCCTTTAGAAACGGCGCCGAGTTCAGAATTCGAACAGCATCAACGATGCCCTCCGGTATATCAAACTCTGACCGCCACGTCGTCCGAAATTTAACCTCAATGTCCGTGTCATTTGCATGCTCCCAACTTGGGACCTCCAACGCCGGAAAGTACTCAAGACAGACATTCGCCAACTTTGAGTCGAAAAATTCATCAATGACGATATGACGGAAAGGCTCGTTGAAATATTGCACCCCCTCTACGGCCTGTGTGATCTTGCGAGCACAATTTTCAGCCATGCATTTCAGTTCATCTTGCTTAAACATCGACATAGTTCGCACCTTAAAAATTGGATTATTGAAAATCATGCATGAACTGGATTAGCTCGCTCCACTCTTTCGGATGATAGTCAGTAGCTTGGCAAAATAGAGTCGAATCCAAGCTACGGTCAATGACCAACTGGTCGTCCGGGTGAATTTCCACTGATTTGCCGTAGACATTTGCAACGAGCCGCAAAAGCTCATACTTATTAATTGCTTTTGCAGAAACATGGTAGAGGCCATGTAGTTCAGGCTTAGGTATCACGTAATCTCGAATAACCAGCGCCAATTCAACTGTAGGCAGGCCAGAAAATATCGCACGCCGAAACCCCCTCACCCCCTTTTGCTGAGCTAGAAACCAGCCTACCAAGCTTTGTGAACCAGACAACTCGTGTCCAATAATGGAAGTACGTAGAGTAATAGCATGTGGGTAATCCACTTCCCCTATGTATTTGCTACGCCCGTAAAGGTCTTTGGCATCGGATACATCGGCTTCCGTATACATGCCCTTGACCCCAGAAAATACACAATCTGTACTTATATGCACCAATCGTGCGCCGGCAACTTCGCAAAGCCGGGCTAGTCGATGCGGCAGCAGCGCATTAACGGGGATTACGACCAGTGGGTCGTCTGCCGCTGCCAGCTGTTTGACCAGGCCAATACAGTTAATAACAACATCTGGCCTTGATTTCGCGAACAATCCCTTCAGACTGTCAATATTTTCAACATCCACACCACAAATTACACGATCATGTAAATCTTTGGCTAGATAGCGCAGCAGATTAGTAG
>JABMMM010000235.1 GCA_013205565.1 Alcaligenaceae bacterium | reverse complement strand
TTGCCGGCGGGCTGCGTTTGCCCAACGACGAAACCGGCGACTGCCAACTTTTTACCACCCGTTTAGCCGCACTAGCGCAAGACATGGGGGTGCAATTTCAGTACAACACGCCTGTTGAGCAGTTGCTGACAGACGGCGGCCAAATCACCGGTGTGCGCACCGAGCACGAGGTGCTGAAAGCTGATCGCTACGTCTTGGCGTTTGGCAGCTACACGCGTGATTTGCTCGCGCCTTTAAATATCGAGCTACCGGTCTACCCCGTCAAAGGGTATTCGTTGACCGTGCCTTTGGTCGACGAATCCCTTGCGCCACAGTCTACCGTTCTTGACGAAACCTACAAGGTTGCCGTCACGCGCTTTGATAATAGGATTCGCGTCGGCGGTATGGCCGAACTCAGCGGCTTTGATTTAAGCTTGAAGCCACAACGACGCGCAACACTCGAAAAAGTTGTCACCGAACTCTTCCCGGGTGGCGACGTCAAGCGCGCAACGTTCTGGACCGGTCTGCGACCCATGACGCCAGACAGCACACCCATTATCGGTGCGACCACGTTGTCTAATTTGTTTTTAAACACCGGGCACGGCACGTTGGGTTGGACGATGGCGTGCGGTTCAGGCAAGTTGATTGCCGACCTGGTGACGGGCCAGCGCCCTGAAATCAGTACCGACGGCTTGGCGATCAGTCGGTACCAAACCACTGCTCGCCTGCCTTTGCAGCGCCCTGCCTCAGTGCCTGCTTAGTTTTCAGAATATATTGTTGTATTGCCTCGTTTTGTGATTTTTATGACTCGTCCCTCAAAAGCCCTCATTGACCTTGCCGCCCTTCGTTCAAACTACCTAACCGCCCGCAATCTGCATGGCGGACGAGCCTTAGCGGTTGTTAAAGCCAACGCCTACGGGCACGGCGCCGTCCCTTGCGCGCAAGCCTTAGCGGATATCGCAGACGGCTTTGCGGTCGCCTTTGCCGCTGAAGCCTTTGAGCTTCGCGAGGCTGGCATCACCAAACCTATTCTGGTCCTTGAAGGCTGCTTTGATCCCGACGAACTACTCGCGGCGCACCAGGCCAAGCTTTGGGTTGTCATCCATCAAGAGTCACAGTTACGTGCGCTTGAAACAGCTCCTATTGATGCCCACAGCATCCGCGTGTGGCTCAAGGTAGATTCGGGTATGCATCGCGCCGGCTTTGCGCTAGAGGCCGTGCAAGCCGCTTACGCACGCCTTGAAGCCTGCCCCTCGGTCGCCTCGATTACGCTAATGACGCACTTTGCCCGCGCCGACGAGCCCGACAGCGACGCCACCGCCAAACAGATCACCGCCTTTCACGAGGCCACCGCTGGCTTGCCTGGCGATCGCAGCTTGAGCAACTCAGGCGGCATCCTTGCCTGGCCAAGCGCGCGCGGCACCTGGGCCCGGCCCGGGATTTTGCTTTATGGGGCGGATCCGTTGCCAGCCAAGGCAGCGCCCGAGACACAAGCACAGCCTAACCAACTCACACCAGTCATGTCCCTGATGAGCGAAGTCTTCGCCATCCGCACGCTCGAACCCGGCGAGGCCTTAGGCTATGGCGGCACCTTTGTCGCAACAACCCCTGTACGCGTTGGTCTAGTCGCAATCGGTTATGCCGACGGCTACCCCCGAGCGACCCCGACCGGCACACCAATCGCCGTGGGTGGTGTACTCACCCGTACCATCGGCCGCGTCTCGATGGACATGCTCACCGTCGATCTCACCGATCTGCCCCAAGCAAGCATCGGCAGCCCCGTCGAATGCTGGGGCAAACAAATCGACGTCAACCAAGTCGCCCAGCAAGCCGGCACCATCGCCTACGAGCTGCTGTGCAACGTCAAGCGTGTGCCCAGGGTGTATACGGACTGACCTCCCTCGGTCGCTATATCCCGGCTGACGAGCATTTCATTAGCGCAGCGCTGAGGCATCGTCTACCTCAAACACTCAATCTCTTCTGCGAAATTTGAATGTTATATTTTACGAGCAATATGTCTCTATTTAAGATACAAAATATTCGTAAAATATAATTTACACTATACTAAACGCTTGAAATGTCTCCTTATAGGCAACAAATTGCTCGAAAAATATAATTTACAAACTAAAACGCTAGGCCCACGTGCGGCTCAACTATTTATTGAGTTAAATGAATTGCGTCGGTCTACGTTCACGTTGACGGATGTCAGCTCAATCACCCACCTGTCGTCTGCGGCGGCCCGTAATCTTGTGCACAAGGCGCAGCAGCGTGGCTTGGTGACACGGCTGAAACCCGGTTTGTACAACCTGGTGCCTTTCGATCTAGGCCGCGCCACTGAACACATCGACAGCCCGTACTTAATCGCGCGAGAACTGGTTGGTGCCGCGCCCTACTTCCTGTCGCACGGCACTGCACTTGAACTGCATCGTATGGTGACTCAACCAAACCTCACTGTGTACGTCTCATGCACACGGCGCGTGCGTCCGCAGACCGTTGGCGGCTATGACTTTCGGTTTATCCACATCATTTCAGAGCAAGAATTCGGGGTCACGAAGCACTGGATCGACAAAGAGCGCTTTGTGCTCATCAGCGACCGAGAGCGCACAATCATTGACGGGCTTCGGCACACTGCCTTTGTCGGCGGTATCACAGAAGTCGCCAAAGGCTTGTGGATGAAGCGAGACGTGCTGAGCGTCGAACGACTTGTGGACTACGCACAGCGCTTAGGTGTTGGCGCCGTTGTGCGCCGCCTCGGCTACCTGCTGGAACACTTTGGCTTGGCTGATGCAGCTGCGCTAGACCCATTGCACGCTATGTTGACTGCCACATACCAGCGCCTTGACCCATTACTCCCCGCCGAGGGGACATTTCTATCACGCTGGCGGCTCCAGCTAAACGTAACCCCCGAAGAACTAGATGCAGTCAGGGTTGGTTAATGATCCCACAACGTAATATTTCCCTGATATCGAACGCACTCAGGAGTGCCGGCGGGCGCCGTATTCCTAAGGCCGTCATCGAACGCGATTACGTACTGGCCTGGTTCTTGAACGGCCTGGCCGGTCATCCGCTGCGCGAGGTATTAGCCTTCAAAGGAGGTACGGCTCTGCGCCGCTGCTGGTTCAAAGACTACCGATTTTCGGAGGACTTGGATTTCACACTCACCTGCGCGATTGCCCTCGAAGATATTTTGTCGGGCTTAGCGGAAATCTTTGCTACGGTTGAGATGGCCTGCGGCCTAAAGATCGCCTTCGACCGCGAAGATCGCCACAGCCATCAAAACAGCCATACGTTTTATCTGCGCTACCTAGGGCCACTGCCCACCGCGAACGACGTGAAGGTTGACATCACAATCAGAGAGGTGCTTTGCTTTCCTTTGCAAGAGCGCCCGATTCATCGCACCTACGACAGCTTTGATGATTTACCTGAGCATCCAACCGTAAAAGTCTACGACCTCAGAGAAATCGTCGTTGAAAAGTTATTGGCTTTAAGCGACCGGGCGCGAAATGAACCGCGCGATCTATACGACCTTTGGTATTTGTTCGGCGCTGCTGATCTGCGCATTGCAGAAATGCGTACTGAACTCGAAACTAAGTTGGCGCTGCGACAGCGCGCTGTCACAGGTATGGAACAGATAATCGCCGCCAAAGAGGATCGTTTGCGGCGGCTTTGGGCAGCTCGCCTCGCGCATCAGATGAGCCAACTACCAGCCTTCGATGATGTTTTTCGTGAAGTGTTGCGGGCCGTTCGTGCTGCCGATTTGCCGAGGGCGGATCACTGATCGGTCTCTTGCGGGGCAAAGGGATTATTGCGTCGGAACGCCCTCAGATGGAGCCCGAAACCGCAATTTGCACGCGATTACGACCTGATAATGGGATAATGCGCCAAACTCACCAGACTTGATTATTTATGCCAACACTGCAACTTGCCACCTGGAACGTCAATTCGTTAAAAGTGCGCCTGCAACAGGTATTAGCCTGGCTTGAGGCCAACCCGGTCGACGCCTTATGCCTGCAAGAGCTTAAGCTTGATCACGACAAGTTTCCGCTTGAAGCTTTCACTGCCATTGGTTATCACGCGGGCTGGGCCGGTCAAAAAACCTACAACGGCGTCGCGGTGCTGTCGCGCCAACCCGGTTCAGATATCACCCGCAATATTCCGGGCTTTGAAGACCCACAGCAGCGCGTGTTGGCCACCACCCTGCCCTACGGCGACAGCACGATTCGTG
>JABMMM010000234.1 GCA_013205565.1 Alcaligenaceae bacterium | reverse complement strand
TATGAGCCATCTTTACTCCTTATTTTTAAAGCAGATACGTCTTGGGTCACGTTGATCTGGTCGGTGGCTACGGCCTTGATCGGTGTCATTGCCTTGTCAGCCGGATTTTTCGGTTGGCTAATTGGTTATGCAACCGTGCTGCATCGGGCATTGCTTTTGATTGCTGCAGGATGTTTGATTAAGCCAGGTCTTTGGACCGATATGGTTGGCTTTGGATTATTAGCGTTAGTCCTGCTTTTACAATGGACTGCCTTAAAGCGAGCTGCTGAACCTGAACACACGGTCTAATTTAGAGAAGTCGCGCTCTGTTTGAAAACGACCATGCATATCGTCAAGGCGTTAGGAAGCGCGCAGTGGCTTGGAACGTGTGGGCAGCGCTGGCACGAATTAGACATGTCAGAAGCAGAGCGTTTTAAGGCACACTGATTTTTTCGACAGAAAAAGGTTTCACGCTACCCTCATCAACCGTGACGCTCACCGCGCCAGTTGTTTTTGCGCCGGGCACTTCAAGGCGATAGACATTTTTCAATACTTGTGAATTCAGTAAAAATGCCTGATCGAATTCGAAATTATGGCTGTCGCCATGCACAATCAGTACTGATCCTTTAAAGTCTTTGGCCAAAGGTAGCAATGTCTGTTCGATCGAAGCGTGAAACCCTGTCTTTTCGGCCCAAGTGCCCGAGCGCGACATCCCTCGAATGACATCCGCCTGAAAAGCAAAAACGAGCGTTTGCAGTTTTTGACCGGCGGCGACTCGAAAGGCTTCTTTGATCCAGGCGATATTGGCTTGATCGCGTGTCAGAAATTCTTTTTCGGCATCGGCGTTGTTTGGTGCAAAGCGATTGTCGCTACCCACTATATGTACAGTGGTAAACAATGTGCTTGCAAACTGCCAACGCTGATTTTCAATATAGGTTGAATACTGAGGCATTGTCCTGGCCTGTGCGGTCACCGCTAAGGGCGCCTGACCCAAAGACGTGTCAGGCTTGAAGAACTGTGCCCTTAGTTTATCGAGTCGCTCAAGAGGGTCATAGCTGCCATTGCTTTTACGACCGCAGTCTGTCCAATCGTTGTCGCCGGGTGTATAGATCACTGCGCCCTTAAATAAGTCAAAGTGCTTGCGTTGGCGCTCAAACTCCTCGTCAGAGCAATGCGCGCTGCCCGCTTTGAAATCGCCAACATGAATTGAAAATTCAGGATTCAGTGCATTGATTTGGGTGATCAGTTGACGATATTTAACGCCGGCAGTTTCGTCTGACCCGTAGGGTAGATCACCAAGCGCGACAAAGCGGAAAGTCTCTGCCTGCGCACTGGTTGCAGCAGAAAAAAGTAAAAACAGCCATAAAACCCAAGAGATTCTTTTCATTGCGAATTTAATCTGTAAAGAAGACGATGCTGAAAGATATCACTAATTATTAAAAAAGGATCGTCCATGCACGGCGGGCGGGGGGTATTGCCGACCGATACGCCTGGCATCGGCTGTGCAAGCTGTAAGGTGGCTCTACACCAAAGTCACTATCTTTTACGGTTTCAGGCCAGAGGTTTTTATGACGTCACCCCACTTCTTGACTTCGGAGCGAATGAAATCGGCAAATGCGGCTGACGAAGTGCCTTTGGGCTCTGCTCCTTGTGCCCGAAGTTCGTTCTGCATTTCTGGAGTGTTTAGTGCATTGAGAATCTCAGCGTTCAGCAAGGCCAAAACAGACGAGGGTGTCTTGACAGGTGCGAACACTCCGTACCATGAGCCGATTTCAAAGTTGGGAAAGCCTGCTTCGATCATCGTTGGTAAGTCTGGGGCGGCATCCGATCTTTTTGCCCCAGTGACGGCCAGACCACGTAATCGCCCGTTGCGGACTTGCAGCAAGATTGAGGGCATATTTTCGAACATGAACGTGACTTGCCCAGAAATCAAGTCATGGAGAGCGGGGCCGCCTCCCTTGTAAGGGATATGTGTGAGATCGGCTTTGGTGGCAATTTTCAACATTTCACCGGCAAGGTGCGAAGCCGAACCTGAACTACCCGAGGCATAGTTCAGGCCCGCCTGTTGAGAGTTTGCAAAGGCAATCAGTTCTTGAACATTCGTTGCGGGCACTGAGGGATGAACAGCGAGTAAGAGAGGCACCGAGGCGATCAGCGAAACTGCAGAGAAATCTTTGAGCAAGTCATAACCGGGGTCGGACATCAGTGTTGCATTGATCGCATGGGTCGCTGTGCCCATTAAGAGGGTATAGCCATCTGGCGTTGCCCGCGCAGCCGCTTGTGCGCCGATTGCACCGGCGGCACCGCTGCGATTATCTACCACCACGGATTGGCCAAGTCTAAGCGCAAGATTTTGCGCAATGATGCGGCCCACAATATCGGTCACCCCACCAGGCGGGAACGGCACGATTAGGCGCACGGGCTTGGTCGGGTAAGGCTGTGCCGAAGTGACCGGCGCGCCCACTAAGAGCGAAGCTGTGACTAGCCAATAAAACAGTGTCATCGCAAAGATTTTCATTTTAAAACCTGAAAAATATTTGAAATGATTAGACGCTACGTTTGCGACAGAGATATGACAGCCCGAGTTGAATATTTTCTGTATATATTAAATATATAAATGATTTATACTATTTACGCTTAATCGTTTATACTATTTATAGAATTATCCTTACTTCTTTTAATCTGATGGAGTTCAACATGAAATCAACTGAACAAAACGCTCAAATGCCAACTGAAGTCGCCGCTACGCCAGCAAAAAAAGCGCGTGTGTCAACAGCGGTCGCCGCTAAAAAAGTAGCAGTTAAAAAAACTGCGGTTAAAAAAACTGCGGTCATCGCAAAGAAAGCGAAACCGTCTTCAAAGCCTAAGGCAACAGAATCCGTTGCTACAGCAGGTAAGGCTAAGGTCAAAAAAGACGTTTTAGTGCGTGATAGCTTTACCATGCCGCAGTCTGAATATCAGGTGTTGAGTCACGTGAAAAAATCCTGCCTCCAAGCGGGCATTGAGATCAAAAAAAGCGAACTGCTTAGAATTGCGGTTGTTCAACTCGCCGGTTTATCTGTTACAAAAATTGCGATCTTGCAAAAGGCTTTGAACAAAATTCAGGCTGGCCGTCCTAAAAAATAGGCGCTACTCGATTTTGACTTTCATCTCTTTTAAGATCGCGGCCCACTTGACTGATTCGGCTTGTATGAAGGCGCTGAACTCTTCAGGTGAGGATCCTTTAGGGTCGAAACCTTGTGCAAGCAGGCGGTCTTTGAATTCGGCTTCGTTCACGGTTTGCACGGCCGCCTTGCTTAAGGTTTGCAGAACAGCGGCCGGCATATTTGCCGGACCGACCAAGCCGTACCAGGTTGTCATATCGTAGCCAGGCACACCCGCCTCAGCGATGCTAGGGATGTTAGGCGCAGCACTTGAGCGGCTCTTGGTGGTGACACCCAGAGCCCTCAGCAGGCCTTGGTCGACGAGCTTGGCGCCCGTGGGTAGATTTGGAAAAGATAAGTCGACGGTGCCTGCTAAAAGGTGTGGCATCAGGCTACCAGCGCCTTTGTAGGGGATGTGAAGCATATCCACCCCAGAAAGCTGCATAAAAAGTAAGCCTGACAAATGGAGAGATGAGCCCACGCCTGAAGACGCCCAATTGATTTTTCCGGGATTGGCGCGACCGTAGTCGATTAAGTCTTTAACTGTTTTAAATTTCGAGTTGGCAGGTACCACCAATACGTTAGGCCCCGATAAAACTTGACCAATGGGCGTGAAGTCTTTGGTGGGATCGTATTTAGCATCTGGATAAATGAGAGGATTGGTGACATGCCCGATCGAGGTGTAAAAAAGGGTGTAGCCATCTGGGGGTGAGCGACGGACATAGTCAGTTGCTAGGTTGCCATTTGCACCGGGTTTGTTTTCAACAATGACCGATTGCCCAAGGATCCTGGTAAACGAATGTGCGATTTGCCTGCCGACGGTATCGGTTGAGCCACCGGGTGTGAAGCCAATCACAATTTTGATTGGTTTGTTTGGAAACTCACTCGTTTGAGCAGATGCTGTGGCAACCGCAAAACAAGCAATCCCTAAAGTTGCCACTGTTGGCATGAGTGTTTGAAACGTTTTCTGAAATGAGATCATTTTTGCTCTTGGTAAGTGACTAGTGTTTTAGGGTTGTAGTTTGTGAACTGCGCGTCGATTGAGAAACATGGGGATAAAGCCAAGCAGCAGTCCTCCCATCCCGATTAGGTTTGTCAGCAGATCAAATGAGACAGCACTTAATAGGGCAATAAAAACCATAAACGCGGCGCTAAATAGGGGCCACCAAATATGGG
>JABMMM010000233.1 GCA_013205565.1 Alcaligenaceae bacterium | reverse complement strand
GCTCATTTTTTTGCGGTCTCCGGGCCGTTGCGCGCTTGACGCAAGCACTCATGTTGTCAATGGCTTAGACTAATGATTGTACGTGGTTGTGACAAGCGGGTAACCCCCAAGCCTACCAAAGATAAGGAAGCATTTTGAACACACTCAACGAGACGGCCCAAGGGGTCTATCTGATTACAGTTACACCGTTTAAAGAAAACGGTGAGCTCGATTTACCGAGCACCGATCGAATGGTCGATTTTTGTCTAGAGCGCGGTGTCACCGGCTTGACTATTTTGGGGATTATGGGCGAAGCCACCAAACTGACAGCCGAAGAATCGCGTTTGTTTGTGCGTCAGGTGCTCAATCGGGTTCAGGGTAAGGTGCCGGTGGTGGTGGGTGCCTCGGCCCCGGGCTTTGCGCCGATGGGTGAACTGACCAAAAGCGTAATGGATATGGGCGCAGCGGGCGTCATGGTGGCGCCGCCTGCGACCGTGCGCACCGACGATCAGATCAGCAGCTACTTTGAGATGGTCAACGAAACCCTTGGCGCTGACGTGCCTTGGGTGCTGCAAGATCATCCGGTTTCAACGACGGTGCAGATGTCGACGGCCGTCGTCCTTAAAATTTTAAAAAATTCGCCGCGCTGTGTCATGCTTAAGCACGAAGACTGGCCAGGCCTAGCCAAGCTCAGTGCGATACGCAGCGCCATGCAAAAAGGCGAGTTGCGCAAGATCTCGATATTGACGGGTAATGGTGGCGGGCTGTTCTTGCCCGAAGAACTGGTGCGTGGTGCCAATGGCGCGATGACTGGTTTTGCTTACCCCGAAATGATGGTGGATGTTTGCGCTGCTTATGCGGCTGGCAAGATAGAGCGTGCCTTTGATATTTTTGATGCGTACCTGCCGTTGGCCAAGTACGAACAACAGGGCGGCATTGGTTTGGCGGTGCGCAAACATATCTTGGCTGAGCGCGGCGCGATTGCTTCGGCCGCGATTCGCAAGCCTGGTCCAAAACTGTCGGCGCTTGATATCGCTGACATCAAACGTTTAACTGCTCGGCAAGAGAAAAACTTAGAGAGGATTTCATCATGATCAACATGCAGCTTGACTCAAAAGTCATTGAAATTTTGTCAAACATCTCGACCGCAACGCTTACGACTATTTTGCTTAAAAAAGGTTTGCGCAATGTCTGGATGCGTGGCACCAAGCCGATTCGTGCGGGGCAGCCGCGTGTAGTGGCGCGTGCCTTTACCTTGCGTTTTGTTCCTGCGCGCGAAGATCTGGCGACACCCGAATCGTGGTCGTCGCCGATGTCAACCCGTGGTGCGATCGAGGACATGCCCGAGGGCTGTATTGCGGTGGTCGATTCGATGGGTGTGACCGATGCCGGTATTTTTGGCGATATTTTGTGTGCCCGTATGGCTAAGAAAAAAGTCGCAGCCTTGGTCACGGATGGCGTTGTACGCGATCTGTCTGGGGTGCTAGGTACTGGCTTGCCAGTTTGGTGCTCGGGCGCAGCAGCCCCCCCGTCGGTGGCAGGATTAACCTTTGTTGCCTGGCAGCAGCCCATCGGCTGCGGCGGTGTGGCTGTGTTTCCGGGCGACGTGGTGGTCGTTGACGATGATGGCGCGGTGCTGATCCCGGCTGCGCTGCTAGACGACGTCTTGGTCAGCGCTCAAGCCCAAGAGAACCTCGAAAACTGGATTATGGAACAAGTCCAAAAAGGCCAGGCCTTGCCAGGCTTGTATCCGCCCAACGCAGAAAACCTTGCACGGTACAAAGCTGAGACCGGTCAAAAGTAAACTCTACTCAGGCCTCTTTGCGAGGCCTGAGCGTTTGCCTGACAAACCATGTCAGACCAAGCGCTGCCACAGCAGCTGCCAAATACTGATAGGGCCGTGTCTCGTCAAAATCCAGACGCTCAGTCAAAAGGATATAAATACAAAGCGCGGCTCCCGCACTCGCCGCACGAAGTGGCCAGGCCTGAGCCGCCAATAAGTTGACCGGGATGCGCTGCGCGAGGGTGGCGCCCAGCATGCCGCTGAAAAGACCAATCGATGCTCCGGCCAAGACATCCGCGGGCCAGTGCGCACCCACCGCCACGCGAGCCAATCCCGAGAGCGCGGCCAGAACAAATAGCCACGCGGCATACCGACGCTTTGAGGGCGACACGCTGAAATACAGCGCGGTCGCAAGCGCAAAAGCGGTGAGCGTATGACCAGAAGGCATGGCCAGTGAGGTGAGCGGATTGCCAACGATATGAAAACTAGCCGGGTCAAGGATCGAGGCCGGACGCGGAAACTGCAAGCTGAGCTTGAGCGTGCGCGAGACGACTCCGGCAAAGGCGCCGGCGCAAAGCGTCGCCATTAAAGCGCGAGGCGCCAAGACTAAAAGCGGGCACAGTAAAGCAAAGACGCCCCAGCCGTTGCCCAGCATATTAAAAAACGCCCAAACGGAATCGGGTAAGAGCCTTGCGGTCGTGTTGAGCTGCCTAAAGAGCGTGATCGGTTCGCTGCTGAGTTCGACCACACCCCAAATGACTAAAGGCACCAAGCACCACAGCCATGCTGCGCGTTTCACCAGTGGCTGGGTCACGTCGTGTTTGAGTGCGTCAGACGACGGCACTTCACGCATTGGCGCGCGCCGCGGCAAATTGAAGCGTCATTTTTTCAAGAACTTGTTCAACGCTAATCGCACGCATGCAGACGTTATCCGCGCAGGGTGTTTTACGGTGGTTGGCCGCGCTCACGCAGGGCGAGCAGGCAAGCTGCGCAGTGATTGGGATGGATTTGCCCAATGAACCATAGAGCGCAGGAGTTTCTGGACCAAACAGCACCACGGTGTGCAAACCCGTGACCGAAGAAAAATGCCCTGGGCCGGAATCGTTGGTCACCATGACGTCAGCCAACGTATACAGCGCAGGGAGTTCGGCAAACGAGACCTGACCCGCAAAATTCAAGGCGTGAGGCACACTAGCCCCGAGGCGAACGTTTTCAACATAGGCGTGTTCAGCCGGCGAGCCGGTAATTAAAATCAGACAGTCGGGCCATTTGTTTTGACACGCAACGATCAAGGCCGAAAAACGTTCGGGCGCCCAACGACGCTGCACTAATAACTCACTGGCATTCGGGTTCACTAACAGCAAAGGTTGATGGCCGAGCGTAAAAGGACGCTGGGCCTCGCGCGCTAAACGCTCGATACGCTCAAGAACCGCTTGTTTATCGTCAGGTTTAATCACTGCCTGCGCGATTTGAATCGAAGCGTCGGTGATGTGAATTTTGCTAAACGGTTGTTCGACTTGGGTTGAGAACGCAGCGTGTATCAAGGACAGAAAGTTTTTAGCGATATGGATGTGCGGGTTGTAATGCACTTTGTGGGTCAGCATCTCGCCGCGCCATAGGCCTTCGCCATGAAAAATGTGATAACCCACGCGTCTTCGTGCACCGCATAAGCCCGTTAACAACGCGGTAAAGCGCGAGAATAATTCAAGGTCGATGACGGTATCGATCTTTCTGGCGCGGGCCTTAAACAAAAACTGGACCGTGTCGGTGATCAGACTCACGAGTGACGAGGCGTCGATCGTGAAGACGTTTGCCGCGGGGACCGTATTGAGCAAGGTCAGGCTCGCCTGGTTACTTTTAAAAATTAGAAAAAATATTTCAGCACCCCGCGCTTGTGCGGCGCGCATCGCGGGGTCAACTAAAATCGCACTACCCATTTCTGAAAGCTCAATGAACAACAGCTTGCGTGGTGCGCCAACGGGCCCGACTAACAGCGTCTTGAGCCAATCCAAGAGCACGACAAAGGGAGTGGCAAGCGCACAGAGCGGCACGCCGACACGGTGATCAATCGTACGCATGGTGTCAACGCTTAGACTCATAAGCTTGGCTCTGAACGTGAAGCAGCAGACGTGGCCGCGGTGTTTGTGTTTGGCGCGTCTTGGGTGCGTTTGCTGGCGGTCGCACTCGAGGCGTCAGAGCGGCGACGCCGTAGCAGCGAGAGCGCGCCTGGCAAATAGGTCGCGAGGGTCACAATCCCAAAACTCACCGAGGCTAAAACGGTGACGCCGCTATCAACATCCCACAACACTAGCACTGCCGAAAGCGTGGCCTCGCGCAGGCCCCAGCCCGAGATGCTGATGGGCAACATCATCAAGAGTCCCAGAGCGGGCAGCCCGACCATCAAAGCGGCGAAGGGGGCAAAGACGCCGAAGGCTCGCAGGCAACACCAGAAGGCGCACAGCGCCAGCGTATGGGTCAAAACAGAAATCGTCAGCTGGACGACGACCTGTGGCCAGCCCAGAGCGGTATCAACGCCTTTTAGGGCCTGGCTCATGCCAAGTTTGGCAAGCAGCGCCGCAAGCATGCTGCGGGTGCGTGGCAGCTTCAGTAACAAACAACCAACTGCCGCGCCGCCCAGCATGACACCAAGCACCCAGGCGCCTAAGACAGGCGCCCACGGTGCGATCAGGGTGCCGCTTAAAAGCAAGCCTAGTGCCCCGAGAATATTATTGCCCACCAGACCTAAGCCCCGATCAAACGCGACGCTTAAAAAGCCCAGACGCAGGCGCGGAGGGGCCTGTTGTAAATCGACCGGTGAGTGAAGCTCTTGCGAGAGCGAGGGCTCAGGGGTCGTCGCAGCGCCCGGCCTGGCAAGCCTGCTGGCCTCGACGGCGCGGTAGCTGTCACCCCCGATCGTGCTGGGCAAGCCCTGATTGATGAGCCCGCCGGCAAAATAAAGCGTGATGTATTCAGAGACGGGGCGATAAAGCCCAAGGCTGCGCAACAACCAGCCCCAACGCACGACCGCTAAGAGGTTTGCACACACCAACAGGGCAAGCGCAAGTACGAACCACAGCGGCTGGATTTCGATCTTTGTCGAGCGCAGGGCTTGCCAGTCGATGTTGCGCGCGGCTAGCCATAGCAGCAAAAGCGACAGCACCACCCGCAGGTAAGGCCACAATAATTTAAAGGTATTTTTCAATTCGGTTTACCTGAGCGAGTGGGCGCTTGCGCTCCCCCCCAGTTACGGCAGTGATAAAAGCTAAAGTCTGAAATTAACCTACCCAGCCGCTCGATATTCAGTTGCTCAACCCGCGTGCAAGACTCAAAACCGCCCGCCTGCATGGGTAAATCAAAGGACATTTGTGACCAGTTTACAAAAATACTGTCCTGTCCTGTTGAAAGTTGCCCAAACCATAAGTCGAATTGGTCAAAGCGGGTGTCCAGTACCACCACGTCAACCGGGCGCGCATACCAGGCCAGACGACTGGCGAGCGTCCAGTTTTTAACTGAAAGCGCCTGAATATTAAGAGTTTGCGCCAACTCGCGTGCTCGGTCGCCTGCGCGGTCCCAGCCCCACAGGTCGGCCAGTGGGTTCTTTTTGCCCCAAACATGCTGCTGACTGACGCCGGGAATCCCGACAAAAAATAGCGCGCTAAAAGCAAGCAAACAAATAATGGCCTGAGTGCGTACGAAAGCGAGGATCCATTGACGTTTGCCTGAACGCCAGCAGGCGGCCAGCGCATTGGCGGCAAAGGGGATCAAGGCAAGCCAGGCGGGGGCGGTCCAGTGCGGCAGACTGCCACCGCCGCCCGCTAGCGCAGCCGTGACTAAAAAAGGAAGCAGAAAAAAACTCAGTAAGCCGAGCGCTTGCCAGTTGCGCCCGCCGGTTAGTTGGCGCACCACCAGATAACCGCCTAAGAATAAAAGAGGGCCATAGGCAACAAGTTGCAAGCCAATAAACCCCAGCAGTCTGCGCGCTTGCCATTGGCCGCCGCTGCCATGCTTGAGCTGATAGACAAACGACACCCACTCGTGCTGCGCGTTCCAGACAAACACCGGGGCGACCAGACAACAGGCGAGCGCGAGTGCCAGCCAAGGGCCAGAGGTGCGCAGCCAGCGCAAGCCTTGCGTGCTGCACAAGGTCAGGATGACGGCGACCGCTGGAAGAACGGCGGTGTATTTTGACAGACCTGCCAGCCCGAGTAAGCCGCCAAGGGCCAGCCACCAGAGACGTTGAGCGCTTGTGCTGTCTGCCGCGGATTTGCGCGTGCTGAGTTTGAGCGTGACCTGCATGAGCAAAAGCGTGAGCACCATCAGCAAGCTGTCGGGCAGCAGGCCGACACCCAAGACATGCAGCAAGGGGGCTAGCACAACAAGTGCGACCGCCCAAAGGCCTGCGACCTCTTTGTGACGGGGGTCGCTTGACCAGCTTGGCACCACGGCAGGAAGTGCGCGTGCGATGTTGCGAGCAAGCAGGCAGGCGCATAACCACAGGACTTGTGGGATCAAACGCAGCACGCCATCGGGCGCGCCTAGCGCAACGAGTGGCCACTGCAGCCAGCCCACTAAGGGCGGATGATCAAAATAACTGAGCGCGAGTTTGTCTGCGTACAAAGCATAGTGCGCTTCGTCGACCGACAGCGTGAGTAAGCTGCCAAACACCAGATGAAACAGCAAACCAAGCCCAACAAGCCCGCACAGGCTTTGCGTCAGCGTTGACGCGCCAAACCTTGCTGCGACAGAGGACGTTAAATGCAAATCAGCACCTTAGAAGTGCCCGCAGTATAAACGGCTAGCCTTTAGCCGGTGCCGCTCAACCGCTCAGGCGTTGCGCCCGGTTGTGCCAGTGTTGCATCCCCAGGCCACTTGAGCCGTGGGAAAGCCTCTTTGTTTAAGGGCGTTCGCGACACGGTGCCGTCTAGTCTTGCTGCGTTCGCTCGGTCAAGACACCAAATTTTTTCAAGATAATCAAGTGAAAATACTTATTTGACGCTGAGCGGAAACACCCGCCAGGTGATCTGGCGCTTGCCGTCAAGATCAAATAGTCTGACATTGGCGCGGCGTGCGACAAAGCCAGGTGGCAAATCGGCCTGACCCGAGACATGCAGATAATGTCCAAACGCCACCTGACTACGCGCCAGCGTGACGGCCTCAGTGCGCCCGTCGGCGAAGACGCCTTCAAAGCTGAATTCAAGTAGTCCTTTGAATTCAGGGCGCTCGGGTTTATCTTGCAGTAACCATAAAAGATAAGTGAGTTTTGTGCTGCCCTTTTCTTGAATAAAGGTGGTTGTGCTGACCCCGACCGGGCCAAAACGCGCATCAAAGGGAAGTGTTTGCGCAAATAAATCGAGTTGAGTTTTAAGAGGTGTCAAAAGCGCCTGTGCGCTTGCGAGGTCGTCTTTGAGTGTTCGGTTTAGCGCCTCGCTTTGTTCGCGCGTGTTCTCAAGCAAACGAGCTTGCTCGTTGAGTTTTGTTTGCAGGCGTTGACGTTCAAGCGTTGCGCTGTTGAGCTCTTCGGTCAGCTTTTGCGCTTCAGTTGTTGTGAGTTGCTTGGGGCCATAGCTGGTTTGTAAAACCAGCATGCCACTGCCCCCAGCAAGCACGCCTAATAACAATAAAATCAGCCAGTTGGGCAACCGACGCGCGCGCCGGTGGGTGTCGTAGGGGGCTGGTTTAAAAACGGCCCGCTTAGGTTGAACACGAATAACCATACAATCCTTAAAACAGCACTATTTTTTTTCATACATCTTCGCTAGTTTACCTTCGAGTGCTGCTAAGCGTTCGGGGGTGCCGACATCGATCCATTCTGTCGGGTGCAATCTGCCCCGTACACGTTCAGCGACCATCGCCTGGCGCAGCAGTGGCGCGAGTTTTGCGGGTTGGTGCGCTGGAGTTTGCGCAAACAGCGTGGGCTGATAAACGCCAATGCCTGAAAACGTGTGCCGCGGCGCGTGGGGTACGCGTGAGGCCTCTTCATGCACGCGCCCGTCGGGAGTCAAAAAAAAGTCGCCGGCTGGATGTTGTGTCGGATTGGGCACCATCAGCAGCCAGGCCAAATCTTGCTGTACCACAAGTTGCCGCGCGACGGCGTGCGCCTGAGTTGGGTCCCAGTCGCACCAAATATCGCCGTTGAGCACCAGAAACGGCTCTTCGCCCAAGAGCGGTAAGGCGGTCGCGATTCCTCCGGCAGTCTCGAGTGCGGTGGCCTCGGCCGAATAGCGAAGGTTCAAACCGAGCGCGTGGCCATCGCCGAGTGCCTGCTCAAGTAACTCGCCTAACCAGGCGTGATTAATCACAACGTCGCAAATCCCCGCGCGCGCGAGTTTTTCGAGGTGCCACTGGATTAGAGGCTTACCCGCCACGGGTATTAAGGGCTTGGGTAAGCGATCGGTGAGCGGTCGCATGCGTTCGCCGCGTCCTGCGGCCAAAATCATGGCTCGCATCAGAAGGTGTAGCCCACTTTAGTCTGCACCTGATCGAGTTGATCCAGCACCCGGAGCAGAGGCTTAAAGGTGAGGTACCGTCCGGCGACCTGACGCACGTATTGATTCACGCGTGGCAGATGCGCCAAGTAGCTAGCCTTACCGTCACGCTGATTGAGTCGCGCAAAGACACCCAGAATACGCAAATTGCGTTGTAGGCCCATCCACTCGTAATCACGATGAAAGTCGGCAAAATCTGGCGCGACGGGCAAACCTTGCTTGCGCGCAAGCTCCCAATAGCGAATCGCCCAGTCGAGTTGTTGGGGCTCCTCCCAAGTTGTGCGTGCGTCAAAGACGAGCGAGGCCAGATCGTAGGTAATCGGTCCGGCAACCGCGTCTTGAAAATCAAGCACACCGGGGTTGGCGCCGTGCACGGGGTCTTCGCACAGCATTAAATTAGGCGAATGAAAATCACGGTGCACGCATACGACGGGTTGGGCGGCGTTATGGGCCACCAACGCGTCAAACACCTGTTCTAACTGTTGCAAGACGGCGGGTTCGAGACTAGTTTTGCAGTGCTTGGTGACGTACCACTCAATAAAAAGACCCAACTCGTCTTTTAAACGCTTGGCGTCATAACGTGGCAGGCCATGGTGGTCAGCGGTTTGCAGCTGCACTAAAGCGCGCAGGGCGTCGCGATACAGGCGTTGACACTCGGTGTCGGCCAGCTCCTGCTGAATTTTGGCGTAATACGTCGTCGGGCCCAGGTCAGACAATAGTAAAAATCCCTGAGTCAAGTCTTGCGCCAGTATCTTTGGCACATTCAGTTTGACCGCGGCTAGTCGACCCGCTACCTCGACAAAGGGGTGACAGTCTTCCTGGGGGGGTGGGGCATCCATCACGATCAAGGTGCCGACACGCGCCCGAACTCTAAAATAACGTCTGAAACTTGCATCACTCGAGGCAGGCGCCAACGAGTCGCTTTGCAAACCAAGATCCGCACTGAGCGTGGCTAACCACTTGAGCAATAAAGACATTCTTGGATCTGTTGGGTGTGTCGGCTGGGTCATGAGCGAGTCAGTGGTTCGAGAAAGGGGAGGATTAGCTGTAAAGCTCGCGCAAACCTGCGGCAAATACGCTCCTGTTCTCTATAATACTGGCTGTCGGTGCCTTTTTAAGCAAAGGGCGCTCGGGCACGCTTGCCATTTGCTATGTCGATTCAGGTGATTCTTTCAAACGTGCGTATCATTTATTGGTTGTTGCTGCTGATGTTGTTGGGTGTCGCGAGTGCGCAGACGCCTGGCGCGTCTGCGCCAAGCCCCCAAGCCACACCAAACGCTGAAAACCTCTTGGTACCAGGCCTGAGGGTGTCGCCGCGCCTCGGTCGCGCGACGGCCTCAGATAAAACGATGCCAATGTTTATCGAAGCCGCGCAGCTGCAGGGTGACGGCCAAAATAACCTCCAAATGCAGGGTAACGCAGTGGTCAGGCGGCAAGATGGCGTCTTGAAGGCCAGCATTATTGACTACAACAAGGGCACGGGCGTGATGGATGCCCAAATTAACGCGCGGCTGATTCGCGACGGTAACGTGATTGCGGGCACGGGCATTTTGTATAAGGCCGACGACGGCACCGCAACAGTAGACCAACCTAATTTTTGGATTGAAAATGGTGGCGCTGGTGTGGGCTCGTGGGCGGATGTTTACAACAAAAATCAGATGAGCCTGACCGATGTGACCTATAGCGGTTGCCCTTGCCCGCAGCCCTCGTGGTACATCGAAACCGAGAAGCTCGATCTGGATTTTGCCGCCAATGAGGGCGTGGCGCGCAACGGCGTTTTGTATTTTAAAAACGTGCCGATTTTGGCGTCTCCGTATTTGTCGTTTCCGCTAAAAAAAGAACGTAAGTCAGGCTTTTTGCTGCCCACGTTTGGCGCAACCAGCAACACGGGTGTCGATTACACACAGCCCTATTATTTTAATCTTGCGCCCAATATGGATATGACCGCGCAGCTGCGTGGGATGTCAAAACACGGCTTGCAATTGGGCAACGAGTTTCGCTATATGGGCGAAAACTACGGCGGCTTGATGGCGGGCACCTACTTAAAAAACGATATTCAAACTGGAACCGATCGCTGGCTGTACACCGCGAATCACATCCAGCGACTGGGGGGCGGCTTCTTTGCGGGCTACAACGTCAGTGGCGTCTCTGACGATAATTACTTTAACGACTTTGCAACGATGGCGACCAATCAGTCAACCACTACGTATTTGCCGCGTCAGGCGGGTGCGGGTTGGGCCAGCGAGTTCTGGCAAACCAGTGTGCAAGTCCAAACCTATCAAACGCTGCGTCCAACCGGCACGTCTGCTGCGCCCATTTATAACAAAGTGCCCGAACTTACAGTGAATGGCGCGCGCTTTGATTTGGGTGGTCTTGATGTTCAGACCGTAAATACCATGACACGTTTTGAGATGCCAATCGATCAACGGTTTCCGTACGGGCCAGGCGGCTCACTGCGTTACAAGCCCGATGGCTCGCGTGCCACGTCATACTCTTCGATCTCATATCCCATCGTGCGGCCTGGTTGGTACGTCACGCCAAAAATCGCACTCAGTGCGACGCAGTATCAAACCGACTGGTACGGTCTTGAAAACTGGTATGGCTATGGGCAAGCGTCAAACTCTCGCGTCTTGCCGATTATGTCTCTCGATTCGGGCATGACTTTTGATCGCGAAACCACGTTCTTTGGCAAGCCCGCGATGCAAACACTCGAGCCGCGTGCGTATTATTTGAAGGTGCCTTACCGCGATCAGTCGCAGTTTCCGGTGTACGACACCACGCTGGCAGACTTTAACTTCTCTCAGGCGTTTCAAGAGAATATCTATGCGGGTGGTTGGGATCGTATCGCCAACGCCAATCAGACCACGTTGGCGCTTACCACGCGTTGGTTAGACCAAGAAACGGGTTTTGAACGCTTTAGCTTTAGCGTTGCACAGCGCTATTATTTTGAAGATCAAATGGTCACCTTGCCCTTTGAGGTGCCCCGCACCAATACAAAATCCGAATTCTTAATCGGTACTAGCGCTGCGCTGACCGACAAACTCAGCACGACTGCGGTATTTCAATACGATCCATACCAAAACCAGTGGGATCGCGCACAGGTGGTTGCCCGTTGGCGGCCACAGCGCCTGGCGATGATGGCACTGTCGTATCGGTATCAGATCAACCCACCTTCGCTGGCGTTGTATCAGCCGCAGGGCCAAAACCAGATTAGCGGCTCGTTTCAGTGGCCGTTGGCAAAAAAATGGTACTCCGTGGGCCGCGTTGACTATACCTTTAACCGCGTTAACGCACAAAGCATTCTCGACCCGAGCGTTACGGTATCCATGCCTAAAGTGACACAGGGCGTGCTGGGGGTCGAGTACAAAGGCGATTGTTGTTGGTCAGGACGCGTCGTTTTTCAACGTTATGTCGTCAGCGCAGATCAAACCAATTCGGCTGTATTTTTTCAGCTTGAGCTCGGTGGCATTGGTAACTTAGGGCAAAACCCAATGGCCATTATTGGCAGAGCGATTCCGGGTTATGAGGCAGTCACCCCTGCGGTACCCAATGTCAGTAAATTTGAAAGGTACGAATAATGTCAGGCGTCATTTGCTATCGTAAATCCCTCGCTTTAGTGCTCTGCGGATTTGTTTATGTTGGGTCGCTGACCGCGCAAGCCCAGATTAATAATTTAGGCAGCGCGCGCCCGAACGCGGCCACCTCGCAGGGTGCAACACCAGCATCCGGCGTACAAGAGGTCGTTGGCATTGTCGCGGTTGTGAACAAAGACGTGATTACGCGCGGTGAGCTTGACGCCCGCGTCAGACAGGTGAAGGCCGACTTTGCGCGGCAGCGGACTCAGGGTCCGCCCGATGAGTTACTGCAATCTCAGTTGTTGCAACGTTTGATCACCGAGCGTCTGCTGACGCAAGAGGCCAAGCGGTTTAAGGTTGAACTCACCGAGCCGCTTTTGCAGGCGGCGATTGAAGACATTGCACGGCGCAATAAGGTAAGCGTGGCCCAAATGCGTCAGCAAGTTGAGGGGTCTGGCGTCACCTGGGCCGACTACTCAACCTTGATTCGGCAAGAGGTCTTGGTTGATCGTCTTCGTCAACGTGTGGTCGACAGTACGATTCTGGTCACCGATGCCGAAGTCGACGCGTTTTTGCGTGAACAAAAAGCCCGCCAAACAGGCGGATTGCTGTCAAGCGCACCAACTGCGATGACAGCGCCTCCACCCCCACCGCCTCCTAAGCCTCGGGCGATGCCCGTTCAACCCGCCGTCATGGGTTTGGCGCAGATTCTAGTGCGCGTGCCTGAGGACTCAACCGAAACAGAGATCAAAGCCCTGCGTAACAAGGCCCAAACTTTGTTAGCGCGTTTGCGCAAAGGAGAAAGCTTCGAAGCTCTGGCTCAAGCAAACTCTGAGGGCCCAGAGGCCAGTCGTGGCGGCGATATGGGTGGCCGTCTGGTAAAAGACTGGCCCGACTTGTTTTTGAAGGCCGTGGCCGGTGTGCCTGACGGCCAAATTAGTAACATTTTTCAAAGTGGTAACGGCTTTCATATCCTGAAGGTGCTTGGCCGCGCCGGCGGTGCGCCTGCTCCCGAACCCGTTGCGCAGGCAGCACCCCCGCCAGCACAAGGTACTGGTATTGCGGCGCCGACTGGGCCGATGATGGTTGAGCAAACGCGTGCCCGGCATATCCTGATCAAGACGACAGCCGTGATGTCTTCGGAGTTGGCCAAGCAAAGACTCGATCAGGCCAGAGAACGCATCAGCAGTGGGCAGGACTCTTTTTCTGATCTGGCAAAACGTTTTTCAAACGACTCCTCAGCCCCCCAAGGCGGTGCTCTCGGTTGGTTGAACCCGGGCGAAACCGTTCCGCAGTTTGAAAATGCGATGAAAGCACTCAAGATCGGCGAAGTCAGCCAACCCGTGCAAACGGTCTTCGGCTGGCACTTGATTGTGGTTGACGAGCGCCGTACCCAAGACATGGCAGAGCAATATCAGCGTAACCAAGTTCGACAGCGCCTGTTTGCACAACGCTCCGCGGCCGCATTCGAGACTTGGCTGCAGCAGGTGCGCAACCAGTCTTACATCGACAATCGTATTGAAAAGAGTCAACGTCAGGTGAAGGACTAGCGCGTGCGTGCGCATCAGGCGCGTAAGCGGTTTGGTCAGAATTTTTTAGTTGACGCAGGGGTGATTGAGGCTATCATACGGGCGATTGATCCCGCTCCCGATGATCGGATGCTTGAGATCGGCCCAGGTTTAGCTGCCCTCACGGCGCCTCTGCTTGAAAAGCTCAACGCTTTAACCGTGATTGAGCTCGATCGCGATTTAGCGTCACGCTTGCGCCAGCGTTTTTCTGAGTCGCAACTGTCGATTGTTCAGGCCGATGTATTGACGGTTGACTTGACGCAGTTTGGACACAACTTACGCCTGATCGGTAACTTGCCTTACAACATTTCAAGCCCGTTACTGTTTACCTTGGTCGAGTATGCAGACCAAATCATCGATCAACACTTTATGTTGCAGCGTGAAGTGGTCGACCGGATGGTCGCTCAACCCGGGTCCGGCGATTACAGTCGTTTGTCGGTGATGCTGCAGTATCGTTACGCGATCGAAAAAATCTTTGACGTGGCGCCAGAGGCGTTTGACCCTGTGCCACGGGTCACGTCCTCAATCGTTCGCATGGTGCCGTTGGGCTTGGCGCGGATTCGGGCAGTCGATGAAAGCTTGTTTGCCGCCGTGGTCATGCGTGCGTTTTCGCAGCGCCGTAAGATGTTGCGCGGGGTACTGGGGGCTTGGACAGCACTGATTCCGTGGCAAGCGTTACAGATCGAGCCCACTTGGCGTGCCGAACAGGTCTCTGTTTTGAAATTTATTGAGTTGACTGACGCGCTGCACGCCGCTGGTGTGCGGGCTTAGCGCAACGCCTTGGCTGAGTACGACACCTTGGTTGAGTGCAGCGTCCTTAACGACGAGATTCTTGCGCAGCAAGCCATAATCTGAGCACGTCTTCTGCGCGGTCTTCAAGCAAACTCGCAACATTGGTGCAAGCTTCATTGAGCGTCATCGGTCCCGAGACCACGCTAAAGGCGGCGTGAATGCCAGCACGATAAAGCTCTTGATAGCCAGGCCCTAGCGAACCTGCAATGGCAATCGTGGGCACGCCAGCACGTTGTGCGAGCTGTGCGACCCCCATAGGCGTCTTACCAAGCAAAGTTTGCGAATCCATTCTTCCTTCGCCCGTCAGCACCAGCGAGGCGCCTTGTATGGCCCGTTCGAGTCCGCCGATTTCGGCGATGACGGCAGCGCCCGGCCTGAAGGTGGCTTGCATCCAAGCGTGGGCAGCAAACCCCACACCGCCTGCCGCGCCAGCGCCAGGCAAGGCGCGACAGTCGTGTCCGAGGTGTTGGGCGCACAAGTCGGCAAAATGACTCAAGGCCTGGTCAAGGCTTTGCACTTGTTCAGGGTTTGCACCCTTTTGCGGTCCAAAAATTGCCGAGGCACCGCGCGGGCCGCACAAGGGGTTATTCACGTCTGAAGCAATCGTGATTTTTGTTTGTTTCAGGCGAGGGTCAAGTCGGCTTGAATCAATGCGCGCAAGCGCCGCTAAGGCGGCACCGCCCGCGGCAAGAGGCAGGTGGTTTGCGTCGAGCAAGACCAACCCTAACGCGCTGAGCATGCCCGCCCCTGCGTCATTCGTTGCCGAACCACCCAAGCCTAAAACGATATGGCGCGACCCGCTGTCAAGCGCGTGCTGAATCAGCTCGCCCACGCCATAGGTTGTCGCGCGCAACGCGTCGCGTTGAGTCGGCGCAATATGTTCAAGACCGGCTGCGCAAGCCATTTCGATGACGGCGGTCTGATCAGGCAGTAAGGCCCACTGCGCCTCGATCGGTTGCCCCAGAGCGTTCTGTACCCAGTTGCTGCGACATTCGCTTTGGGTGGCACCGAGCACCGCTTGCACAGTGCCTTCACCGCCATCAGCCATCGGCACGCAGATCACTTGCGCCGTGGGCGCTGCGCGTTTGACACCGCGCGCAAGCGCCGCAGCAACCTCGGGTGCAGACAGGCTTTCTTTAAACGAATCTGGCGCGATGACGATTTTCAAAGGGGTTGCCTGCTTGCGCACTTAAGCCGTCTTTTTTTGGACGAACTCGATTTTGTAGCCATCAGGGTCTTCAACAAATGCGATCACAGTGGTGCCATGCTTCATGGGGCCGGCTTCGCGGGTGACTTTGCCGCCAAGGGTGCGCACTTTGTCACAGACCTCGTAGGCGTTGTCGACCTCAAGCGCGATATGACCGTAGCCGGTGCCCAAGTCGTAGGCGCTGGTGTCCCAGTTGTAGGTCAGCTCAAGTACCGGGCCGTCGCGCTCGTCTTGATAGCCGACAAAGGCATTGGTAAAGCGTCCGGTGGGGTACTCGGTGTTGCGCAACAGGCGCATGCCCAAGACCTTTGTGTAAAACTCGATCGAGCGCTCAAGATTGCCAACGCGCACCATGGTGTGAAGAATTCGCATGCTTGCTCCTAAAAAAAGAATGGTTACAGCTAGTTAAATTTCGGGAATGCCTTCGGGCGTGTGTCGTTGCAGCATCTGCTTGGCAGTGTGGTAGTCGGGATAAAGCTGTTGCACCTCAGCCCAAAAGTCGTGACTGTGATTCATTTCGCGTAAGTGCGCGAGCTCATGGGCGATCACATAGTCGATTACCCCCGGCGAAAAATGAATCAAACGCCAGTTCAGCATGATGTTGCCATCGCTCGTGCAAGAGCCCCAGCGCGTCGCGGCCGAGGACAAGCGCCAGCGGCGAATCTTTAAACCCGTTTTATCTAAAAAGTATTTCAGACGGTGTCCAAACCAAACCGTTGCGCGGCTTTGCAGCCACGCTTGTGTCATATCGCGCATGCGATGAGTATCCGCGTCGTTTGGCAGCGGCAGCCACAGGCTTTGTCCCGCCTCGGGTGCGTCAGAGTTTCCGTCAAAGTGCGCGCGACCATGGGGCACATGCGGGCCAGGCACGCCAAGCTGTAAGGTAATCTGGCAGCCTAGATAAGGAAGTTGTCCGCCCGATTTCCAGCGGGTATGGGCCATGGCGAGCTGCACCTTTCGCGCTTGCCAGTCTTGTAACTTTGCTAAGATCCAAGGCATTTTTTCGACGACGGCTTCGTCGATTTGCCCCAGAGTCACCCAGTTGGGTGCCGTGACACGCAAGCCTTCGTCAATAATCATAAAGCCAATGCTGCGACGGCGTGAACGAAGCAAAACGAAACCAACGGCCTGATCGCCGTGCCGCACCACGCGCCACTTGCCTCCGAGCACCAGCGTTTCAGGGGCAACCAGCCAGCTCGGCACGGGGGTGCTTGTGTCTGAAAGCACGAGCTCAAGTTGATTCATCAGCTTTGCGCATAACGCTCTGGGTTTAGACGACGCATTTCTGCATCGATCCAGGAAAATACTTTCTCGTTTAACTGTTCGGGAGTCAAGCCAAGCGACGGGATCGCCGGACCGATTGACACCGTCACCAGGCCCGGCTTTTTAATGAAGGCATTGCGTGGCCAGAGTTCGCCTGCATTATGCGCAATGGGAATGACAGGCGCGCCCGTGCGTGTCGCAAGGATGGCACCGCCCATTTTGAAGCGTCCCATTTTGCCGGGCGCGATGCGCGTGCCCTCAGGAAACAACAACGGCCAGCGACCTTCGTCTAAGCGTTGCTGTCCCACCTTGACGACTTGTTCAAACGCATCGCGCCCCTTTTTGCGATCAATCGGGATCATGCCAAGCAGTGCGATGCCCCAGCCAAAAAAGGGCACACGATGCAATTCTTGTTTGTAGACAAAGCAGATTTGCCGAGGCAGATGTGAAGGTAAAAACAGAGTTTCCCAAGCGGACTGGTGCTTAGACAGCACAATCGCGGGCCCGTCAGGTAAGTGTTCAGCTCCCTGAATTTGCCAGCGAATCCCGCAAATGACTTGAGCCCCCCAAGCCGCTAGCTGCGGCCAGCCCATTGTCAGTTTGTAGCGCCAGTGCAGGGGCAGCGGAGCCCACAGCAGACAGGCTAAGGCGTAAGGGATCACGGTAAGTAGCAAGAACAAGGCATAAAGCGTGGCACGCAGTATCAACATTGCATCAGACCGTTTTGGTAAGGATTTGCTCAACCGCGTCAGACAGGTCGACGGCTTGTCGTGTGCCTGCTGGCAAGCCTCCCTGCTTCAGGGTCTTCGCGCCGTTACCTGTTTGTACTAACCAAGGCGTACAGCCTGCGGCAGCACTCGCCTGTAAGTCGCGTAAAGAATCTCCGATTGCCGCAACCCCAGTCAGCTCAGTATCGTAGCGCCGCGCAATATCTTCAAACAGGCCAGGTAGTGGTTTACGGCAAAGGCAATATTCATCAGGGCCATGCGGACATACAAAAAACGCATCGATCGCACCAGCAAGCTGCGCCAATTCTTTACGCAGCTTTTGATGAATCGCAGTGAGCGCAGTGATGTCAAACAAGCCCCGGGCCAGACCAGACTGATTTGAGGCAACGGCAACGGTATAGCCAGCCTGATACAGCCTGGCGATCGCGTGCAGGCTGCCGGGTATGGCAACCCATTCGTCTGGGTGCTTAATGTAGTCGGGGCTGTCGTGATTGATCACCCCGTCGCGATCTAAAATAATAAGCTTCATGCCGCGAGCCTTGAAATGTCAGCGACTTGATTCATCAAACCGTGTAATTGGGCAAGTAAGGCCAAACGATTGTTTCGTACCGCGGGGTCGTCGGCCATCACCATAATATCTTGAAAAAAAGTATCTACCGGTGCGCGGGCCTGAGCAAGCGTCGCCAACGCAGCTTGATAGTCGCCGGCCGCAACACACTTTTGTGCCAGAGGTTGCAAGTGAGCGATTGTGCTGGCCAGAGCCTGCTCGGCAGGCTCGCTGAGAAGGCTCTGGTTAAACGGTTGCAAGTTGCCTTCGACTTTTTTTAGTAAATTACCGATCCGCTTATTGGCAGCAGCCAAACTTGCAGCATCGGGGCCTTGCGCAAAGGTGACTGCGGCCTGCACGCGTGCCAGCACTTGATGAAGCGGTGGCGAGATCGCAAGCACCGCTTCAACGGCGTTACGGTCAAACTGCGTGATTAATTGGTTGCGCAGGCGCTCGAGGATGAACGCCTGAACCTGGGCGACGGTCGGCTCGGCTAAGGCCGCAGGCTCGAAGGTGTTTGCCGCAGCCAGTAACAGGCCGTCAAGGGTGAGCAGCCCCTTTTGCTGAATAGGCAAGAACCCGCCCGCCGTGAGTTGCTCAAAGGCGCTTAGCAGGCCTAAGGCGGCGCGGCGCAAGCCAAACGGATCACGTTCGCCGGTGGGGGCCAGGCCGATGCCCCAGATGCCGATTAGAGTCTCTGCGCGCTCTGCCATAAACAAGATGGCAGCCGTCATGTTTGCAGAGGTGACGGGTTGCTCAAGACGAATTTTGTATTGCTCGGCCAGTGCCTGCACAACCGGTTCGGGCTCTTGATCTGCTTTGGCGTAATACGAAGCCATAATGCCTTGCAGCTCAGGAAACTCGCCCACCATATTGGTATTCAAGTCGGCCTTTGCGAGCAGCGCCGCACGCTCGGCGAGCGCCACATCGGCGTTTAAGCTCTGGGCCAGCCAGGCGGCAATTTTTTGTACGCGCGTCGTACGCTGTAATTGTGTGCCTAATTTGTTGTGATAAACAATCGAGGCGAGCTGTGGCACGCGTTGGTGCAAAGGCGTTTTGCGATCGGTATCGAAAAAGAACTGCGCGTCGGCCAAGCGTGGGCGCACCACGCGTTCGTTGCCTTCGATGATGGCGGCTGGGTGTTCTGTGGGCATATTGCTGACAATTAAAAATTGATTCGTCAACGCGCCAGTGGCTGGCCTGAAAAGTGGAAAATATTTTTGGTTCAGGCGCATGGTCAAAATCAGACACTCTTGCGGCACCTGTAAAAAGCGCTCTTCGAAGGTGCCAACGTACACCGCCGGCGCCTCGACCAGGGCGGTGACCTCGTCAAGCAAGGCGTGCACGGCAGGGTCTTGGCCCAAGGTCGCGTTTAAGGCTTGCGCCTGTGTGGCGAGCAAAGCCTGGATTTTTTCGCGTCGTGCGGCAAACGAGGCGATGACCTGACCGGTTTGCGCAAGCTGTCGCTCGTAGCTGTTGGCATCCTCGATGTCGATCGCCTCTGGATGCAGAAAACGATGTCCGTAGGTGGTGCGCCCAGCTTGTAAACCCAGAATCGTAGCGGGGATCACCTGAGCGCCAAACAGCGTGACCAGCGCGTGTGCGGGACGCACGAATTTGACCGTGGTGACACCGTCGGCCAATTGATATTTCATGACCTTCGGAATCGGCAGCGCCGCGAGCGAGATTTCAATTGCGGCTTGCAATACGTCGGTTAACGCCAGGCCAGGCGCTGTGCCGCGCGCGACTAAATACTCTTGTTTGCCATCGGACTCGCGCGCGAGCGCGCTAAGCGGCAGGTCGGCCCAACCCTTGGCAGCCAGTTTCTTTTGCAGCGCGGGTGTGGCCTGACCTTGGGCATCGAGCCCCACTTTGACAGGCATCAGTTTTTCGGCGAAGGGTTGCTCGGGGGCCAGTGCCAACACCTGAGAGAGGCGCACAGCCAAACGCCGCGGCGAAGCGAAAGCAGTTAGGGTGTTTGCCGTCGCGAGTAAACCCTGCGCTTGCAACGCATCGCAGACGCCTTGTGCGAAAGCCTGCCCAAGCTTAGGCAAGGCTTTTGGGGGCAATTCTTCAGTGAACAGTTCAATGAGCAGTGGGTGGCTGGTTTGCGTCATACTTGCGCCCCGTTGTTGTCTGGGGTCTGTGCAACGCCGTTACCACCCATCATCGGAAAGCCCAGCTGTTCGCGTGCGTCGTAATAGGCTTGTGCCACCGCACGCGAGAGGTTACGGATACGGCCGATATAAGCGGCACGCTCGGTGACGCTGATCGCACCGCGGGCATCAAGCATGTTGAACGTGTGCGCGGCCTTCAGCGTCGCTTCGTAGGCGGGCAGAGCAAGAGGAATCTCAATTAAGCGCTTAGCGTTGGTTTCGTGATCGGTAAAGTGCCTGAACAACATGTCAGCGTCAGAATGTTCAAAATTGTAGGTGGATTGTTCAACTTCGTTTTGATGAAACACATCGCGATACAGCACCGTGCCCTTCGGGCCGCTTGTCCAGACCAGATCGTAGACGCTTTCAACGCCTTGCAAATACATGGCTAAACGTTCTAAACCATAAGTGATTTCGCCAGTTGTGGGCGTGCAGTCTAAGCCGCCTACTTGTTGAAAATAAGTAAATTGCGTGACTTCCATGCCGTTGAGCCAGACTTCCCAGCCCAGACCCCAGGCACCGAGCGTGGGGTTTTCCCAGTCATCTTCAACAAAACGAATGTCGTGCTCTGTGGGATCAATTCCGAGGGCTTTTAGCGAGCCAATGTAAAGATCCAAAATATCAGGTGGTGCCGGTTTGAGTACGACTTGATACTGATAATAATGTTGCAGTCGATTGGGGTTTTCGCCATAGCGCCCGTCTTTTGGGCGTCGGGAAGGTTGCACATAGGCTGCGCGCCAAGGCTCGGGGCCGATCGCACGAAGAAAGGTCGCCGTGTGAGAGGTACCCGCGCCGACCTCCATATCGTAGGGTTGGAGTAGCGCGCAGCCCTGCCGATCCCAGTACTCTTGCAGACGCAGAATGATTTGCTGAAAAGTGAGCATGAAGGTTTGAACGCGATAAAGGCTGTTTAATTAGGCAGTTTACCGTGGGAAGGCTGTGTGGGTGGCTTGCGACTGGTACGCAGCCTTTTGGGTTCAAGATTCGGTGTTCTTGCCAGCTCGCTGCGCCAATCGCCTATCATTCATGGTTGGTTTGTTGACGTTCAGGGTGCTCGCCCAAAAGGGGCGCCACCGTGCACGGGCCACTGTTCAAGGAGTTTGTATGCAAGCACTGGTAAGCGTCGAGTATCTGGACGCGATTCAGCTTATTACGATTAACCGTCCTGAGGCGCGTAATGCGATCAGTCTTGAGACCGCACACCAGCTATCGGCCGCCTTCGACATCCTAGACGCGCGCGACGACATCCGGATCGCGATTCTCACGGGGGCGGGAGGCACCTTTAGTTCTGGGATGGATCTGAAAGATTTTGCGCAGACGCGCAAACGCGCGCTGGTCGAGGGAAAGGGCTTTGGTGGTTTAAACGAGGCTCCCCCTAAAAAACCCTTGATCGCCGCAGTGGAAGGCTACGCCGTGGCGGGCGGTTTTGAAATGGTGCTGGCGTGTGATCTGGTGGTGGCTGCCAACAACGCCATGTTCGGACTGCCAGAAGTCAAGCGGGGCCTGGTGGCGGGCTCGGGGGGCTTGCTACGTCTGCCACGTCAGCTTCCCCACCACATCGCCATGGAGATCATTTTAACGGGCGACATGCTGCCGGCTTTGCGGGCGCATCAGTATGGCTTGATTAATGTGCTGACCGAACCCGGGCAGGCGCTGGCCGAGGCCATCAAGCTTGCCCAAAGAATCTGCGAAAATGGGCCGTTAGCGGTGCAAACTAGTAAAAGTGTCGTGAACAAAGGAGCCGACTTTTCGGCAGACGAAATGTTTGATCTGCAGCGGCCCCTGATTCACCATATTTTTTTGTCAGAAGATGCCAAAGAGGGCGCCACCGCTTTTGCACAAAAGCGTCAGCCGGTGTGGCGCGGAAAATAAATTTTGTGTCGACGCTCGCTTGAGCTGACCGGATCAGTACGCTCGTTGCCCCACGCATTTTTTGTGTTTGAAAGCTTTTGCTGTTCCATTCAATTTTTGATTAGCTCCTTTTTATAGCAGGTGTCTCTATGTCGGTCATTATTCAAGAAGAAGATTTCGTTTCGTCGATTGCTGACGCTATCCAGTTCATCAGCTATTATCATCCGGCGGATTACATCAAACATCTGGCGCGTGCGTACGAGCGCGAAGAAAGCTCCGCAGCAAAAGACGCGATGGCGCAAATTTTGACAAACTCGCGCATGAGCGCCGAGGGTCATCGGCCGATCTGCCAAGACACGGGTATCGTCAATGTATTTTTAAAAATAGGGATGGACGTCCGCTTTAATACCAAAAAAAATATTCAAGAGTTGTGTGACGAGGGCGTGCGCCGAGGCTATCTCAATCCAGAGAATCCTTTGCGGGCGTCGATTTTGGACGACCCGATTTTTTTGCGTAAAAACACCAAAGACAACACGCCCTGCATCGTAAACGTCGAGCTCGTTCAGGGCGCTAAAGTCGACGTGCAAATCGCCTCTAAGGGCGGCGGCTCTGAAAATAAATCCAAGCTTGCCATGCTCAATCCAAATGACTCAATTCTTGACTGGGTATTAAAAACGGTACCGACGATGGGTGCAGGCTGGTGTCCGCCGGGTATGTTGGGGATTGGCGTTGGCGGCACGGCTGAAAAGGCCGTATTGATGGCCAAGCAAGCGTTAATGGAAGATCTCGACATGTACGAGCTGCTTGAACGTGGACCAAGCAATAAAATTGAAGAATTGCGTATCGAGTTGTATCAAAAGGTCAATGCTCTGGGGATTGGTGCGCAGGGCTTAGGTGGTTTGACAACAGTACTCGATGTCAAAATCAAAACGTTTGCGACACACGCCGCATCGTTTCCAGTGGCGATGATTCCAAACTGTGCGGCGACACGTCATGCGCACTTTGAGTTAGACGGTTCGGGCCCTGCACACTTACATCGTCCGTCACTGTCTGACTGGCCTGATGTCAACTGGGCGCCAAATTACAAATCGTCGCGTCAGGTTGATTTAAACAAGCTCACCCCAGCAGAAGTCGCTAGCTGGAAACCCGGCCAGACCTTGTTGCTGAGCGGCAAAATGCTGACGGGTCGAGACGCAGCGCACAAGCGTATTCAAGACATGCTGGCTAAAGGTGAAAAATTACCGGTCGATTTCCGCGGCAAAGCGATTTATTACGTGGGTCCGGTTGACCCAGTCGGTGATGAGGTCGTGGGCCCTGCAGGTCCAACCACCGCGACGCGCATGGATAAATTCACTGACATGATGCTTGAGCAAACGGGTTTGCTTGTGATGATTGGTAAGTCAGAACGTGGTGCTGAAACGATCGAATCGATTCGTAAGCACAAGTCTGCCTATTTGATGGCAGTGGGTGGTGCGGCGTATCTGGTGTCTAAGGCGATCAAGGCGGCCAAGGTGATTGGCTTTGCGGATTTGGGGATGGAAGCCATCTATGAGTTTGATGTGGTAGATATGCCTGTGACGGTGGCGGTCGATTCGAATGGTATCTCGGTGCATACGACGGGGCCAAAAGAGTGGTCGTCGCGGATTGCTGGGATTCCGGTTGTGGTTCAGTAAGACCCTGCTGCTGATCAACA
Source organism: Alcaligenaceae bacterium (assembly GCA_013205565.1). Taxonomy (GTDB): domain Bacteria; phylum Pseudomonadota; class Gammaproteobacteria; order Burkholderiales; family Burkholderiaceae_B; genus Zwartia. The sequence goes on along the minus strand of JABMMM010000233.1, from coordinate 7,727 downwards.
TGCCCTGCCCGCCCCCCGAAAAGTCATGGCACAACCAACACCCTAAACGCAAAGCCAAAGAAAGCGATCGCTTAAAAAACAGGCGCGACAAATCACGATAATCCGGTGATCTGCCCCGCATCGTTCACGTCGATTCCGTTTGCTGCTGGCACAGCAGGCAGGCCCGGCATGGTCATGACGTCACCGCACACCATCACCACAAAGCCAGCACCTGCCGATAGTCTGACTTCGCGAATCGTCAACACGTGACCACTTGGTGCACCCCGCAATTTGGCATCGGTCGAAAACGAGTATTGCGTCTTGGCAATGCACACCGGTAAATCACCGTAACCGTCGCTTTGTAGCTGTGCGATTTGTGCGCGTACTTTTGCGTCGGCTGTGATGCTGGCTGCACCGTAGGTCTTGGTTGCGATGGTTTGTACTTTGTCCCATAACGAGTCAGAGTCTTGGTACAAAAATTTAAAGTGATTCGGCTGCTCGCAGAGCTTGACCACAGCCTGCGCTAAATCAGCTGCGCCTGCGCCACCCTGTGCCCAGTGTTTGGCGAGTACGACGTCAACACCCAGTGCGGCCGTGGTGGCTTGCAACAAGGCAATTTCAGCGTCAGTGTCTTCTGTCCGATGATTGATCGCCACCACGCAAGGCAATCCAAAATTATGTTTGATGTTGTGAATGTGACGCTCAAGGTTGACGAGCCCGGCGCGCAGTGCCTCAAGGTTTTCGACACCGACATCTTTCACCTCGACTCCGCCGTGATACTTGAGCGCCCGTACGGTGGCCACTAACACGACGGCTGAGGGTGTGAGGCCGGCTTTGCGGCATTTGATATCAAAGAATTTTTCGGCGCCTAAGTCTGCGCCAAAGCCGGCTTCGGTGACGACGTAATCGGCTAACTTTAGGGCGGTGGCTGTGGCCAAGACTGTGTTGCAACCATGCGCGATATTGGCGAAGGGACCGCCATGCACGATTGCCGGATTATTTTCAAGTGTTTGCACAAGGTTTGGGGCCAGCGCTTCTTTTAAGAGCGCAGTCATTGCGCCTTGTGCTTGCAAATCGCGTGCCAAAATTGGTTTGCCAGTAAGCGAATAGCCAATCACGATATTGGCGATGCGTTCTTTGAGCTCTTTTAGATTTTTGACCAGGCAAAAGATTGCCATGATTTCTGAAGCCACAACGATATCGAAATGGTCTTCGCGTGGGAACCCGTTGGCGGTTCCGCCTAAGCCCACCACGATATTTCGCAGTGCGCGGTCATTTAAGTCAACGACGCGTCGCCAGTTCACACGTCGCACGTCGATGCCTAGTTTATTGCCGTGATGGATATGATTATCGATCAGCGCGGCCAGTAGGTTGTTGGCGAGGGCGATCGCATTGAAGTCGCCCGTGAAGTGCAAATTAATGTCTTCCATCGGCACAATTTGCGCCATGCCACCGCCCGCCGCGCCCCCCTTCATGCCAAACACGGGACCCAAAGACGGTTCGCGCAAACACATGATGGCGCGCTTGCCAATGTGGTTCAGCGCATCGCCTAAACCAACGGTGGTTGTGGTTTTACCCTCACCTGCCGGGGTCGGAGAAATCGCAGTGACGAGTATCAGTTTCCCGTTTGGGCGAGCAGCCAGTGAGTCGATGTATTGAAGCGAGAGTTTGGCCTTGAAGCGGCCGTAAGGTTCGAGTTGTTCGACAGGAATCGCGAGGCGTTCTGTCGCAAGTTCAAGAATGGGTTGTTTGTTTGCCGCCTGAGCGATTTCCAGATCACTGCGCATGTCGAAATTATCCAACTTTAGGTGTACGTTATTCAGGGCACGATATTACTTGTGATGGGAGCAGGCCGGCAAAAAAATTCGCAAAAACAACAGGCAGTTTGGTGGTTTTACTCGCTGAGGCTAGAACGGTTGCAGTGCAATCAGCCGAAATTGTTTCACAATATGGGATAAGATGGTTGGTGCAGCGCGGCAAGTTCGCCTAAACAAACATCTTCTGACTTTACGTTTTTTCTCAAAGCTATGCTTCGTCATGTTTCCTCAGAGGCCCTGGCGGGCGCTCAACCAAATTCTGTTACCACAGCGATGGCGATTCAGGTGCTGGGCCGCGCCACGCAATTGCTCGATGCGCTGGCGTTGCAGCCGGATCCCGTTGCCTTAAAGGACTTGGCAAAAACGACGGGTCTGCATACTTCAACGGCACATCGTATTTTGAGTGATCTGGTGATTGGGCGCTATGTTGACCGGGTCGATAATGGTCTGTACCAGCTCGGAATGCGTTTGCTTGAATTGGGCTCGTTGGTGAAAGGGCGCTTGAACGTACGCGAGGCGGCACACGACCCGATGCACGCTTTGCACCGACTCACTGGGCAAACGGTTAATTTGTCCGTGCAGCAGGGCGACGAAATTATCTATATTGATCGCGCTTGGAGCGAGCGCTCGGGAATGCAGGTTGTTCGCGCGATTGGTGGGCGAGCCCCCTTGCATTTAACCTCAAATGGCAAGTTGTTTTTGTCTGCTGCCGATGGCAGGCAAGTACGCACTTACGCCACCCGTACGGGCCTAGCAGCCAGCACCTTAAATAGCATCACGACCCTCGATAAACTCGAACAAGAGCTCGTTGCTGTGCGCAAGTTTGGCTACGCGCGCGACAACGAAGAGCTTGAAATGGGCGTGCGTTGTATTGCCGCCGGTATTTACGACGACACCGGCAAACTGGTTGCCGGTTTGTCGATCTCGGCACCCTCTAGCCGCTTACAAGACGCGTGGATTCCTCAGCTGGTCTCTACCGCTGGCAGTATCTCAGAAGCCTTGGGCTACGAGGCTGGTGGCGTCTGAGGCAAGCTGGCACCCGTGTGCGGCTAAGCCGTGGCAGCTGTGCGACTGCAGCGCCTGACTGCAGCGCTTGACCTCGACTTCTTACTTTAAAGTAATCCCGCGCGCTTTGACGAGTTCGCCCCAGCGTTTAACTTCTGCCTCGATAAGCTGACTAAATTCTTCAGGCGAGTCTTTTGCAGGAGTCAAGCCGTCGGTGGCCAGCTGCTCTGCCGTTGCCGGATCGCTCAGCGCCTCGAGCGTGAATTTATTTAACTTGGCGACAATATCCTTCGGGATGCCTTTGGGGCCAATCAAGCCATGCCATACCGCGACATCAAAGCCTGGGTAGCCCGACTCGATAACGGTGGGTAACGCGGGCAGGGCGTTGAGTCGGTCTTTGGTGGTAATAGCCAGACCAACAAGCTTGCCCGACTTAACATGCGGTACGGTTGAGGCGACCGTGCCAAACATAAATTGTACGGTGCCAGAAATCGTGTCGGTTAAAGCGGGTGAGGTGCCCTTATAAGGGATATGAAGCGCCTCGACACCGGCGACACTTAAAAAGTATTCTGTTGCGATATGCGTGATGCTGCCGCTACCCGACGAGGCATAGGTCAACTTGCCAGGCTCTTTTTTTGCTCGTTCAACCAGTTCTTTCAGGCTCTTAATTTGTGTGCCGGGGTTGGTGGCGATCACGAATGGGCCACTCGCCAGACGTGCGACCGCGGTGATGTCTTTGACAGGGTCGAAAGGTAAGCTATACAAATTGGCGTTTACGGTGTAGCTGGTGGCGGCTAAAAACAAAGTGTAGCCATCGCCCGCTGACTTCAGAGCGACCTCAGCGCCTAAATTGCCGCCAGCGCCCGGGCGGTTTTCAACATAGACCGTTTGGCCCAGTTTGCCGGTTAGTTTTTGCGCCACAATGCGGGCAATAAAGTCTGAGCCGCCCCCTGGGGCAAAACCAACCACAATTTTGATAGGCTTGGTTGGGTATTGCTCGGCGGTTTGAGCGGTTTGTGCGCTGGTCGAGCCTAGCGTACCCAGTTGCGCGCTAGCTAAGACGCCCGCGCAAAGCAGACGCCGCGTTGAGAACGCGTGCAAAAAACGAGCAAAGTTAGAGTTCATGCAGAATCCTTGGGTGTTAGGTACCTGATCTAGGTGACCAGAGAGCAGTCTAGGTGACAAAAGAACGAAAGTCGACTCCTTTGTGGTTTTTTGGTGCGTTGCAGCAAAATAATTGTTGACTTGTAAAAATCTGAGCCTAAAATAGAACTTGTGCAGTGCAACAATCACCTATTACTTAAAGAAGTCTTATTTAACGAAGCCTTTGATCCTAACCCCAGGAGCTTTCCATGTCAGCGATTCCTCAGCAAGTATTAAACAGCCAAAAGGCTGCCATCGACACGTTTGTCGCCGTTCAAACCAGCATGTTCACGGGCTTCGAAAAATTCGTAGACCTGAACCTGAAAGTGATGAAAGCAACCTTAGACGAAGTGTCGCAAAAGTCGCAACAAGTTGCCAGCCTGAAAGACGCGCAAGAAGCTGTTGCCATGTCTTCAACGCTTGCACAGCCTGCCGCCGAAAAAGCAATGGCTTACAGCAAGCATGTCTATGACATCGTCTCTGGTGTTCAGGCCGATCTGTCTAAATTGGGCGAAACCCACGCAGCCGAAGGCCAGAAGCACGTTAACGACGCAATCGAGCAGTTCAGCAAGCACGCGCCTGTCGGCTCAGAAAGCGCCGTGGCAATGATCAAAAGCGGTTTGGCACAAGCCACAACCGCTTACGACGCCATGACCAAAGCCGCCAAGGAAGCCGCACAAACAGCTGAAAATAACTTGAGCGCAGCCGCAACCGCAGCGTTCAAAGCAGCCGGTGACGTAGCAGAAACAGTCAAAGCCTCGACTCGCGGCAGTCAAACAGCCTAAGTGAGTGCTGCCAGTGGGACGCTTATCAGGCAATTGATTGCTGTTAAGTGCACCGAATAAGCACCTCGCCTCTATGGGGCGTTGTTTGAGAATCTTAACGTGCATCGCACAAACAGATTCTCTTGCAACGCTTTTTTGAGCGAGGTGTTTTTTTTGTTGTTTGTTTGGACTGCTCGGGCTTTAGCTTCGCGCGGCAGCCATGGCCCGTACGCAGTCACCCACTAGTGCGGGGCCGCGATAGATCAGACCGGTATATACCTGCACAGCATCGGCCCCCGCGGCAATTTTTTCAGCGGCATGTTGGCCTGTGACGATTCCTCCGACACCAATAATCGCAAGTTCACTTCCTACGCACTGTCTTAGGCGAGCGATCACCTCAAGCGAACGCGCATGTAAGGGCGCACCCGAGAGCCCGCCCGCTTGGTCTGCGTGAGCCAGTCCCTGCACGGCGCTGCGCTCGAGGGTGGTATTGGTCGCAATGACACCGTCAATGCCGTGATGCGGCAGCACCTGGCCAATCATATCGATCTGATCCAGCGTTAAGTCAGGTGCGATCTTGACCGCCATCGGTACGCGTCGCCCGTGTTGCTCAGCGAGTTCGACGCGTCGCTGCTGCAACTGGGATAACAGCTGACCGAGCTCCTGTTCACCTTGCAACGCGCGCAAGTTTTTGGTGTTGGGCGAAGAGATATTGACCGTAATGTAATCCGCATGCGGATACACCCCCGTTAAACCAAGCAAATAATCGCTGGCGGCCTGTTCAATCGGGGTGTCGGCGTTTTTACCGATATTGAGCCCAAGGATGCCGCCCTTGTTGCGCCACGTGCTGCGTGTCACGTTCGCTAAAAAGGTCTCGAGCCCCAAATTATTAAAGCCCAAGCGATTGATCAGTGCCTGCGCCTGTGGGATTCTGAACATACGCGGCTTCGGATTACCCGGTTGCGCTCTTGGCGTGACGGTACCAACCTCAATGAAGCCAAAGCCTAGGTTGCCCATCGCATCGATATGCGCACCATTTTTATCAAGCCCCGCTGCCAGTCCGACGCGATTGAGCAAAGGTAAGCCCATCAGCGTGGCCGGATCCGAGACCCTGTCGTGCAGCAAACCCCGAGTCAGCGAGCAGTCGTACGACTTTTGTAGCGCGTGTAAAGTCGCTTCGTGAGCGGCTTCGGCATCCAGCGCAAAAAGTGCCTGGCGAGCAATGGGATAGGCTTGAAAAAGAAACGACATAAGTGACCAGGTAATGTTAACGAAGATAACCGAACGTTCAGTGCGCGGTGCCTTTAAACGCCGTGCATTTTAGAGCAGGCAGTTGTCACAGTTTAGACAACAGCAAACAGTCAAAAGGCCTCAGTGGATGGGGGCGGTTGTTGATGCCAGGCCCCCCGAAAACGATACTCAGCAGGTTTGAACTTTGACTTATAGGCCATTTTGACACTTTTTTCGATCCAGTAACCTAAGTAAAGCCACTGAAGCTTTAACTGGCGGCACTGCTGAATTTGCCACAGGATTCCGTAGGTGCCCAAACTACCCGCGAGTTCGGGGTCATAGAAGGTGTACACCGAGGATAAGCCCTGCTCAAGCACATCGATAATCGACACCATGCAAAGCCTGCCGTCTTCATCACGAAACTCAACTAAGCGTGTGTTGACCCGACTAGCCAATAAAAATTGCCCATATTGCGCCTGATTGTCTTCATCCATGCCGCCGCCTGCATGGCGTGCTGCCTGATAGCGCGTATACAGAGCGTAGTGCTCTTGAGACCATGCCAGCTTAGCCACTAACGGACGCAGGTTTTGGTGGCGTTTGAGTATGCGCTTGTGCGTGCGGGTTGGCTCAAACGCGTTTGCAGCGACCCGTACCGGAATGCACGCCTGACAGTCATCGCAGTGTGGTCGGTAAGTAAACAGCCCGCTGCGCCGAAAACCCTCGTCGACTAACTGCGAATACGTATCAGCGTTAATCAGATGCCCAGGTGCCGCCACTTGCGAGCGCGCCTGGCGCCCTGGCAAATAGCTGCACGCATAGGGTGCCGTCGCATAAAACTGCAGCGCCGCGAAGGGAAGCTCTTTGACTTGACTCATCACAAAAGACCTAAGAAACGTCTTGTCATTGGACCGCGTGGCAGGGTTCACCGCTTACTCAGCAAGGCGCGGCAGCGAGACCCTTCATTACAATGGTACAGACCTTTTCAGTCAAACACTTTCAAAACCACGCTATTGCCCTTGGTGTAAAACGCCCTTCGCATCAAGCCAACCTCGTGCCCAGTCGATCTCGGGCTGGGCAGTGCGTTGTCGGACATGGGCCAGAAATTGCGCGCGCGGGATTGGGCAAGCGCCCAGGCTGGCTAAATGCGAGGTCTGCATTTGACAGTCAAGCCAGTCTACCTGTTGCTGTTGCAAAAACCACACTAAGTGCACCAGCGCGATTTTTGAGGCATCGGTGACTTGGCTAAACATCGATTCACCAAAAAACATTTTACCGATACTGACCCCATACAGACCGCCCACCAACTGCCCGTTCACCCAAGTTTCAATACTGTGTGCCTGGCCCACAAGATGCCAGGCCTGATAGGCCAGTTGCATCTCTTCGGTGATCCAGGTGCCGGGCTGGCCGCCTTGCGCTGAGCGCGCGCACCCTCTCATCACGGCAGAAAAAGCAGTGTCGACTTTGACGACAAGCTCGAAATGACCGGCTTGTTGGGCGCGTTCAATTTGGCGCAAACGCTTGCGCAGCGAGTGCGATAAATGCAGCGCCTCGGTTTTTAAAACCATGCGCGGGTCAGGGGACCACCACAGCGGCGGCTCGTCTTGCGAGAACCACGGAAAGATACCTTGGGTGTAGGCCGAGCGTAAGCGCGCAATCGACAAATCTGCGCCCGCGGCTAACAAACCCGAGGGTTCAGTCAGCGCGCGACTCGGGTCCGGAAACGCTGAGTGAGTCTCTAGCCAGGTGAGTTGCAAAGAGGCCACGTCTGCGAGATGTTTTAGCGCTTAGT
>JABMMM010000232.1 GCA_013205565.1 Alcaligenaceae bacterium | reverse complement strand
GATCGTTTACCAAGACATCGAACAACCGCCCAGACCTGAATCAGCTAAAAACAGGGACACCTGCGGTGTCCGCGCTATTCATCCTCCCCCTGAACGGGGAGGATTTCCGCGCATTTGGTTAAAAATCAATCGTTTGTCAAACAATTCGACAGTAACTTGCTAATGGACTTACGCGCAGCCGTCAAATACTGCAGCGGCTGCACGCATTGCGCAACTCATTAAACAAACGCTAAACAATTTTCAGCATTTAGCAATTTTTGTTCGCTTTTGTGTTTCGCTGAGTATACTCAACATCCGTTCCGCTTATAGAGCCCCCTTACGTGCAACTCATTTGGATTTCGGGCTCGACCTCGAGCGTCAAAAAAATTAATATCTCGCGTCAGCGCCTGATCCGTTGGTCGGCCTTGGTAGGCGTGCTGCTGATTATGCTGGGAGTCAGTATTCATTTTTTTGGTTTCCGGATTGCACTACAGTTTAAGCCGCAACTTGCCCGCACCATGGGTGACGTCATTACCGCGGATGAACAAAGCGTTTTACAAGCACAGCACCAGCAACAGCTTACCCACCTGACGCAGCAACACCAAGCGGCGCTCGACAAACGGACAAAAGAACTCGCAGAAGCTGAAGCTAAACGCGCAAAAGAGTTAGCTGAGACTGACACTTTGCATCAAAAACAACTTGATCGTTTAAACCAAGCTCAACAGACTGCGTTGGCTCAGCGTGAAAAAAGACAAAAAGATTTAATCGCATCTTATGAACACCAGCTTGCGCTAGTGCAAGTTGATTTCAAAGAAACTACCATGCAGTTTAGCCGCGAGAAAAAAGAAATCGACGCGCTTTATCGCAAAAAACTAGATACGCTGAATACGCAGATGACCGCGATGACGGGTAAGATTGGCGAGCTGAATTCACTGAAAGAACGCTTTGCTACCCTCGCCGCACCTGCTCCGATCAAAAATAAAATGTCAGACTCTGCTGGGCGTGGCGGCCCTCTGCGTCCGGTTGTCTTTAAGTCACCTTCGAACGCCTACCTTGAGGACGAACTCGACTCCACCATCGCTAAAGTGTCTTCGCTGAACACTACGGCGCTCGGCTTGCACGAGCTTTGGGCGACCCGGTACCAGTTGCTCACCCACCTGCCGCTTGGTGCGCCCCTGCCTATGGCTTTGGGCTTAAATAGTAATTTCGGCCCACGTGTGGATCCAATCACTCGCACGGTGGCCCAGCATTCAGGAATCGATTTTGTTGCAAAAGTTGGCACGCCGATTCTGGCTGCCGGTCACGGTACCGTGTTGCGCGCGGGCTGGGATGGCGCTTACGGGCTGACTGTTGAAATTAAACACGCTGAAGGCTATATATCGAAGTATGCCCACGCCAAAAAAATCGATGTAACCGTGGGGCAAACAGTCACGCGTGGTCAGAAGATTGCCGAAGTCGGTCTAACCGGGCGTACCACTGGTGCGCACCTTCATTTCGAAGTGTTGCGCCACGGGCAATTTGTTAATCCGATGCAGGTGCTAGTCGTGCCTGGCTCGAAGCAGAACTGACCAAGGTAGGTTTGCCCTCGATGGTCAGTTCGCCCTGTTGAGCGTTGGCTAGCGTAATCATGCGACCGTTAATTTTTGCGCCTGGTTCGATGGTGATTTGCCCGTAAGTGATGTCGCCGTGAATGTCTGCGCTGTCGTGTAATTCGACCGATTCAGTGACAAAAACATTACCGCTAATTCGTCCACCCACCATCAACCGCTGCGCATGAATATCACCCTGAACAGAGCCTGTTAAGCCAATCGCCAAGCTAACGTTACCGCTTTGCGACACCCGAATGTCGCCCACAACAGTGCCATCAATCCGAAGACTTTGCGTGGCAATGATTTCGCCACGAATTTCGGTCGATTGCCCGATAATGGTTTCAAAAGATTCGTCGGTTGAGCGAACGATTTTGGGTGAATGTTTTTTTCCGAACATGGGGAGAACTCCGGGCGCGCCAAAAACTTCGGCGCTGTCTACTGGGGGCTTTCGAGTATAAACAACCCTGCGGCACAAACCAAGTACCACCATACTCGCCAGAGGGTCCTGCCGCATTACTGCGTTAATCACCCCTAACTTGCGCGCCACATGCCGTTAGCGGCAAACGATGTTTACTTAACTTGCTTTCTCAACCCAAGCTTTATCACCAGCCCGACCACTAAGCAGGCACCAACGATTTGTATCCAGGCAATTTTTTGATCCAAAATAAACCAGCCTAAGACCAACGCAAAAATGGGCTCAATGCTCATGATTGACGAATTGCCGACAACTCCTAAGCGCGGCAATACGATAAACATCACTGTAAAACCAGTGCCATAAAAAATTGTCAACAACGCCAAGCCCCACCACCCGGCTGTCGCGGTGGGCCACTGAAACGCGCCCAGTACTTGCGTACCAATGATCGCCAAGAGCCCGACCATCCACATCGTGGTCGCCGTACGGACACGGCCATCTAGGTCAGACACTTCGTTTTGCGTCAGCGCCAAGACCAAGCCAAACGTCCCGGCTGCAGTGAGTGCAAAAGCGACCCCAACGCCGATCATGCCCCATTGCGCTCTGGCACCTAAGCCCGACGCAGCGCCAAAGACATCTAAGGCCAGCGCCAACCCAATCAGCATAATCGGCATCGCAAGCAGTACCTGACGCTCAGGGCGTTGGCCATAAATGACACGACACCAAAAGGCGGTCCAGAGCGGATAGGTATTAAACGCCAACAAGGCCAAAGACACTGGCAGTAGTGCCACCGAGGAATAAATACTTAAACTTTGAATGGTGACTAGCAGACCAATCGCGGGTAATACTTTTTTATGTTTACGCGTGAGTCGAATCGGTACGCCTTGAAAATAAACAATCAGGCTCACAACAACGGCAGTCACAAGGCTGCGCACTACGACTGCGGTTGCCACATTCAAGCCGTGGTCAAAGGCAATGCGCGCTGCAACATGATTGGCGCCCATGATCAGCCCAATAAATAAGAGCGTTGCGAACGCAAGCCCAGAAATTGCGTTCGTTTTGCTATTCACGGTCAATGAACATCCTATTAAGGAGCCGACAAGATCCAACCACGCCTGTCAGATGACAGGACACAGAGCAAAACAGACGAATCTGCAAGCGGCATAAAGGAAAAGTATGCCACTATTTTGCCAATTGTCTTAAGATAGTCGAAAAGCTGAGCCTCCAAGGATCCGCTCGACATAGCGCTCAGCACACAAAATTATGGGAGACCTGTCATGACAATCAAGACTGTGGCGCTAATCGGCGCTGGCAATATGGGCTCGCGTATGGCGCGCTGCATCAAACGCGCTGGTTTCGATTTGACAGTCTGCGATCAAGATCTCACCGTGCTCGAGGCCTTCAAAAAAGAAGGGGCGAGTGTCACGCACGACCCCCGCGACTGTGCGCTAGCAGATGCCATTATCGTGCTGGTTGCCAATGATGAGCAGATTGTGTCGGTCACCTGCGGCACCACTGGTTTTATCGAGGCGATACCCCCTGAGCGCCAACCTTTAGTCTGCATGATGAGTACCACCCTACCCTCAACACTGAAACAGATCGCGGCGCAGCTCAAAAACACCCGCGCGCACTTGATTGATGCTCCGGTCAGCGGCGGGTTAGTCAAGGCCGAGCAAGGGACCCTAACCATCATGATGAGTGGTGATGAGCAAGACTTAAACAGAGCCGAGCCTCTCATGCGGTCGATGGGGACTGAAATTTTTCGGTGTGGTGCGCTGGGCGCAGCGGAGGTGATCAAAGTCATCAACAACATGCTGGGTATCGCGAACATCTATCTCGCTGCCGAGGCTTTTGAGCTGGCGGCTAAATATGGCGTGAATATCGAACAAATTGCACCGATTCTTGAGGTCAGCAGCGGCAGAAACTTTATGTCGCTCGACGGCGCCATGACGCGCCAACACTATCAGGCGTGGGCACGTTCACAAGAGGCGTTTTTCTCGCTCGTCAATATCGTAAGCAAGGATTTGCATTTAGCCAAAACCTTGGCCGACGAGGCCAAACTCGAGCTACCGCTACTCAATGATCTGTCGCGCAATGTCGATGCCACCGATCAGACTGTCATGAAGCGCTGGATGCTAGCTGCCGGGCAAAAGATCACCTAAAATAGGAGGGAATTTCATCAGCGATCGCTCTTGCTCGCTTGGCCCCTCACTTCATGGTGTTTTTATTATGTTTTCTCGCCAACTTCTCAAGGCTTTGTGTCTAACGCTAATTTTTCTGGCTGGCTGCTCTGACAACAAATTAGGTAACGAAATCAAGGTTGCGGTTTCGCCAACCTCCCCCCCAATGCTGTTTGAACAAGACAAAAAAATTCAAGGCGTTGATCTGGATATTTTTGAGGGCTACTGCAAAGCACGGGGCTGCACACTTAAAATCACCCCCTATGATTGGCAGGGCATGCTCGGTGCCGTTTCAAGTGGGCAAGCCGACGTCGCGTTTTCGGGTATATCGATTACCGACAAGCGCAAAGAAGTGATGAATTTTTCGCAACCCTACTATGACAATGCGTGGCACTTAGTGAGCTTAAAGTCTCGCAACATCAAAATCACTGATCTCTCTGAGCTCAAAAAATATTCGATCGGCTATCCACGTGGCATGGCCTATAGCGATTTGATTAAGAACGAATTCGAACCAAAGGGCTATTATTCTCTCAGTCAAGTCAAGCTCTATCCTTCATACAGTGAGGCAATGACCGACTTACAAAATGGCAATCTTGATCTGGCTTTTATCGAAGAGCCGGTATTTGCGAACTTCCTCTTTAAGCTTAAATTGCCTGTCGAAAGCGCCTATGTCTTTGCAGGCTTTGACAAGCTAGGCTTTGCCTTTGCCAAAGGTTCTGCACGCCGCGACGACTTTGATAAATACCTGAAAGAGCTTGGCCCCGAAAAGGTCAAAGCCATTGTTGATAAATGGTTGAAGTAGCGCCTAAAAAAATTCAACATGAGCTTTCTAGAGATCCTTGAGCAATTAGCACAAGGACTCGGGCACACTTTACTCGTCACGCTCACCTGTAGCGCAACTGCGCTGCTGGTCGCGCTGATGATGACGGGCCTCAGACAGCTAGGCACACAGCACATTGGCAGGGTTCTCGATGTTTTCACTTATGTGTTTCGAGGAATCCCAGTTTTAGTGCTCTTGTTTATGGTGTATTTTGGGTTACCAAGTATTGGTGTAAAAGTGAGTTCACTCGCTGCGATGGCCTTAAGCCTAGGCCTCATCGCCGCCGCCTACTTGTCTGAAGTTTTTCGAGGTGCACTGCAAGCGGTCAATGTCTCTGAAGTTCTGGCGGCCCAAGCCAGTGGTATGAGTCGCGTGCAAGTCTTTACCTACATTGAAGCGCCTCAAATGCTACGCTTTGCGGTGCCAGGAATGATCAATGAGTTCACGTCGATCCTCAAGTATTCTCCTTTCGCCTATACCGTCGGCATCCCCGAGATGACCAAGCAGGCCATGAATCTGACGGCGACCACGCTGCGCGGAATCGAGGTGTATTTGGCAGTCGGGATTCTTTATTTCGGGATTTACTGGATCTTGATCCGAGGCGTGCGGCATATTGAAAAACACTTTCGCGTGCCTGGCATAGGAGATGCTTAACATGGCACTTATCGAAGTTCGCAATCTCGTAAAAAAATTCGAAGACAACACCGTGTTAAATGGCGTTAATCTTGACCTGTTAGAAGGTGAGCTTAAAGTCGTGATGGGGCCTTCAGGGTGCGGAAAATCGACCTTGCTTCGTTGTTTGAATCGCTTGGTAGAACCCACGTCTGGCACGATTCGTTTTCGTGGCAGTGACATCACAAGCCCCAGCACCGATGTACGAGCACTGAGACAAAGCATCGGATTTGTTTTTCAACAGTTTGCCCTATACCGCCATCTGACGGTCGTTGATAACGTCACGCTCGCTTTACGTAAGTTAAAAAAGATGAGTCGCGCTGAGGCGAACGAGAAGGCGGCCTTTGAGTTGTCGCGTCTCGATATGATCACGCATCAGCATAAATATCCCGAGCAACTTTCTGGCGGCCAAAAGCAGCGCGCTGCGATTGCCCGAGCACTCGCAATGGACCCCGCCGTCGTGGTATTTGACGAACCCACTTCAGCTCTGGATCCAATCATGGTGCGTGAGGTTGCAGAATTATTTAATCGGCTCCATCGCGACAACATCACGATGCTGTGTGTCACGCATGACTTGCTGCTCGCTCGACAGATTTCAAAAAAAATAATTTTTCTTGAGCAAGGCGTTGTGACGGCAGAGGATACGATTGACCATTTAGCCACGAATCATCCCGACCAAAAAATCAGAGAATTTTTTGGTCGCGAGGGTCAATCATCGTGAATGGGATGGGGCCGTTCGAGCGCGATTTACTTGAGCAATTACCCCTGATCTTGACCGGGCTAGAGCAAACACTCAAGCTTGCCGTTTTTGCCAGCCTCTCGGGCTTCTTGTTCGGCATTGTTGTGTTCTATTTCTCAATCAGTCAAAATAAGCTCGTTCGCACCTTGGTCAAAGGCTACATTTCATTTTTTATCGGCATGCCCTTGATCGTGCTGTTGTTTTTAATGTATTACGGTCTGCCGCAGTGGGGCATTAAGTGTTCACCTTTTACTGTGGCAATGATCGGCTTCACAATGAACATCGCCGCCTATAACGCCGCCTACCTGAACACGGCCTTTAATGGCTTAGAGAGCGCAGAGCTTCAGGCCGCTAAGGCTCAGGGGTTTAGCTCTTTTAAAACTTTTCAACTTATCATTTTGCCTCAGGTATTGAGGCAATCGATCCCCGCACTCACTAACCAATGCATTGGAAATTTAAAAGACAGTTCGGTGGCGTTTTTGATTCAGTACACTGAATTTTTTGCACGCGTGCAAGAGCTTGCCTCAACAAATTTTCAATTTTTTAAAGCTTACCTGTTTGCAGCCTTTATCTATCTTTGCTTGGTGTCCGTGATTGTTCTGGTGGCTCGGCAAATTGAAAGACGATTCTTGATCCCTAGCTAGTTCGCATTTAGACACTCCGATAATAACGAAAAGGATACAAAATGTTGAAACGAAAAATATTGTCTGTCGGCCTGATCTCTTTTATGTTCGGCATCCTCGCGTCGGCCCAGGCTCAAGACTTTCCGGTCCGACCGCTTCGTATCATTGTGCCACTGGCCGCAGGCGGCGCTACCGATGTCGTTGCGCGCCTGATCGCTGACAAATTATCTGAACAGGTCAAACAGGCAGTCATTGTTGAAAATCGCCCTGGCGCGCAAGGCATGATTGGCGTCGAGGCTGCTGCAAGAGCGGCGCCTGACGGCTATACGCTGGTGTTTGGTTCAAGCACAACAATGGCTGCAATTTCAAGCCTGTATGCCAAACTGCCCTTCGACCCAATCGAAGACTTTGCTGCGGTCGCCAAGGCACTTGATAATGCTTACAACGTATTGTTAGTGCCCTCAGCCTTGCCCGTCAACAATGTGGCAGAATTGATCGCCTATGCGAAAGCCAATCCAACAACATTGAATTATGGCGCCGGTACAGCCAGTTCTAGAATTTGTATTGAAATGCTTAAAGTCATTTCTGGGATAAGCATTACCTTCGTGCCCTACAAAACCTCAACGCAGGCGCTTAACGATTTAATGGGTAATCAGGTGCAACTGGTATGCGAGCCCACGGGCTCAGGCATGGCGCAAGTTGCCACGGGCAAACTACGTGCCATCGCTGTGACTGGGCCGCAGCGTATCGATGAGGCACCAGGCATTGCCGCAGTTGCCGAGACCGCAGGGCTCAAGGACTACGGGCACTGGTCGTGGCTGGCGTTTTTTACCAGAGCGGGCACGCCACCCGCCGTTATCAACAAACTAAGCACCGAACTCCTGAAGGCCTTAGCAAACCCAGAGGTGGCGAGCAAAATCAAAAAATTTGGTTTTGACATTGTCCCTTCTGGGCCTCAAGAACTCGCTGCCCTGCAAAAAGAGGCCGTGGCCAAATACGCAAAAATCGTAAAAGACGCTGGAATTAAGCCCGAGTAGTTGTAGGCATCTTTGCCCCAACATGAGCCGAGTCGCGTTTTTTAGCGAGCTCGCATTGACGCTGTCGTTCGCGCGCACCGCTTTTTTGCAGTTCGGTCGTTTTATTGATACAGCGCGGGCAACTCACGCCCTCTTCGTAAAGCGGCGACTCTGTTGCGCCATCAGGTAAAGGCTGGCGACAGCAGCGGCAGAGCGGGCGCAAGGTCTGCTGCAATCCATGACCGACTGAAACGCGCTCGTCAAAGACAAAGCACTCTCCCTCCCACAAACTTTGCTCAGGGGGGACGATCTCGAGGTATTTCAGAATACCTCCTTCAAGGTGATAGACCTCGTCAAAACCCTTGGCACGCAGCAGTGCCGTCGACTTTTCACAGCGAATGCCGCCGGTACAAAACATCGCCACTTTAGGCTTTTTACCAGTGCGCGCTTCAAGCGCCTTGGCCTGAGCGACCCAGGAGGGTAATTCAGAGAAGGTGCCAATGTTTGGATCTAGAGCCCCCTTAAAGGTGCCTAGTTCAACCTCGTAATCGTTGCGCGTATCAATCAACACCACGTCTGGGTCACTGATTAAGGCGTTCCAATCTTGCGGCTTCACGTAGGTGCCAGCCATGTTGGTGGGGCTAATGCCTGGCACACCCATGGTAACGATCTCTTTTTTGATACGGATTTTCATCCGACGAAACGGTGGGTGAGTTGCCCACGCCTCTTTGTGCTGCAGATCAGCAAAGACTGGCTCTGCCTGCAGATGTGCCAACACGGCCCGAATATCGGGTTCTGTTCCGGCGAGCGTGCTGTTGATCCCCTCGCGTGCAAGTAATATCAGACCCTTGATATTACGTTTTTCACACAGCTTAAGCAGAGGCAGCCGACGCTGCTCAAAGTCAGGTAGGTCGACAAATTTATAGAATGCAACGGTCAAAAATCGGCTGGTAGGCATTGGTTCGGCTTGGCAGTGGGCGGCGTTTACACCAAAGGTCAGGCGCACCGCGAAATGATTATAAAGCTACCAAGAACCGCGCAACTGCGGTAGTCAACTCAGCATCGGTTAAGGGGGTGAATTCACCACACCAGCCTGTCTGAGTCTCCTTTTGGTTGAAAAACCCTCGGGTCTAAGCTCCTAAATCAAGATTTTTGCCGTTAATATTGGGTCATAAAAATGGGTGAATCCCGAATTTGCCGACCGAGACAACGACCATGCAAATTAAACCGATTGGTAAGGACTTTGCCGCCGAGATTAGTGACCTCGACCTGCGGCAACCTCTGACCGCAGAACAAATCCAAACCATTGATCACACGATGGATCGTTACGCGGTGGTGGTGTTTCCCAAACAAGAACTCGACGACGATCAACAGGTTGCCTTCGCGCGCAGTTTGGGGCCTCTGGAAGAAACACGTGCCGTGGTCGATGTGCACAAGCAGCGACTCGCTTATAACCAGATGAACGATATTTCAAATCTGGATGTGGATGGCTCAATTTTGGCAGCAGATGATCGCCGAAGAATGTTTAACTTAGGCAATGCGCTTTGGCATTCGGATAGCAGCTTTAAAGCGACGCCAGCCAAATATTCAATGCTGCATGCGCGCGTAATTCCGCCCGAAGGTGGCAATACCGAGTTTGCCGATATGCGCGCGGCCTGGGATCGACTGCCTGAAAAAACGAAAGCATTGATCACACCCTTGGTCTGCGATCACTCTTTAATCTATTCACGTGCGCAACTTGGCTTTGATGCCTTTAACGAACAAGAAAAACTGAATTATGCGCCTGTACCGCAACGTTTGGTACGCAAACACCCTGGCTCGGGGCGCCAGTCAATTTATTTGGCTTCACATATTGGCGTGGTGCACGGCATGCCCAGACCCGAGGGCATGGTCTTGATTCGAGACTTAATTGAAGAGGCCACGCGACGTGAATTTGTCTACAGCCATGTTTGGAGCCAGTTCGATCTGGTCATGTGGGATAACCGCTGCACCATGCATCGTGCGCGCCCTTATGATGACAAAATTTACAAACGCGATATGCGTCGCATGACCTTGACTGACAGCGCACCCACGCTCGAACAAACGCGTTGACCATTTTGCAGCCCACGCTACTCTGATCACGCTTCATGACGGATCTCGTCTTCAGTATTTTGATTCTAGGATCCTTAGGTCTGATCGCAGGCGTACTTGGCGGGGTGATCGGTTTTGGCACCACCATCATCCTGATGCCTGCTCTAGTCCATTTTTACGGGCCCGTTCAAACGGTATCCATCATTGCCATCACCGCTACGCTTGCAAACTTTTCGCGGGTGATCTTGTGGTGGCGTGAAACGAACTGGAAAGTCTGCCTCGTGTACAGCCTCACCGCGATCCCCGCTGTGGCTTTAGG
>JABMMM010000231.1 GCA_013205565.1 Alcaligenaceae bacterium | reverse complement strand
GTACTCGGCCGTAGGCGGCAAGATGTTTGAAGGCACCGATCGCGAGATCGTGTTGCAAGAATCGATCTTTACACGCATCGGTTGCGACCGCGTGCTGCGCTTTGCGTTTGAACTGGCCTCACGTCGCGCGCGCAAGCACCTGACCATCGCAACCAAATCAAACGGTATCGCCATCAGCATGCCTTATTGGGACGAGCGTGCTGCCGAGGTCGGTAAAGACTACCCTGGCATCACCACCGACAAACAGCACATTGATATTTTGTCAGCACGTTTTGTGTTGCAACCTGATCGCTTTGATGTGGTGGTGGCGTCGAATTTGTTTGGCGACATTTTGTCGGATCTGGGCCCAGCTTGTACCGGCACGATTGGCCTAGCACCTTCGGCAAACTTGAATCCCGATCGTAAGTTTCCGTCATTATTTGAACCCGTGCATGGCTCAGCACCCGATATCTACGGCAAAAAAATCGCCAACCCTGTTGCCATGATCTGGTCCGGCGCCTTGATGCTTGAGTATCTTGGGCTTGGCTTGCCTGAAGCGAATCAAAAGCCTTACCTTGATGCGCATAATGCAATCGTAAAAGCGATCGAAGAAATCTTGGTGACTGGCCCGCACACACCAGACTTGGGTGGCAAGGCGCACACACACGACATGGGTGAGGCGATTAGCACGCTTTTAGCTAAGTAATTATTTGACTGAGTCAACACGATGCAGCAGTTGCACAACTGCCGCATCGTACGCCGTACACCATATTCGAATAGCGCTAGCGCTCGATCCTTGAGAATTTTTAGTGTAGAAGTCGTTGCTACCGCAAGGCTATGAACAACCGTACTGTCATAGTTTCGTGTTGTAATGCACGACTACATGATCACAGTCGTAATTGCCTCTTA
Organism: Alcaligenaceae bacterium; assembly: GCA_013205565.1. Lineage (GTDB taxonomy): Bacteria > Pseudomonadota > Gammaproteobacteria > Burkholderiales > Burkholderiaceae_B > Zwartia. The sequence goes on along the minus strand of JABMMM010000231.1, from coordinate 1,652 downwards.
TCGGTACGGACACCTTGCAGCCCATTGCATTGAGTCGCTACTCTCTCAAACCACACCTCCTGCAAAAATTTTATTTGTAGATGACGGGGGGTTAGATTGCGCGCATTTACCAAGCTTGTACCCAAACATTGAGTACACACTCAGACCTGATAACTTGGGCGTTGTCATTAACTTTCAAGATATGCTGTCTAAAGTCGAAACAGAGTACGTGCTTTTTATTGGCGCAGATAACTGGCTGCGTTCAGATACGATCGAGTTGTTATCCAATGCTAGCGCCGATATTGTGACGTATGACATTGTTGTGACCGGCGAACTGAAAGATGAAATCTTGACGCGCGTGCCTGGGCAAACATTACCGTATCAAGGCGACTTGTATTGGGATCGCCAAGAGCAGCATCACGGATCAATGATGTACCGCACCGCTTTTGGTCAAAAAATTGGGTATCAAAAGAAAGATGAAGATGGCGTTCATCCACAAGAAGATTGGAACCTCTGGGATAAGATGCTTGAACAAGGAGCCACGGTTGCGAGCCTCAAAGAGGGGCTTTTATTCTACAGAAGACACCGCGAGAATTTTCTGAAATATTCCGCTGAAGTATTAAGCGGAGCTGCTCAAGCAATTCCGACTCCATGAATATCAATGCGGATTACGGTCAGAGAGTCACTCTAAACCATCATGACCTGCCGTGGATTCAAAGCCCCGAAGCGGGGGTCGACAGGAAAATGTTCGAGCGTTTAGGCGGCGAGGTCGCAAAAGCAACCTCTATCGTTCGCTACCAACCTGGATCAAAGTTTCAAGAGCATATCCACGAATTCGGTGAAGAGATTTTGGTGCTTGACGGAGTATTTAGTGATGAGACAGGTGATTATCCTGCCGGCACTTACCTCATGAGCCCTCCAGGTTCTTCGCATGCACCGTTTAGCGAGTCGGGCTGCACACTCTTTGTAAAGTTACGACATCTTGGCCCCGAGCAGGTCGAGCGCGAAGTCATTGACACTAAAACATCGCCTTGGTTTCAAGGGATGGTCCTAGGGTTAAACGTCATGCCCTTGATGCGACAGGGTAGTGGGTCGACCTTAGTGCGCTGGGCACCGCAAACGTATTTCAACCCCCACAGGCATTTTGGTGGCGAAGAAATCTTTGTCGTCGAGGGCGTCTTTGAGGATGAACATGGTCGCTATCCGGCAGGGTCGTGGCTAAGAAGCCCGCACCTGAGTGCGCACCAACCTTTCAGCAAAGAAGGTTGCACCATTTTTGTGAAGACTGGGCATTTGCTGGTCTAGCCCTGCGCGCGCCACCACGACGTAGGCAGCGATTAAAGTGCTTTAATAAGCACGTAAACAATCCAATAATTAAACAGACAAATAGACAAATTCTAGGAGCGCAGCAATGCCTGACTACACCAACCGTTTTAAGCAATCATTAAAAGCTGGCAAGCCAAACATTGGTTTGTGGATTTCGATCCCAGACGCCTTCACCACCGAGATTTGTGCAACAGCAGAATTTGACTGGATGTTGCTTGATGGCGAACACACACCGACGGATCCCTTGACCATCATGTCGCAGCTGCAAGCCTGTGCTGCGTACAACACACAGGCAGTTGCTCGTCCACCGATTGGCGAGACACATCTGATTAAGCAGTTGTTAGATC
>JABMMM010000230.1 GCA_013205565.1 Alcaligenaceae bacterium | reverse complement strand
TCTTTATTCGGTTTCGTTTATGCCGGTTTATTTTGTGTCGGCTATGATCGGAAGCTATTTCTTTCATCGGGCCTTGCAATCTAGCGCAAGTCTGATTAAACGATTATCGCTATGGTTTTTGTTGCTAGTGGGTTCTGTCACTATCGTGATTTGAAATGATCCACGCGCGTTAAACAGCGGCTTCTTAAAGGGCAAGGGTAGATGGCGCATCGTATTTTGCTATTTGGGGTAAACGGGCAGGTGGGCCAGGCTTTGCAGACTTCGCTAAAAAGCTTGGGTGAGGTCACTGCGTGTACACGTACGCAAATAGATTTTGACCAAGCGCCTGGCGAAGTCGCCGAGGCCCTCAAGACCTTGCTGCAGCAGTGCCAACCCAATGTGGTGGTGAACGCGACGGCCTACACAGCCGTTGACCGTGCGCAGTCTGAGCCTGAACGTGCACGCCGCCTGAATGCCACGGCACCTGGCTTGATCGCGCAGGCCGCGCAAGCTGCGGGTGCTTGTGTCGTGCACTATTCAACCGACTATGTTTTCAAGGGCGACAAGACCGACCCCTATCTTGAAACTGACCCGACTGAACCGCAATCGGTCTATGGTCAAAGCAAGCTAGAAGGTGAGCAGGCGGTTGCTAGTTTTTGCGAACGCCATCTTATCTTTAGAACGTCTTGGGTGCTTAGTGCACACGGCGGCAATTTTTTAAAGACCATGCTCAAGTTAGCCCAAGAGCGCGACACCTTAAACGTGGTCGCTGATCAAGTGGGTGCGCCGACCTCGGCTCAGCTGCTCGCGGCCTCGACCACGCAAATTTTGCGTCTCATGGCGGATCAGCCCAAAGCCGATCTGCGTTGGGGTTTGTATCACTTAGCGGCGAGTGGCCAGACGACATGGCATGCTTACGCCAGCTACGTGATCGCTCAGGCACGAGCCGCAGGTTGGCCGATTCGGCTTCAAGACGTGGCGATCTACCCGATCGCAACAAAAGATTACCCTGTTGCCGCAGCGCGTCCGCTCAACTCGCGCTTAGCCACTGGCAAAGTGCAGCAGGCGTTCGACCTCACGCTGCCTGACTGGCGCGTCGGAGTCGACGCGGTTTTGCAAGCGCTAAAATCACAGGCATGACAACTAGAATTTTAATTGTGCGCACCTCGTCGCTGGGCGATTTGGTACATATGCTGCCGGCGATCTCGGATATCGCCAAACACGTACCCGACGCACAAATCGATTGGTTGGTCGAGGAGTCGTTTGCGCAGATTCCGGCTTGGCATCCTGCGGTCACTCAGGTGATTCAGGTGGCGCACCGGCGCTGGCGTCGGGCTTGGTGGTCAACGCAGGTTCGTCAAGAGCGCGGCGCGGTTAACGCCGCTTTGCGCGCGCGGCAGTACGATCTCGTACTCGACATGCAAGCCTTGTTAAAGTCAATCTGGTGGGTGCGAATGGCAACGGGCGCCAAGCACGGACTGGATTGGTGCTCTGCGCGCGAGCCGCTGGCAACCATGTTTTATGACGTGCGTCATCGCGTTGAGTTTTGGCAACCTGCGGTCGCGCGACAGCGTTTACTGGCTGCCAGTGCGTTTGGTTACAAAGTACAAGGTGCGCCTGACTTTGGTTTGCAGGCGTTTGACGCGCAAGCGCAACTGACCCGCAAACATGAACACGCTTACGCCACGATCATGCCCTCGGCCAGTCGTGAAGACAAATTGTGGCCTGTGGCGGATTGGCAAGCCGTGCTTGATTGTCTGACGCAACGCGGCCTGAAGCTCAAACTACTGGCCGGCACGCCGGACGAGTACGAGCGAGCACAAGCCTTAATTCATGGCCGCTTAAATGCCATGGTCATGCCGCGGGGCAGTCTGACCGCAACCGCGCAAACGCTCGCAGCAGCCGAACTCATGGTGGGTTTAGATAGCGGGCTCACCCATCTGTCGGCCGCGCTTGGCCGCCCCACAATTGGTATCTATCAGGCGTCGACACCGGTGCGTACGCCCTTGGTCGGCGACGCTTTTACGGCGAGCTTGGGCGACCGCGGTCAGCCGCCTTCGCGTCAAATGGTACTTGCTGCAATCGAGCAGGCTCTGGGCTAGTATTACGCGATGCCGCAAAAAATTTACACGTTTCTGTTAAGACTGTGCGCGCCGCTGCTGTTGGGCTATATGTTGCTGCGCGCGCGCCGCGCGGGTGGTGACTGGCAAATTTTTAGTGCCGAGCGCTTTGGATCTTACGCTTTGCCCTGGGACGGTGAGGCGCCGGTCTGGGTGCATGCCGTGAGTTTGGGCGAAACGCGTGCGGCACAAACGTTAATGTTGCAGCTGCTTGCACGCGGCGAACGGGTGTTGCTCACGCATATGACGGCAACCGGTCGGGCGGAGGGTGCGCGTTTGTTTGCGGCCGAGATCGCGGCGGGCCAACTGCGCCAACAATGGGTACCGTATGATTTTTCGGGTGCAACACAAAAGTTTTTTCGGCACTATCGGCCGCGCCTGGGCATTTTGATTGAACGCGAAGTCTGGCCAAACTTGATTGTACAAGCGCAATTTGCCGCGGTGCCGCTCATTTTGGCAAGCGCTCGACTTTCAGAACAATCACAAAGACAGGTCAAACGGATCGACAAAGTACTTTTAACGTTGATGCGCGATGCTTATGCGGGCATTGACCTGACCTTGGCACAAACCGAAGACGATGCCACGCGCTTGTATGAAGTCGGGGCACTGAACATTCATGTGGTGGGCAATCTTAAGTTTGATGTCGCCTTGCCGGTAGTGGCCGTTGATGCTGGGCGCGCCTGGCGCGTGCGCTTAAATCGCCCCGTGATTGCGATTGCCAGCACGCGTGAAGGTGAAGACGCCTTGTTCGTTCAGGCGCTGGCACGGCAAGAGTCAGCGGCATTATTTTTATTGATCCCCCGACACCCTCAGCGGTTTGATGAAGCGGCCGTGCTGCTTGAACAGGCAGGCATCGCAACGCTACGGTGGTCGGCGTTGCGCCAACACACACAGCCTGAACAAATGCTAGAGGGCGTCAAGGTGGTGTTGTGCGACACGCTAGGTGAGATGCCGTTTTTTTATGCAGCCAGTGACGTCGCCATTGTGGCCGGTAGTTTTGCACCGGTTGGCGGACAAAATCTGATTGAGGCCTGCGCCTTGGGTACGCCGGTGATTGTTGGCCCCCACACATACAATTTTTCTGAGGCGGTCGCGAACGCGGTTGAAATCGGTGCGGCTGCGCAAATTCAGTCAGCCGAGCCGCTTGACGCAGCGCAGCGAGCCGTGTCAATGGCCGTGTTCTGGTTGCAAGATCAGCAAGCGTTGCATGACAAAAGCCGCTTAGCGCGTGAGTGGGTTGAAAAGCATACGGGTGCGACCGCCCGTATCTTGCAACACATTACTGAACTTGAAGCTGCCCGCGCCCAAGCTTTGCCGAATCCGGATTAAGCTGTACTTGCGTTTTGCTGGCGGGCGAACGGCCTGCCTCACTGCGCGCTTGGCCAAACCAACCCTGCCCTAGCGCGAAAACGCCAAGATTAATCAAGACCAAAAGAATAAAAAAAGTTCGCATAGG
>JABMMM010000229.1 GCA_013205565.1 Alcaligenaceae bacterium | reverse complement strand
GTGACAGAACCCACTAGCAACAAAAACCATAGCGATAATCGTTTAATCAGACTTGCGCTAGATTGCAAGGCCCGATGAAAGAAATAGCTTCCGATCATAGCCGACACAAAATAAACCGGCATAAACGAAACCGAATAAAGAATTTGCTTGGTGTTGATCAAGTCTTTGTACAAAAAAACCGCCATCGTACTCGACTGGATAAAAGCAAAAAACATCATAAAGAACGACCGCAGCACGACCGGGCTGACCGTCTTATCTGATAAAAAGTACAGCACAAGGGGTGGCCCCCCAACGCCGGCCATCGCAGTAAGCGTGCCACTAGTCACGCCTACAAACCAGTCCTGTATTTTGCCGCGCGCCCCTTTGTACTGCCACCCGATCAGCATCAAGGCGGCTAACCCAGCCACAATGACGCCAATAAACCGTCGCGTCACCGTCGGATCAAGCCACTCAATTAACCATACACCGAGCGGAACGCCCGCTAGCGCAGGAATCGAAACAGACCAGACCATTTTCCAATCCGTAGTGCGCCAAGTTTGAGGCAAGGTCTGCAACGAAATCACAAAATTTAGCAGCAACACGACCACCACCATATCGGTCGGCGCCATAAACAAACTAAACAGCGGTGCTAAGGCCAAGCCGCCACCAAAACCCGTAAACGAGCGCACCGTACCCGCAATCAGTACCGCCAGGCAAAGCCACAAAAATACCGCTGTCGAAGGAAACAGCTGGTGCCACAACTCAACGGACATTAATCGACCTTGATCGGCGTACGTGCCACGACCGCGGCCCACTTCACTAACTCGGCGTCTATGAAGGCAGCTAAGGCCTCAGGCGTACTTGTGTCCGGCACTGCGCCTTCGCTTTCAAATCGTTTGGCCAGTGCGGACGACTGCAAAGCCTGAATGACCGCGGCGTTTAATTTTGCAATCACCGCGGGCGCAGTCCCTTTGGGCGCGAGCAACGCATCCCACGTGTTGATGTCATAACCAGGAAGACCGCCGGCCTCTTCAACCGACGGAGTATTGGGCAGCAGTGGTGAACGCTCTTTTGTCGTTACAGCAAGGGCGCGCAGCTTACCCGCGTGCACTTGCGGCATTGCTGCGGGCATGCTGGCAAAGGTGTATTGAGTATCACCACTCATCACCGAAGTATTGGCGATGGCGCCACCACGATACGGAATATGCACCACATCAAGCTTCGCCGCATCGGCAAAAATCGCACCCGCTAAATGTACAGGCGAACCGTTACCACTTGACGCATAGTTCAACTGCCCTGGCTTCTGTTTCGCATACGCGATCAACTCAGGCACAGAATTGACGGGCAGCTTTGGATTAACGACCAACAGCATGGGAATCGCCGCCACCATCGATATTGGCTCGAAACTCTTTACCGGGTCGTAACCTAAGCTCGTTTTATAAAGAGCCGGATTAATGCCGTGACTGGCCAGTGTGGCCATAAACAGCACGTACCCATCGGGCTTGGCCTGGCTCACGTAGGCCGCAGCTAAATTGCCGGCGGCCCCCGCCTTGTTTTCAACGATCACCGACTGCCCCAGCGTCTTTGACAATTGCTCGGCCAGCGAGCGGGCCAAAATATCTGTGGTGCCGCCTGCCGCATAGCCAATTACGAGTCGAATTGGCTGATTCGGATACGGCTGCGGTTGGGCCAAGGCCTGCGCCGCACAAAACAATACTGCCGCAAACGGCAACAGCAACTTCACACTCGCGCGGGTCGGTCTCAAAGACATCATTTACTTACCTTTAAACACCGGCGAACGCTTTTCAGCGAAAGCGCGTTTGCCTTCTTGATAGTCGTCGCTCGCAAAGCAGGTCAAGACCATTTTTTGAATACCTTCGGCATCAATGTGCGGTGCGACACGTTGAAACTCGCGCACGGCTTTTTTCGCAGCGCGCAATGTAATGGGCGCGTTCGCAGCGACCTTTGCCAAATAAGCGTCAACCGTTGCATCTAACTGATCCACCGGCACAACATACTGCACCAAGCCTTTAATCAACGCCTCTGCCGCAGTAAAACGCGAGGCCGACAACATGATGTCCAAGGCGTGGGGTGCGCCCACGGTTGAGACCAGATTGCGAATTGCCGTCAGGCGGTAGCCCAAGCCCAGACGGCCTGCCGGAATCGCAAACGAACTGGCCTCAGAGGCGATACGGATATCGCAGCACAATGAAATATTTAAGCCACCACCAATGCAATACCCATCGATACGCGCAATCACGGGCTTAAAGGTGTTGTAGAGCGCACCTTGCGCCGCTTCGCCCACGCGCTCGTATTCGGCCACCGCATCAACACCTGTGCGCAATTTTTCAAACTGCGAAATATTTGCGCCGCTCACAAACGACTTGCTCCCCGCGCCAGTTAAAACGATGGCGCGAATCTCATCGTCAGCTTCGAATAATTTGATCGCTTTGGGGACAGCGACCCACATGTCATAAGACATGGCGTTATGGCGTCCCGGGTCATTAAATGTGATCCAGCCAGCTGCGCCTTTTTTTTCAACGATCAGGCTGTCGGTAATGTCGCCCTGCAATAGTCTGGTGGTGCTCATCTTAAAGATCTCCTAGTAATTTACGATAACGTGCCATCGCGTTTTCTAAATGGGTACGCATGGCTTGACGGGCTGCGACCGAGTCCTGTCGCGCGATCGCCTCGACAATTAAGACATGCTCATTGCCGATTTCATCGATGCGGGAGGTGCCGGTATTTCTAAAACGAAACGTACGGACAGCGTTGTGAATCACATGACTTAAGTGCCCCATGATTCGCACAAAATAAGGGTTGTTTGCCGCATGCGCGACCGCCAGATGAAAATCAACGGCCGTGTGCGCCGCGACTTCCCAGTCAGCAGACGCCTGTTCTACCCGCTTGAGCGTCTGTTGCAGCGTGTCGAGTTGCGCCCGGGTGCGATGCGTCGCGGCAAGTGCCGCAGCGCCCGACTCGATTTCAACGCGCAATTGATGCACATGAATCAGTTGCGCTAAATCCATCAAGTCATCGTGCGAGACTTCGAACGGGCGCATCGCGAGGTCAGCGCACACAAAGGTGCCCACGCCGTGACGTGTTTCGACCAACCCCGTGAGCTTGAGGCGCGCAATCGCTTCGCGGATCACATTGCGACTCACGCCAAACTGCGCACCGAGCTCTTGTTCGGTTGGTAGCCGCTGGCCTGGCGCCAGGCTCTCATTCAAGATGCGCGAACGTAACTGCTGCGCAATTTCGTCGGGCAAGTTTTCAGTACGACCTAAATTATCAAACGCCGTCATCACCTTTGGCGGGCCATTGGCAATCAAGGGCTTGGCCGCTGCGGCACCACGCCCGACAAACGCCTGTCTGCGTGCGGTATAGACAGTTGCAGTTACTGAGGATTTACTCACAAGCAAACTCCGTCAAAGGCGATATTGTTAGATTGCGCCAACTTGCAGCAGCGCATCAACCTCTTGCGCACTGAGGCCAAACTCTGCGTAAACCTCTTTGTTATGCTCGCCACGATCAGGCGCGGCAGTAAAAACGTCGCGCTTTGAGCGGCTCATAATGACCGGATGGTTGACCACACTGATTTCACCCAAGGTTGGGTGCTGCAAAGTCTTTGCCATCCCCAAGTGCACCACCTGCGGATCTTCCATGGTTTCTTTTACGTTTTTAATCGAACCACTGGGCACGCCCGCTTTGTTCAACAACTCAATCCAGTGTGCGGTCGGTTCTTGTTTGGTCCGTGCCGCAAGCGCCGCATTCAGGGCCGGCCTATTTTGGCCACGCGTTTTAAGCAACTTAAACCGCTGGTCCTCTGCCAGTTCTGGCAAACCCAAGGCGGTCACAAGCTTGATAAACATCTCGGTGCCCATCGCGGCAAGATTAATGTAGCCATCGGCCGTTGGATAAACGCCCGTCGCAGCCGTCGTCGGATGATCGTTACCGGTCTGACCCGGAATCTCTTTATTCATCAGCCAGCGCATGATCTGAAAATCCATCATCCACACTTGTGACTGCAAAAGTGAAGACTGCACCCACTGGCCCTCACCTGACTCTTCACGTTCAAGCAAAGCCACCAAGGTTCCGATCGCGCAGAACAAGCCTGAACTCAAATCGGCCACGGGTATGCCCGCACGCATCGGGCCGCGACCCGGTTCACCGGTAACCGACATAATTCCGCCTAAACCCTGCGCGATTTGGTCTAAACCAGGACGGTCAACGTAGGGGCCATCTTGCCCAAAGCCCGATACGCTGGCGAGGATGATGCGCTTGTTTATCTTGCGCAGTGACTCGTAGTCAATGCCGAGCTTGAACTTTACATTTGGTCGATAATTTTCGATCACCACATCGGCCTGCTCGACCATCTTCAAAAACAGCGCCTTGCCTTGCGCATGCTTTAAATTGAGAGTGACACTGCGTTTATTGCGATGGGTGTTTTGATAATCCGCAAATTGCGACGAACCGCCTGGGCGATCATCGGGCTGATCGCCCGGTTCTTCAATTTTGATGACATTTGCGCCCCAGTCTGCAAACTGCCGGACCGCGGCGGGCCCAGACCGTACGCGAGTCAAATCCAGCACCGTGAACCGGCTGAGGGGTAACTTAGTCATGCAAGGTCTCCGACTAAAACTTGACTCAAAGACTGGCGCACAGGGCTTGCCAGACTCAAAGTGAATATTTTTTTGATGTTGGACATCTTACAAGAAAATGAAAATCCGTGGATTCCTCTGTTTTTAGATAAAAAACGGCTTAATTCTGTTTTTCTGACTTTTAGTCAGCTTTTGCGCCTGATTGGGCAATGACTTTTTCCATTTGGCGCGCTCAACTTCGATTTCGGCAGCCATTTCCTCGGGTGTGCTCGTTTTGGGAATCGTTCCGCTTTCAAACATGCGTTGCTGCATCGCAGGTTCGGCAATCACCGCACGTACTGCCGCGTTTAACCGATCGATCACGGCGCGAGGGGTCCCCGCAGGCACTGACAGATAATTCACAGCGACAGCCTCATACCCTTTGAGTTGCTCGGCAATCGCCGGCACGTCTGGCAATAGAGGCGAGCGCTCGGGGCTCGCCACGCCTAGTGCGCGCAGCTTACCGGCTTTGATTTGCCCCAAATACACCGACAAACTGTCGATCGCCATTTGCACGTTGCCTGCCAACAGGTCTTGAATCACCACGCCCGAACCCTTGTAGGGCACGTGCGTGATTTCGACCCCCGCCATCGACTTAAACAACTCGCCCGACAGATGGCTGCTGGCGCCAATCCCAGAGCTACCAAAATTAGTTTTGCCAGGATTTTTGCGTATATAGTCGATTAACTCTTGCACGTTGTTCACAGGCAAATTCGGGGCGATCACCAGCACGTTCGGGAAAAAGGCAAGTCGAGAGACCGGAATCAGGTCTTTGTCTGGGTCATAGGGCAGCTTAGCCATCAAATAGGGGTTAATAATCTGCGGGCCCGGTGTGGTGTAAAGCACGGTGTAGCCATCGGGCGCTGCGCTGGCCACCAGTGCCGCACCGATCGTGGCTCCGCCGCCAGGCTTGTTTTCAACAATGAGCGGCTGACCCAGTTGTTTAGCCATGGGCTCGCTAATTAAGCGAGCGGTTTGATCCGCCGCCCCCCCTGGCGCAAACGGTACGATCAAACGAATCGGGCGGGTCGGATACGTAGGCGCCTGCGCGACTGCCACACCACTCACCAAGGTTGTTAGTACCGCAATACTCAAAGTCTTTAGGATCATTTTTATCTCGGGGTTTTTTATTTATCTCGCCGCCTTCCCTTATTTGGGGAGGCCGCGTCTCAATGTCATGGCATTTTTTGTATTCTAATGGTGTTTTAGTACAGAATAATCATATCTAGGGACACCACCTCTATGCAAGACTTTACACAACTCCAATACGAACACGTCGGTCATGTGGTCGTGCTCAGCCTGAACAACGCGCCGGTCAACGCGCTCTCAAAGACGCTCAGCGACGAAATCACAGCGGCGCTTGACTATATTTCTGAAATCTCTGAAGTGCGCGCAGTGGTGCTGACCGGCCTTGGAAAAATATTCTGTGCAGGCGCTGACTTAAAAGGCCGTGCCTCGGTGATCAAAGGCCCTGGCGATTTGCCCGCACACTCGCGGCGCACACGCGAATGTTTTCATGCGATCCGTGAGTGCGCCAAGCCTGTCATTGTTGCCCTGAACGGGCCGGCACTTGGCGCGGGTTTGGCCATTGCAGCCTCGGCAGACATGCTAATTACCTCAGACAAGGGCTGTCTGGCTTTGCCCGAAATCGATGTCGGTCTGTTAGGCGGCGGCAGCCACGCTGGGCGTCTGTTTGGGCACAGCATGCTCAGGCGCATGATGTTTACGGGTTACCGCGTTCAGGCTGATGAACTGTATCGCCTGGGCGTGGTCTTGCAAGTCACCACACCAGAAGGCCTCATGCCAGCGGCCCTTGAACTTGCCAACACCATCGCGAGCAAAAGTCCATTGTCGGTCGGTCTGGCAAAACAAACCCTCAACGCGATCGAAGATATGAGCTTGCGTGATGGGTATCGCTATGAACAAGACATGACCGCGGCGATCGCAAAAACCGAAGATGCGAAAGAGGCACAACGGGCTTTCTTAGAAAAGCGCCCGGCTGTGTTTGTTGGCCGTTAACTGTCAGCCCAGGAGACGCGATGACTACTCAGATTGAAGTCTATGCAGGCACCGCCGGGCACTCGGCTTGGTTTAGCAGTGATCTGGGGCAAACGTGGGTGCACCCAAACAGCCATTCGGGGCTATATCTTGAGGCGCGGGTGTGGTCTTACAGTTCGCACCCCGATGAGCCTCATCTGCTGTATGCCGGTACTGACATGGGCTTGTTTTGCTGGGACGAGCGTACGACCCGCTGGACTGCGCTTGCCTCGCCCATGACTGACATCTGGGCCTTAGCGCAAGATCCTGACGACGCACAAGTGCTGTATGCGGGCACCCGTCCGGCGGGTTTTTATCGCTCTGTCGATGCGGGACTGACTTGGCAAGTGCTTCCTACTCCCGGCATTCAGCAGTTTTCAGAGATCAACATGGGTCCCACACGGGTGACTCAAATTTTGTTTGACCCCCTTGAACACAACACCCTCTGGGCGGTGGTCGAAATCGGTGGCGTGTATCGCAGCCTTGATCGGGGCAACACCTGGCAACTAAAAACTGAAGGCCTCGTATCTTGCGATATGCATGGCATCGCGGTTGTGCATGATCGCGCGGGTCACAAAATCATTTATGCGACGACCAATCGCGGGCTACACCGCAGTGTTGATAATGGCGAAACTTGGACGTTTGTCTTGTTAGATTCGGCTTGGCAATACACGCGCGGCATCACGGTTCAGTCGGGTAACGACGCAGTATTATTTTTAACCAATGGCAACGGGCCGCCCGGCAGCACCGGTCAATTGTGGCGCAGTCAGGATTATGGTTATACGTGGCATCGGCTCACGTTGCCCGGGCACTTAAATAGCACCCCGTGGGCCGTTACCACGCACCCACATGATCCAAGCTTATTATTTACTTACACAAACTTGGGGCAACTGTTTCGCAGCAGGGATGGTGGCGAAACTTGGCAGCGTATGCCGCACGAGTTTGGCGAATTGCGCGCGCTGCATTGGCGCCCGACACAATACGCAGCCGATCGTCCGGCGCATTCAATCACAGTGCGTCCACCCGTGACCGCGTAAGCGCCAAGCCCTCGCTTGGCACACTAAAGCGTGCGTCCGATGGCGTCGCCCTCGGCGGTGGCCGCCAGAATATTTCTAGCGGCTTTGCAATCACCGATCAAATACACGTCTAGGCCGGCCGCTTTGAGCGGCAGCGCTAACTCATCGTTCGGTTGCCTGGGGGTAGCGTACGCAAAGAAGGCGACGTTTTCGATACCTTTGAGAGCACCGCCATAAATACTGACGTATTGCAGCGTCGCTTGTGTTTCAAACGTTTCAGTCCAGCGGGGTTCAACGGCATACAACACGTCAATACCTTTTTCATGAAACCGTCGATAGATGCCTTGACGCGTTACCAGTGCAACCTCGTCGGCAATCGTGGCACGTGGGGTCAACACGACGACTCGCTCAAACAGGCTGTGCAAGTGTTCAGCCGCCGCATAGGTCCCCTCGGTGTGGTCCATATCCAAAATCACCGCAGTGCCTGTTTGCCGTTGCGTCACCCCTTCAAGCTCGCTCAGCGCGCGACGCAGGTCAGGCACCCAGCCTTCCTGGCGTAAGGCCTCGGGCAACATACGCGGCCAAGTCATGGTTGAGCCGGTGGCAAGCACTACAGCCTCGGGGCGATATTTAAGAACCACTTCTAAGGTCGCTTCTTGATTCAACTGGTAGTCAACACCCACGCGGGTACCTTCAACGTACTGGTAGTCATAGATACTGCTTAAGTCTTCGCCGCCAGGCAGCGTGACCAACTGACGCACTTTGCCGCCAACTTCTGAGGCGCGCGCGAGCAACGTCACCTGGTGACCGCGTGCTGCGGCAATCCAGGCGGCCTCAAGCGCTGCGACGCCGCTACCAACCACTACCACGCGTTTTTTTAATGAGGCTTGTGTGAAGACTTCGTCAAGCTCATCGGGCATCGCGACGCGCGGATTGTTATCGCACGCGATGGGCAGGTGGCTCACAATTGTTTTCCAGCAGGTATTGCCACCCACGCAATAACGAATACGCGACGCCTGACCAAGTTGCGCTTTACGAGACCAGGCTGCGTCTGTTATCAGCGCTCGCCCAATCCCAACAAGTTCAGCTTCGCCTTGTTCGATCAGGGCATCTGCCTGCGCGGGGTCATTGATCCGACCGAGCGCCATCACCGGCACCACCCCCACCGAGGCCTTTAACGTCCTGAGCGTGGCGGCGTAGGGATTGCGCTCTGTATGCCCGTCAGGAATATGCAACTCTAACGTTCTGGCATGCGCGCCCTGCGCAAAGCAAACGTAATCGATCAGACCGGTTTGGGTCACGCAGGTCGCGATCTGTGCCGCTGCCGCGTGATCAATGCTGCCGTCAATGCCATCGTTGCTTGGTAACTTGATGCCTAGAATAAAATCGGTTCCACAACGCTCTCGTATCAGCTTCACCAGCTCTAGCACCAGACGCATGCGGTTTTCAAAAGACCCGCCGTACGCGTCTGTGCGGATGTTGGAATACGCCGACATAAATTGATGAAATAAATGCCCGTGTCCAGCCGAGATCTCCACGCCGCTGAAGCCGCAACGCTTGACACGCGCCGCGGACTCAACGAAATGACCGACCAAGGTCGAGATCTCCGTTGGTGACAAAACATGCGGCATCGTCCAACTGATGTCATCGGGCAAGGGCGAAGCACCCAGAGCTTCGTAATTTCGGCCAGGGGCGTGGCGCCCTCGCCCTGCATCTTGTATTTGGGCGATCAGCCGGCAATCTTGCGACTCAACCGCCGTTGCCCAACGCACCAGACTGTCTTGGGCGTGGGCGTCCCAGGCACGTACGCGGCTCGCAACCTTTTGATGCGGCGCGACCGCCAAAGGTTCGGTCACTAGCATGGCCGCCCCCCCTTGGGCGCGGTTCAGATGGTATTGAATCAAGCGGTCGGTCGCGCGCCCATCCGCACCGGTCACTGTACTCATGGACGGATGCACAATCCGATTGCGCAAGCGCCTACCGGCTAAGTTAAGTGGAGAAAACAAACTGGCGTAGGGGGTCATGGCGGTCTCGGTGTCGCAAGCACTTGTTGTTTTTGAGCGTATGCAGCACTGTAATCTACTGCCACGCTAATTTCAGCGGTCTGCTTGACACAAGGCTCGCCCAGCATTACGTTGGTGACAAACAAGATTCTATTTTGGAGACCCCTATGAGCCAAGTTAAAGCCCCCCGCTTTCCGATTTTGAGCCCCGAAGAGATGAGTCCGCGCCAAAAAGAGGTTGCAGCCGCGATTGCCGGCGGGCCGCGTGGCGGCATTCGAGGTCCTTTCTTGGCGCTGATTCACAATCCAGAACTTGCCGACTGTGTGCAACGGCTAGGTGAACACCTGCGCTACGGCAATACGCTGAGCCCTGCACAGGTTGAGCTGGTTGTTTTGACCGTCGCGCGCCACTGGAGCTGCCAGTACGAATGGTTTGCGCACGAGCGTATTGCGCGTACGACCACCGATCTGGCCGATGGGATCATTCAAGCGCTTGCGTTGGGCAAAATGCCCGCCAACATGACCCCTGAAGAAACTACTCTACATTTACTGGCCAAAGAGTCACTGGCCAATGGTGAACCAAGCGACGCGGTCTATGAGCAAGCCGCTCAGTTTTTTGGCCGCGCTGGCGTGCTAGATGCTTTGGCCTTAACGGGTTACTACAGCATGATTGCAATGTTTTTGAACAGCTCAAAGATCGCATTGCCTGAAGGTACGCCGATTCCGCTGCAACCGTTATCATCCTGACCGAAGAGACGCCGCACACTGTCGTTTTAGCCAAAAACAGCGATTCATAGTGCTTTTGGCTAGGAATGTTGTATAACGCTTGGTGTTGTCGCTTCTTCAAGCGCTGTATCAGGCACTTCTTGCGTGACCATCCTTCTAAGCCTTTGCACTGTTTTCGCCCTTGTGCTCGCGGCCTATGGCCTCGCGCATTATTTTTGTGGCCTTGTTTTTTTCACCCAGCGTTTGCGCGCACGCGACTTCAATCGGGCTGCGCACCAAGCTGTGTCGGTGCTGGTGCCTGCGCGCAACGAAGGCGCGCTTGCCGTGGCAGCCCTTGAGTCGCTACTTAAGCAAGAGCACTCGGGTCAGATCGATATTTATCTGTTGCTTAAGGACGCAAGCGACACTTCGCTTAACTGTTTGCGACAGCTGTTCGCACAACGAGACGACCGCGAGCTGACTGCCCTGGCCCTGCTTGAATCACTGACTGCCGCTCCTGCGAAGCTGGGCAAGCGTGACGTGATTAAGCTTTACCGGGAAGGGAACAAAACGCTCTACCTGGCGCTTGCTGGCATGGATCCAAAGAGCGAAAAAATTAACTGGCTTGTTGCACAGCTAGACACCCCTTTTGTTGCGATCCTCGATT
>JABMMM010000228.1 GCA_013205565.1 Alcaligenaceae bacterium | reverse complement strand
CTCGAAGGCGCTTGAGGGGATTGCTGTGCAGTTGGATGCAGACCCGACGTATTAATTGATCAGATTCAACTATTCAAATATTTAACTACTCAAATATTCAACGATTGAAACTTCAACTATTGAAATATTCAACTATTAAAGAGGCGTACCATGAAACGTTTTACTTTTCTCTCGGTTGCAACGCTATTTTGTTTTAGTTTGTTGGCGCCCGTGTTTGCACAAGACTATCCCGCGCGCTCGGTGCAGGTGTTCGTTGGCTTTCCAGCTGGCGGCAGTGCTGATATCGTTGGCCGCTTGGTCATGCAAAAACTCAGTGATGTCACGGGCAAACAGTTCGTAGTTGAAAATCGTACGGGCGCGGGCGGTAACATCGCGTTTGCAGCCACCGCTTCGGCTAAGCCCGATGGTTATACGCTGCTGTTTAGTACGCCTGGTATTGCGATTAACCCAAGCTTATATAAAAAGGTTAATTTCAAGATTGAAGATTTCACGCCCATTGCCTTGATTGGCGAAGCGCCTTTAGTGTTGTTGGCAAATGCTAAGTTGCCGATCAAGTCGGTCAATGACTTGGTTGCGATGGGCAAGACCAAGCCAGACGCCATTCGCTTTGCGAGTTCTGGCAACGGCAGCTCATCGCATTTGGCGATGGACGTTTTGCGTCATATGACGGGCATGCAATATTTGCATATTCCTTACCGCGGTGGTGGTCCCGCCTTGATAGATGTGATGTCGGGCGAAGTCGATGTGACGATGTTACCGATTTCTGAAAGTATGCCTTACGTGCGCGATGGCCGCGTGATTGCCTTGGGTCAGACAGGCGTCACACGCTCGACGATCGCGAAGGATATGCCTACGATTGAAGAAGCTGGCGTAAAAGGTTACGCCTCAACCACCTGGTACATGGTGTTAGGGCCTGCAAATCTGCCGGCGAATGTGGTGTCCTTTATGCAAACGCAACTGGCAAAGGTATTGCAAATGCCTGATTTGCGCGACAAAGTTCAGGCCGCAGGGGTGAACATCATTAATGGTGATTCAGCTAAAGCCAAAGCGTTTTTAGAGGCAGAATACAAAAAATGGGCGGCCCTGATTAAGGCGTCTGGCACGGTGATTGAGTAATCTAAAGATCTCTCGGAGTTTGAAGGTGCCATCAGCATCTTTCTTTTGGCTAGGGGGCCCCGCAAGACGGTAACGCCCCTCTGGGCCACACCACAAGCCAAGCCCACAACGTGGTGCTTGGGACAACCCAGCCTGATTTTATTTTTTCATCATTGATTCAAAACGAGACTATGGATAGCCACCCACAATCCTTATTACCCGGCGCGACGCAAAAACTTGCAGAGTTTGCTGCCGGGATTGACTACGCAGTGATCCCTGCAGAAGTGATTGACCGCATGAAGACCAGTTTTTTAGATAGTGTTGGCTGTTGCTTGTTTGGGGCAACCTTGCCCTGGACGCAGCGTGTTCAAGCCATGATCGAAGAAGAGGGGGCTCGCCCAGTCGCTTCGATTTTTGGTGTGGGTAAAAAAACCTCGGTGGCCGGTGCTGTGTTGGTGAACTCAACGGCGGGCCATGCGTTTGAGCTCGACGATATTCATAAAGAATCAATTGTTCACGCAGGTTCGATTGCAACGCCCGTCGTGGTGGCCTTGGCCGAGCAGGCGGGTGGTGCGAGTGGTAAAACACTCTTAACAGCGATGACCACTGGCTATGAAATCGGTACGCGTGTTGGCAATGCAGCGACCATGGGCTTGTTCTTCAGGGGTTTTCATCCGCAGGGTACCTCGGGCGCGTTTGTTGCTGCGGCCTCTGCAGCCAAGATGCTTAAACTCAATGCGCCCCGCATGCAACACGCGCTCGGAATTGTCGGCTCCCAAGCCGGTGGTTTGATGGCGGCTCAAGAGGGCGCCATGGTGAAGCGCTTTCATTCAGGTCGTGCGGCGCAAAGCGGTGTCTATTCTGCTTACTTGGCACAACGCGATTTCACCGGAATTAGTGACGTTCTTGAAGCCGGCTATGGCGGATACCTCAGTTCATATTCTGACAAGCCCAATGCAAGTCGTCTGACCGAAGATCTTGGCGTGGTGTGGGAAACGGGCAAGGTGGGTTACAAGCCGCACGCCTGCGTGACGAGCATCCACTCGGCGTTGGATGCTTTCGCCTATTTGCTCAACACGCATCAGTTAACGCCTGACGACTTGAGTAAAGTTGAAATTGGGATGAGCCCAATGACCTACACACATTGCGCTTGGGAATACAAAGCCCAAGGGGTGACTGCTGCGCAGATGAATTTGTTTTATGGCATTGCTGTAATTGGCTTTGATGGCAAGGCGTTTGTGGCTCAATATGCTGAAAATCGCCTGGCAGATCCTAAAATTATGGATTTCATTACTCGCATTGAAGCGAGCATTGATCGAGACATCGAAGCCATGGGAGCGGCTTACCGGCATGCTGCGCGCGTTAAGGTTACAACGCGTGATGGCCGCAGCTTCAAGCATGAAATTCTAAACCGACGTGGCAGCCCTGAGAATCCTTTGTCGCACGAGGATGTGGTTTATAAGTTTCGTAACGTTGTCGAGTCATGCTTGAGCGCCAAGAATATTGATCGCACGATTGCGTTAATCGCGCAGTTAGATCGCCTCGACGATACCGCTGAGATTTTTAGTCTTTTAGCAGCTGCGCGTAACGCTTAATTTTACCTTTTAGCTTCTAACTTTTAATCTTTGAGCAGGCATGTCCTGAAATATAATGAAACACACTTCAGCGTCTTCGAATACTTTGGCCGATCAATTAGCTGCACACTTCAAAAAATTTGAATATGCAAATCTGACTGAGGCGACAAAAAAATCTGTCAAGCGTTTGTTGCTTGATTATCTGGGCGTAGCTATCTCGGGCAGCCAAAGTGAAAGTGGTCAGGTTGCCCGTAAGTTTGCTGCGATTACTGGCGGACATGCCGAGTCAACATTAATTGGTGGCGATGCACGCGTCCCCGCTATGCAAGCGGCCTTTGCCAATGCAATTTCTTCACATAGCATTGAGCTCGACGACATTGATGTGTTGGCTCTGTTTCACTTCAGCCCGCCTGTCTATTCCTCAGCGCTGGCCACGGCCGAGCAAGTGGGTGCGAGCGGCAAAGATCTGTTAACGGCACTGGCGGCTGGTTGCGAAATGATGGAGCGTTTGAGTAAAGCAGCAAACTCCTCGTTGCGTAACCGTGGCTTTCACACCACGCCAACCGCTGGGGTTTTCGGTGCAACGATCGCTGCGGCAAAATTGCAGGGCTTGTCTGCAGAGCAAATGGTGTCAGCCCTTGGCATGGCAGGTGCTTCAGCCTCTGGCTTGATGGAGATGTATGGCCCCTCAATGCAAAAGCGCTTTAATCCGGGCCCCGCTGCGCGCAATGGCGTAACAGCTGCCACCATGGCGGGTTTGGGCTTTACGGGTGCGGCAACGATTTTTGAAGGTGAGCGCGGCTTTTTAGCAGCCTTCACAGATAAAAGCGATCCGTCGCAGTTGGTAAAAGATTTTGCACAGCCTTATCAACTCGATATTGAATTCAAGCCTTACTCTTGCGCGCGCCCCATTCATAACGCAATTGATTGTGCGCTTGAAATCCGTCGTAAACATGCGCCTGATTTAAAGCGTATTAAAGCGATTGAAATGGCGCGTCATTCGGACTGGGCGCTTTATCATCAAAACAAACGTCCCCAGACTTACCACGAAGCACAAGTCAGTTTGCCTTATTCAGTAGCTGTGGCCTTACTAGATGGTCAGGCGTTGTTCGCTCAATACAACGATGCGCGCTTGGGCGAAGCCGAATTGATCCGCTTGACTGATCTGGTCAATATTACGGTAGACGATTCGCTGCCGCGCGGCGTGTCATGTTTGATGACCATGGTGATGGATGACGGTTCTAAATTTGTGTCGCAAATTGATTACCCTAAAGGTTCTATTCAAAACTCAATGAGTGATGACGAATTGCGCGGCAAATTTGATAGCTTGGTGATTCCAGTGCTAGGAGCTAAGCGCGCCAGTGAAATCGCAGCCGCCGTGGCTTCAATCGAAAACTGTCAGAATG
>JABMMM010000227.1 GCA_013205565.1 Alcaligenaceae bacterium | reverse complement strand
TCGCCTGAACCTGCTTCAGCAAAGTGGATGCGTCCGCGTTGACACTGCGCATACTTGTACGTAACTGGGTGGCTCATCTTTGGGCTCTTTGTATAGATTACGCAGGTTAGATAGCTGAGTGCGAGCGTGAGTGTCGTCTAAATAGTTGACTTGTGCCGCGAGCCGAGTTTGCAGCTACTATATTACAAAGTTACAAAGAAAAATAACGAGTAGCCATATGAGCATGCTCTACCTTGTATTGTTCCAGCGCTGTGGATGCACGATTTTGTTGGCAATCAGCGGTAATTTTTCTGAGGCAAGGCGTTTGGGTGCCTGATTCAAAGAACTGGGGATTCAGGCGGATTAGTTTAGGGATCAGGGCAGGGCTCAACATCAGGCTATTCCATGCCGCCGCTTTGGTTGTGTTTGTCAAATATTTTATAAGTTGGTTCAATGAGCTCAATTACTGACAATAATGTGCGTGTTGTGAACCACCCGATGGTGCAGCACAAACTGACTTTGATGCGGGATAAAAATACTTCATCAAGTTCGTTTAGAGCGCTCTTGAATGAAATTTCAACGTTGATGGCCTACGAGGTCACTCGTGATTTGGCGATGCAAGACATTGAAATTGAAACGCCGTTAGAAAAAATGACGAGCAAGGTAATTGATGGAAAAAAGCTTGTCTTTGTCAGTATCTTGCGCGCGGGCAATGGCATCTTAGATGGCATGCTCGCTGTGGTGCCGAATGCACGGGTTGGTCATATCGGTTTGTATCGAGATCCAAAAACGCTAGCGGCGGTTGAATATTATTTTAAGCTTCCTGAAAACCTTAACCAGCGCGACGTGATTCTCGTTGACCCCATGCTTGCCACTGGCCACTCTGCGATTGCTGCCATTGCAAGAATTAAAGAGTTGAGCCCTCGCTCGATAAAATTTGTGTGTCTAGTGAGCTGCCAGCAGGGCATACAGGCAGTGCATGAGCGTTTTCCTGAGATTGTGATTTATACCGCGGCGATTGATCGCCAGTTGGACGAAAAGGCCTATATCTTGCCTGGTCTTGGTGATGCGGGCGATCGAATCTTCGGAACAAAATAAGCAGTCAGTGCTTCGCTTTTCAGGATTGATGCCATGAACCCAGTCGACTTATTAGTCAAAGCAGAGTTTCTCTACCCCGTGTCTGAGGGGATGCCAATTATTCCGGATGGCGAAGTGGCCGTGATTGGAACGCGGATTGTGTACGCTGGTCCGGCAATGCCTACGGGCCACTGGCAGCCCAAAAACACAATGGGTGGGCCAGGAAAAATTGTGTTGCCCGGATTTGTTAATTGTCATTCGCATGCCGCCTCTTTGATTTTTCGCAGTCAAACGGATGATCATGCCGCCAAGGCAGCTCTGCTAGACGTTGCCTTTCGCATGGAGAAAGACGTCACTGAATCCGACTGGTCTTTATTGGGCGCTTTAGGGTGCGCAGACATGCTGTTATCGGGGATCACAACGATTAACGACATTTGGTATAGCCCCGAAACCTTGGCTGAGAGCGTCTTGCAATCGGGGCTTCGTGCTCAGATCGCGAATAAGGTTTTTGATGTCAAGCTCGAAGAGCTTCGCAACGGCGACTACACACATCACCAGGCAATTGGAGAGCGGCGTTTGCGCCACGGGGTAGAGCTTGTTGAAAAATGGCATGGTGCCGCAGAGGGGCGCATTACGGGACGAATTGGTACGCATGCCACTGACACCTGCAGCCCAGCATTGCTTAAAGAGGCTAGGCTTGAGGCGACTCGGTTGGGGGTCGGTATGCATATCCATGCCGCGCAAAGTGCTTCTGAAGCTGAGCACATCAGAGACGCCTATGGCTGTGGGCCCGTTGAGTACTTAAGAGATGTTGGGATGCTTGCGCCTGATGTCGTGCTTGCGCACCTTGTATTTGCTGAAGAGGCCGACTTTGACGCGATCGTGTCTTGCAACGCTAACTACGCGCACTGCCCAACGATTTATCCCCGCCGCGGTCGTTATCCGCAGTTTGAAAAAATCATTGCAAAAGGTATCAAAACAGGCTTTGCCACCGACTGGATGCTAAACGACCCGTTTGAAGGCATGCGTTATGCCATCAACGCCATGCGTTTGCGCTTAGGTGGCCCACATGCGATGACCTGCGATCAGGCGTTGCGTTTTCACACGCTTGGCGCGGCACAAGTCTTGGGGCTTGATCATGAGATTGGTTCGCTTGAAGTGGGTAAAAAGGCCGATCTGATCGTCGTTGACATTAATCAACCGCATCTTCAGCCGTATTACGGCAGTTATGCAGCCTTTGTCTACTATGCTAAGGCAAGCGATGTTGTTGATACGGTGATTGACGGTAAAGTCGTGATGCAAGAGCGGCACATCTCAGGCCTCAATTACCATTCAACGCTTGAGCAACTTCAAAAACGAGTGCCTGGATGGCGCTCGCAATTATCGGCTTTGGGTAGTCCGGCAGTGTTTGGGCCAGGGTGCGATTGTTGTGGTTTGGTATAAAACG
>JABMMM010000226.1 GCA_013205565.1 Alcaligenaceae bacterium | reverse complement strand
TTAGTCAGTGAGCTTGATCCCTGACG
The DNA here is from genome assembly GCA_013205565.1 of Alcaligenaceae bacterium. Taxonomy (GTDB): domain Bacteria; phylum Pseudomonadota; class Gammaproteobacteria; order Burkholderiales; family Burkholderiaceae_B; genus Zwartia. The sequence goes on along the minus strand of JABMMM010000226.1, from coordinate 2,068 downwards.
CTTTCACCAAGGCGCCCCACTTGGCGTAATCCGCTTTGACAAACTCGGCAAACGCCTGTTGGGTGCCGCCTCCCGCAGAGACCCCACCTGCTTTGAACTTTTCGATCACGTCAGGCGACTGCAAGACACGGTTCGTTTCTTTGTTTAACAGAGCGATGACGTTTGCTGGGGTGCCGGCAGGGGCAAACATCCCCATCCAAATATTGAAATCCATCCCTTTTGCGCCGCTTTCATCGAGCGTTGGGATATCAGGGAAATCAACCGAGCGTTTGGCCGTTGTGACCGCGACCCCAGTGAGCCTGCCGCTTTTCATGAGCGGGACAAGTGAAGTGAGCGTGCCGATATACACATCGACCTGACCACCCATGACGTCGGTGATGGCGGGCGATGCACCCTTATAGGGCACTTGCAGCAAATTGATGTTGGTACGCTTTTTAAAATCCTCGCCAACCAGATGGCCAAGCGTACCTGCACCGGCCGTTGACCACTTCAAACCCTCGGGCGTTTTGCCCTTTGCGATTAAGTCTTGCGGGGTTTTAATACTTGAGTTGGCTGCGCTACCAACGGCTGCGGGGGTGACTGAGAGCTGCACCACTGGCGTAAAGCTCTTCACGCTGTCATACGACAGATTGGTGTACAGCCAAGGGCCGAGCATCATGTTGTCTGTTTGACCCATCACCAGGGTGTAGCCGTCTGCCGGAGCTTTTGACGCAGCCTCGATGGCGAGGTTTCCGCCTGCGCCCGGACGATTTTCAAGCACGATCTGCCAGCCAGTCAGTTCGCCGAGTTTGGTGCCCACCATACGAGAAACGAAGTCGGTTCCACCACCTGGGGGGAAAGGGATCAAAATCTTGATGGGCTTATCAGGATAAGCTTGTGCCGCGGCCGCCAAAGAAACCGTTGCCAGCGCTGCGGTCAGGGCGAGTTGCGCGAGGCGCGTAAAAGTATTCATCGGTTTGCTCCGAGTGTGATAGGTGTAAGGGACAAAAAGTCAGGGTAAACAGAAATTGCTATTATCAATTCTAGGCGATAGACTCACTTAGTGCCTGAATTGCGTGGCTAAATAAAGATTAGCCAGCGGTCTTGTTGTACAAACTTGCAGTCGCTAATTTTTTGAGTGGTTGCTTGAGTTTTTGGGGCTGTTAGCCAAAGACCGAAGTACTCGGGTTGAGGGCTGATTTTTAGTGAATGTTAGCCAACGATTTGGGTATGTGAGTCGCCGGTTACTTTTATCAGGCATGTTTTTTGCTTGGTCATCCGAAGCTTAAACAGAAGAAGCGTTCTTAATCACAAGGGGTTATTTATGAATTTCAATCGTCGCGATTTGCTGAAAGGCGCCGCCGGCTTGAGTCTCGCCGCTACCGGCGTGATTGGGGCACCAGCATTTTCACAAGCCTCAAACCGAGTGCTTAAATTTGTGCCACAGGCCAACTTGGCCAATTTTGACCCAATTTGGGGCACGCAGTATGTCGTGCGCAATGCCTCGCAATTGGTTTGGGACACGCTTTACGGTATGGACGACAAGCTGGTACCAAAGCGTCAAATGATCGAAAGCGAAGAAGTCAGCAGCGACGGCCTGACCTGGACGTTTAAATTGCGCTCTGGCCTAAAGTTTCATGACGGCGCGCCCGTGCGTGCGGTTGACTGTGTGGCAAGTATCACACGCTGGTCGGCACGTGACCCGATGGGCCTGATGCTGAAAGCGCTGCAAAAAGAGTTGGTCGCAGTCAATGACACGACCTTCAAGTGGGTGCTGTCTGCTCCGTATCCAAAAATGATGTTGGCGCTGGGTAAAGTTGGTACGCCGTGCTGTTTCATCATGCCCGAGCGCATTGCTAAAACTGACCCGTTCAAACAAATCGAAGAATACATCGGCTCTGGCCCAATGAAGTTTGGCCGCAGCGAATGGAAACCAGGTGCGCTGGCCGTGTTTGAACGCTTTAACGATTATCAGCCAGTAGTGTCCCAACGTTTCACAATGAAAGCGCGGTAAATAATTGATTTTCATGAATAAATCCGATTTTTTCTGTGTCCACGATTTGAATTTGATTTCGTGGATAGGTCATCA
>JABMMM010000225.1 GCA_013205565.1 Alcaligenaceae bacterium | reverse complement strand
TGGCCCGACAACAGGGCTGCGGTACGCGCGTTTGCCTCGGGCATTGGAATCATCACGACCCGATCAATCTTCGGTACGCGTTTGGGATCCCAATAGTCTTTATTTGCGGCAAGTTCGAGTCGTTCACGAGGAACAAAGCGAGTCATCTTAAACGGGCCGCTGCCAGAGGCATCGGCAGCAAAGGCTGTCCAGGCTTGTTTTGCGCGCTCGGCTGGGTCGGTCACTGTGGCGGGCACCGCCTTAAGTTTTTCGTTCCATTTAGCGGGCGAAGCCATAAAGAGATTCGTTAAATTAATTGGCAAGAACGAATCGGGCTCGCTCGTGGTTAGCTCAACGGTCATGTCATCGATTTTTTTGGCGCTGCGCAACGTTGGCATGCGCGAGGCTGTCGCACCAACCTGGCTGGCATCAAAATGAGGTGCTGCCTTGTCTAAAACTTTTTGAACATTCCAAACAACGGCGTCGGCGGTGAAGGCAGAGCCATCATGAAACTTGACACCTGGGCGTAATTTGAACACCCACTTTGTTTTGTCAATCGCATCTACGGCCCACGAAAGCGCAACGCCAGGGATGACCGTGCTGGCGGCGTCGGCCTTGGTCAGATCCCACTGCGTCAACGAGTCATACATCGGGATGCCGGTAAAACGATTGCCTTCAAAACCTTGATCGGGCTGTCCAAGCGTTCTGGGCACATCGGCCGCAGTCATGGCGATTGTGAGTGTTTTGTTTTGTGCGAGTGCAGGTTGTGCGAAAGCGACCGCAAGAACACTGGCCAATAAAGATAAGCGAAGTGGGGACAAACCCAAGCGCGCGAAAGAAAAAGACTGTTTCATGAATTCTCCGAATAATGGTCTAGGCAGAGCGAATGTCGAGTGATGGGATCAAATGAAAGACTGCAACAGCAAAACGAGACTTTGCACAACCGGGTCAGGCACTCGTTGTATGATTTAAAGCAAGTACTGTGCCACGACAGAAGAGTGATCTTCTATCTGGGCGCTTATTAACGTTTGCATACGCCCCCTGCCTTTTGACGGGCGTAATGGAGTTGTAAATCTCCTTTTTAGGGGCATAAATTTTTACCTTGCGCTACGCTTTGGTGCAAAAATATGAAGTTTGAGACATTTTTGTCCTTTTTGGTGCAACACTTTGCTTGCACTTGTAAGCAAATTTAACTGACCTTTCAAAATGAAACTACTACTGATTAACCCGAATACGTCCAAAAGCATGACTGCTGGCATCGCCAAGGGGGCAAGGGCTGTTGCAAGTGCAGGCACAGAAATCCTTGCTGTTCAACCCAGTTTTGGACCACTTTCCATTGAAGGACACTACGACGAAGCCTTTGCCGCAGCGGGTGTTGCTGAGCAAGTGCGTCTGGCAGCGCCCCAGCGCCCCGATGCGGTGGTGATTGCGTGTTTTGGAGACCCAGGGTTAGAAGCCGCTCGCGAAGCGACGCAGGCACCCGTTTTGGGCATCGCTGAGGCCGCTTTTCATGCCGCCAGCATGGTTGCTACCGGCTTTTCAGTTGTTACAACTATGACACGTACTTGCATTATTGCCGAGCGACTCGTGCAGCGTTATGGCTTTGAGCAGCAATGCCGGGGCGTGCACGGCACCGATATTGCGGTACTTGACCTCGAAGACGGGGGCCAAGCGCTGGTGAGCCAGATCGAGCAAGTGGCGCGCGAGGCGCTCAGCCGCGATCGCAGTGCAGCGATTGTGCTCGGGTGCGCGGGGATGACGGCCCTGTGTCAAACCTTGACCCAGCGGTTGGGCGTACCGGTGCTCGATGGTGTCGCGGTGGCGGTTAAATTCGCCGAAGCACTCGTCGGCTTAGGCTTAAGAACAAGCAAGGTCGGTGACTATGCCACCCCTTTGGCTAAAACCTACACAGGCTGGGCAGCCCCGCTGGGTTGGCCCAACACTTGAATCGCGCGCGATCTTTATTTTCGGTGCATCTGGTTGCGGTGCTTTTCGGTGCAACTGGCATCTTGGGTGAACTTATTACCGCGGACCCGACTTTTATCACTTGGGGCCGTGCGGGTTTCGCAGTGCTTGCGCTTGCTTTGCTTGGTCGCGTCTTGCTGGCGCAGCCCCTCAGCATGCTGTGGCGACATGGCCGTTGGTGGGTCTTACTGGGTTCAGGCGTGCTGCTAGCCCTGCACTGGGTGACATTTTTTATTTCAGTCAAGGTGGGAGGCATTGCGATCGCAACACTTGGTTTCGCGAGCTTTCCCGCTTTTATTACCTTGATCGAATGGGGGCTGTTTCGCGAGACGGTCACGCGGGCCGAGTGGGTGCGCTTAGGGCTCGTGAGCCTAGGGTTGCTACTCATCACCCCCTCGTTTGACCTTGCTGATCTAGGTACCGAGGGCTTGCTTTGGGGCCTGTTGTCGGGGGCAAGCTTCGGGGTGCTGGCCGTGTTGAATCGGCGTTATTTGTCCGATGTGAATGCCTTTGCCGTCGCGGGTTTGCAAAACGCTATCGTGCTGCTTGTCCTCTCACCTTGGGTGGTGGGGTCGCTGGCGACGATCAGCGTTGTGAACTGGCTGTGGGTAGCTGTGTTGGGCGTGCTCTGTACTGGTTTGGCCCATCTCTTATTTGTTTCAAGCTTGCGCCAGTTGCCCGCCCGTACGGCGGGCCTGGTTGTCGCTCTAGAACCGATTTACGCGATCGCTTTTGCCTGGTGGTTTTTTAGCCAAACGCCGTCTCTTCGTACACTCGTGGGCGCAACCGTGATGATTCTTACGATTTTGAGTGCCAGTCTGGCGCTGCAAAAAGCGCGTTAGACGTTATCATTGAGGCATGACCTCATCGACTCCACCCTCAGGCACCCAGGCGCCAGGCCGCGAACTCTCTGGCGCAACGCTCAGTTGCGTCGTACCGGCCTGCAACGAACACGACAATCTGGGCCTGCTGCTGCCGCGACTCCAGGCCGTGCTGG
>JABMMM010000224.1 GCA_013205565.1 Alcaligenaceae bacterium | reverse complement strand
TTTATTAGAGACAACAAAACACTAGGTCGTTTTCAGATAGGTAGTCTTGCACCAGTCGCAGGGGTCGGAGTAGTGGTACGATTTTTAGACTCTACGGAGATGAGTTTTGAAAAACCATCACTTTCACTTGAGGATCTTCAATCTTTAGTGAAGTTTCTTTAGCCAAAAAGTTAGTAAACTAGAGGTGGAAAATCTCAAAAAACTACCTCTTTTTTATGTTCGTTTTCTACATAAAAAATCATATCTATGTAAAATAAAGTTAATAACTACTAGTAATCAAACTTCACAAATGGGTACTCGTTAAGTAGAGAAATTTATGGTTAAAAAAGTAAAATTTGTAAATCAGCAAAGAAGGTTAATGTCTTTGGGTTTGGTTTTGTTGCCTATATCGAGTTTTGCTACGATTGAGAAGCCATTAATTACAATGTGGAAAAGCCCGACTTGTGGATGCTGTAAAGACTGGGCTGATCATGTTGAAAAAAATGGATTTACTGTCAAAACATATTCAGAAGGCAACGATGAAATAAGAAAGAAGTTGGGTATGCCCATTCAATTTGGCTCTTGTCATACAGCCTTCATAGGTGGTTATGCTATTGAAGGGCATGTGCCTGCTAAAGAAATCAAGCGTCTACTAGCCGAGAAACCTAAGGCAATTGGGCTTGCTGTACCTGCTATGCCTGTTGGCTCACCAGGTATGGATGGACCTGAATACAAAGGTAGAAAAGATCCATATGATGTTTTATTAATTGGATTAAATGGCACTCCCTTTGTCTATCAGGCCTATAGGTAGTATCAAATACTATTTACTTTGGTCGCTTCTGTAGTGTCTCATTGGCTTTTTGATGAGAGGGGGTAAGCGTTACTTTAAGTAACGCTTGTTCAGTCAAGTCTTTGGGGCAATAAACAACTAAATTCATTAGATTAATTAACTTCTTTATGCCTTAAGATTTATTAGCCCACTATTTGTTTGAGTCATACCTTCGGCCAATTTCAAAAATTCAGATGTCGGTATCTGTCTTATTAGTTCACCGGTTTCTGTATTCATTACACGGACAACTTGATAGCCTGTATTTGGGTCTACTGAAAAACTTAGGTTTCTCCCGCTCGATTGCATATAGTTTTGTAGATCTTGTGCCGCTTGCTCAATGGTTTTTTTTAAGGGTTGCGCTGCTTGGGAAACCTCAGAGGGCTTTATCACAATACTTGCTAATTTAGAGACGTCAGCCGCCCCGGATGTTCCTGGAGTTATTTCAGAAACTTGCCTAGTAATTTGTTGCGAGTTTTGCCCACCACCAAATAATTGGGTGTCTATATTCCCTTGACCTACGATAGTATTACTCATTACATCTTCCTGCCGCTCTTATAAGAATTTAGAATTAACAGAGTTTTTTGTTGTGCCTCTAATTACTTTCAGAAAACACTCTTATCCAATCAATGATATTGAATCATCTTAAGATGATTACGCTTGTTTATCAAGTGCCCCTTAGAATCATATATTGGAGATAACAAAATTTGCTAGATAGACTAGGATCAATTTGAGGTCTGTTAGGTTTCATTCTGGTTTCATCCAAAATTAAAAACATGGTGGATAACCCTATTCTCAATTTTCTTGAATTCAAATTGCACCTCTTGCAGGAGCTTCGCAGTTGAAGCGGGAGGAGCACCGCAGAAAAGGTTTGACCTGGACTCCTCGCAAGGTGTGTTACGCGAGATTGAACTCATACTCACTGCTAATTAATGATATGATAATCTTATGATAAGGCAATTAGCTACAATTTTTCTGATTCTTTGCATGGGATGGCAGTCGCTGGCCTTCGCAGGCTTTGTGGTGCTTGTAGTGCATGAAGAGCAAGAACAGCACGAGCTGCTTCACTTCCAAGGTGTTGCCCATCACCATGACGAACACGCTAAGGACTTTCACAAGGACAACTCCATCGCATCAACCGCTCATGTCCTGTGCGATATCGGCCAGTTTTCTTCTGCCTTACCCTCCCTCCAATTTTCTTCTCTTGTGCTACCGGGAACTGATCAACCTTCTGTAGAGCGTCTCATACCTAGGGTCCAGTTCCTGTCTAACGGACTATACCGACCCCCGAAACCATCAGCCTAACATTCGGCCGCGCCTGCGCTTGAATTTGTGCAGGGCGTTTTTTGGTTCAGCCCTCTTCGCTACGTCTGTATTTGGCATGTGTGATTGGGCGTAAATTGTTGATTAATACTATGAAAATAAGGACATGGCGTAGGCCATGGCAGTCTTTGTTCGCTTTGATGTCTTGCGCGCTGCTGTGCATGGCTCTCATGATGCCCACTTCCGGTAGGGCGCAAGAAAGTACGCGAGTTGCATCCACTGCGCAGGCCGTAACGCTAAACCAAGCTCTTGAGGCCGCATGGCAACGATCGCTTGAGGCGTCAGAGTCACGCGGTCGTTTTGCGCGCTCTCAGGCGGATCAGGGAGTCACTCAAAGCTGGTTGGCTGCAGCACCGGCAGTGAGCTTGGGTCAACGCGAGGGACTTGCTGGCGCACCTCCCGCTAGCCGTGAGACGGAGCTTGGGCTAGCGCTCCCCCTTTGGCGGCCCGGACAGCGTGCTGCTGGTGGGCAGGCAGCACAATCTCAGTCAGTTTGGGGTCAGGCCACTGAACAGGCGGAGCGTCTGCGCTTGGCAGGGCGGCTTCGCGAATCGATTGGAGCCTTGCATCTTGCCGAGGTCGAACTGCAGCAAGTGGAACGGCAGGTCCAAGTCTTGAGTCAATTGACGCAGGATGTTGAAAGGCGCGTGCGTGCGGGTGATCTCGCCCCATCCGATGCGCTTGCAACACGGTCTGAGTGGCTTGCAGCCCAGTCGCAAGCAAGCGTAGCGCGTCAAGCCTTGGGTATTCAGCAGACCTATTGGCAATTGCTCACAGGTTCGCCTCCCCTAAAATTGCAGACAATCGTCGCCCCGGCCTTGGCGCAATTGCCAGAAACCCATCCAGAACTCGTTCTCGCCAGTGCAGCGGTGGACTTGGGACAACGTCGGGCAGACCTAGCGCGAGTTCAGCGTTCGGATTCGCCACAACTTACACTTGGTATGCGGCAAGAGTACCCTGGGCAAGGGGCTGGTTCGCAAAGTAGTGTGGTGGTGGCACTTCGGGTGCCCGTGGGAGGACAGGTCTACCAACAACCTCGCATCGCTGCTGCGCTCGGTGAACTGGACATCGCACAAACCCAGGCGCAGCGAACCCGGGAGCGCCTAACAGCCGAAGTAGCATTGGCGCAGAGCCAACTGAGCTTGAGTCAAACGCAATTGCAAGCGGAGCGAGAGCGGGCGCAGTTGCTGGCTGAACGGGCCCGCTTGATTGACAAGTCCTTCCGTGCCGGTGAAACGGCGCTACCCGAAATGCTGCGTGCCCTAGCCGCAGCCGCCAGCGCTGAGATTTCCTTGGCGCGCCAGCAGATCAATCATCAGACGGCGATTGCTCGTCTTCAACAAACTTTGGGAATACTTCCATGATGCGTCCATTCATTTTTCGATTATTCGGGGCAATCTTGATTGCTAGCCTCCTAGCGGTGACGCCAGTACTGACTTCGGCCGGTCCTGGCGCCCATGGCCCCAATGGCGAGCACTTGGATTCGCCAACGACGGGGAACGTTAACACAATCCGGACCGGTCTTCGCGTCGAAGCCAATTCCGATCTCTTCGAGCTAGTCGCAACGCTAACCGGTGGCGAGTTGTCTATTTTGATTGATCGCTTTGCGACCAACGAGCCCGTGCTGCAGGCGCAGGTCGAAGTTGAGTCTGGCGCACTGAAGGCGCTAGCCAAATTTCACAC
>JABMMM010000223.1 GCA_013205565.1 Alcaligenaceae bacterium | reverse complement strand
ACCCCGACGTGCCCACGATTGTTGAGTCGGGCGGCCCTAAAATTGAGTCCTCGAGTTGGGTGATGTTTTTTGCGCCGGCGGGCACCTCCATGGCGATCGTTAATAAGCTGTCGCTAGCGGTCAAAGAGTCGCTGAAATCCGAAGAACTTATCAAACGCTTTGCGGATCAAGGAATTATCACGGTTGGCAACACGCCCGCCGAGGCAGACGTATTTCTGAAGGCTGAAATCGCAAAATGGGGCAAGCTGATTAAAACAGTGGGAGTGAAGGCTGAATAATTCAGCTACGACAACAAGCCCTCTGACTGAAGCAGCGCTCGTGCAGCCTGCACCTCGTCAGCAGCTGCGCGATATAAGGGGGGGCGCACCGCCCCACCTACCATTCCAAACATCTCAGTAATCGCCTTGGTCAAGGCGACGTTGTGCTGACCTTTGGCTAAGAACTTGCTATGCAATTGATTGGCGATACGCACAATATGTTGCAGCGGCTGCCGAGCAGCCTCATAGTCGCCGGCCTCAATGGCCGCCATAAACTCAGCGCAATAGGGTTTAGCCTTCGACTGCATGTACAGCGGACGAGACGAGCCAAATAAAAACTTCGGCATAATCGCGGGACCAAAGGCAGCCAGGCCGTAAAGATGATATTCCTCGAGTGGACAACTAATCGGCAGCAGATGTCCGGCAGCGGCAAGCATGGCCGAATACTTATCTAAGCTTAAAGCCGCCTCTTTGACCAAACAAATGGTGTCAATGCCAGCCAAGCGCACCATCTCTGCTGGCGTGATGTAGTAGCCAAGCTCAGAAAGAGTTGAGCTATATACACAGATGCCGATATCCACTGCGTTAGCCAAGTTCTGATAGTAATCAAACACGCCATCGGCAGAGCGCGGGCCATAATAAGGCGGCCAACACATCACTAAGTCAGCACCTGATGCCTGAGCATGTCGGGCTAACTCGATCGAGTCTTTATAAGACGTATGTGAAACGCCCGCAATAATAGGAACACGACCCGCGTTCGCCTCGATCATCGTATCCGTCACACGCTTACGCTCGTCCATGGTGAGGGTCCAAAACTCTTGATAGACCGAGCCCAAATACAAACCTCGTGCACCGGGCAAGCCAATCAAATGATCAACATTGTGTCGTAGCCCAGAATAATCAATTTCTAGATCATTTTTAAAGGGAGTCGTGGTTGTCACAACATACCCGCTCAAGGTGTTGCGCGTCCATTGTTTTGCAGCGGCTCTTTTGTAGTGCATATCAAATCCCTACCGCGTTCGCCAAAAGATCACCCAAGTGAAGCTTCGTTGAGCTAATCAATTTTAATGTTGCTATCGGTCACGACGCGATGCCACATCAGTCGCTCGGCTTTGATGACTTGCCCAAAAAATGCGGCGTCTTTACCTAAGGGCTCAAGACCACGTTTCAAAAAGTCTTTTTTAACCTCCGAATCATTCACAATTGCCGTGAACTCTTTTGATAATCGATTCACAATTGCGTCAGGAGTACCAGACGGTGCTAAAACACCATACCATCCCTCGACCACAAAATTACTCAGGCCACTTTCGGCTACTGTCGGCAAGTCTGGAGCCGCGGGTGAGCGTACTTTGCTACTGATGGCCAAGGCTCGAATCTTGCCAGCCTCGACCTGTGGCATCACCAAGGTCATCGAATCAAACACGACAGCCAAACGTCCACCGATCAAATCGGTCATGGCAGGCGCAGCGCCTTTATATGGGACGTGCACCATTTGAATGTCTGCCTGCCGCATCAACAATTCCATCGCTAAATGTGCAGTCGAGGCATTGCCAGCAGAGCCATAACTTAGGCCGCCAGTTTTTTGTTTTGCCAACGCGATGAATTCGGCAAGTGTTTTGGCAGGCACCTGCGCATTGACTGCCAACAGCAACGGATAACTTGTCAATAAACTTACCGGAGTCAGATCACGGACCGGATCGTAGGTCAGATTTTTATACAACGATGGATTCACCACGATGGGGCCTGGAAAAGCTAGCAACAAGGTGTAGCCATCGGGTGCCGCCCGCACCACGGCTT
>JABMMM010000222.1 GCA_013205565.1 Alcaligenaceae bacterium | reverse complement strand
TATATATTGAGGATTTGCAGGTCAAAAATATGTCCCGGTCTTCCAAGGGTAATCGCGAGCAGCCCGGCAAGCGGGTGAAACAGAAGTCTGGCCTAAACCGCGCCATCCTCGATCAGGGCTGGGGTGATTTCAGGCGACAACTGGAGTACAAGATGGCGTGGCAGCGTGGTATCTTGCTAGCCGTACCGCCGCAGCACACAAGCCAAACGTGTCCGGCCTGCGGCCATGTGTCAAAAGAGAATCGACAGACTCAGGCGAAATTCCTGTGTATCGATTGCGGCTACGAAAATCACGCTGACGTAGTCGGCGCGATCAATATTTTAGAGCGGGGATACCGCTTGTTAGCCCGTGGAGAGTCGGTGCAGTCAGGCCACTCGATGAAGCAGGAACCCACCGAAGTGACACAGGCAGCTTTTGCCTGAGCACCGTAGGAATCCCCGTCCTTTCCGCGCAAGCGGCAGTCATCGACTGAGGGCGGGGAGGATGTCAAAGGCGCGACGCAACGCCTCAAGCATAAGCATACCCGAGCGCGGCACGGCGCACCACCGACCATTATGGTGTTAAATCTAGGTTCTGCACCTTCTCAAGGCTGTTCGCAATGGCTGTTACTACCCCCTCAACTGAACCCACCCCCCCTGCCCTGAGCATAAATGGGCGAAGCGCAACCATTCGCCTGCGCAATCCCGCCTACGCTAACCGCCTGAGCCCGGCCGATCTCGCTGTGCTCAAAAGCCATCTTGACACCGTCAACGCAACACCCGAGGTGCTGGTTTTAAAGTTTATTGCCGACGGAAAATACTTTTGCAGTGGCTACGATATTTCGTCGCTGGCGGCAGATACTGCGCCTTCTTCGACCTACTTTGGCGATACGATCGATTTGATCGAGCAGGCACGGCCGGTCACAATCGCGGCGATCAATGGTGGGGTGTACGGCGGGGGCACCGACTTAAGTCTGGCTTGTGATTTTAGGGTGGGCGTGGCTAGCGCCAATATGTTTATGCCGGCCACTAAGCTCGGCCTGCATTTTTATCCGGGTGGCATGGTGCGCTACGTCACGCGCATGGGCTTAAACAACGCCAAAAAATTATTTTTAACCAGCGACAAAATCGAAGCAACCGAAATGCTGAGCATGGGTTTTTTAACCGAGATTGTCGCGCCAGAGAGTTTACTCGCGCGCGTGGATGCCTTGGGCGAACAACTTGCTGGGATGGCACCACTCGCTTTGCTAGGGATTAAAAAGCACTTGAATCTGATTGCGCGTGGTCAACTCGATGAAGCTGAGATTCGCCGCGCCGTTGCCGTCTCAGAAAAATCAAACGATATCAAAGAAGGTGCACTCGCCTGGAAAGAAAAACGCGCCGCGAAATTCACAGGCCAGTAAACAGCGCGGACTTAAGCGGCAAACGCTCTGGCAGCGGGGCAGGTCAAGCGCAGCGAAGACGCTAACCGCCGCTTTTAATGATAACTGCCTTAAGCTGTTCTAGCGTGACAAAGCCTTTTTTTTCGGCATCAATATGATTAAACGCATCAGCGACACGAGGCATACCCTCTTTGGCTTCTTCATGCGTCAATTTGCCATCGCCATTTTTATCTGCCGCCTTAAACCGCGTCTCAAGTTCGGTCAAGGTTGCTTGCGTGGCTGCGTCAATTGTTTGAGCAGCACTCACGCTCAAAACTGAAACCAAGGCAAGCGCAAACGCGCCTGAGAATAACCGTTTATTGAACATCATTTGTGCACCTTATCAAAGCAAATTGTTCGGGTCCAAGACTAAAAATGCGAGGCCTGCTAATGCACTGTGGCACTGCGGCACTGAGGCTCTGCGTGCGTGCAGCGCGAAACGAATTGACTAAACCTTACATGACGCAGGATAGCGTAACCTGAAAGCAGCGCGCCAGGCTGCCTCGGTCTGCAGCAATCGTGTAAGCGACGCTGGATTTAAAAAGTCGCCCGAAGGCATTTGCATCAGTTGCCAAGCCATACAAAAATTTGATGAAATCGCAACGACCCCCTGATCAGCTAAGGCCATAATCGGCGCCAGCGTCGGCATCCCCGCACCGGCCAACAAGATGAGATCAGGTTTGAGCGGCAGCAGTCGTTCGGCGGCAGCTAACACTGCGTCATTACGCAGCGTATAAATATTATGAAAACCACCGACGGCTTGCGGCGACTCAATCCCCACAATCTCGACACCGGTGCGGGCCCAATAGGCTGCGCTGCGCTCGGTCAGCCATTGTGGATACGGGCTCACTAAGCCAATACGCTTAGCACCTAAGGCAGTAAACGCTCGGCGAATCGACTGCCCCGCCGAGACAATGGGATAGCCGTAGCGTTGGCCCAATTGTTCAAAATACCTGTCTTCGTCAGAATGCTCAAAGTGATAAGTTGAGCCAGTAATCAAAAATCCCAGGCCCGCTAAGGGCGCATTCGAAAAACTTGCAATAAATTGATCGATATTTGTCAAAAAATCTTCGAGCCGCTCGCGCATCTCTGGCTCGGGGCTTGTCAAGCGCCCAGTCAGCAAAGCCAAGTCGGGGGCCAGCATGATCTGTACCTCAGGCTCGGCTGTCGTGTTTGCCTGTGGCACCAATAAACCTAGGATCCCTTGCGCGCCGTATTCAACTTCGTTTTTCATATCGTCTCATCTATGGGCTCGAGCCAGAGTAGCGCTGCCACTACCCTCCCGGCTTATATTGTGGGTACAGAACCTTAATCGGCAACCGGATCAAGGTCATAAATTTTTCTAGATGGGGCTCCCAAATTGCACGCCCGTCTTTACTGCCAAACAAACTGTGCGAATCTTGACCAAATTCGCCGTAAGCTACGAGCTGTGCTTGCGGATTAACCTTGCTGTAATAGGCAAATATCTGTGAATACACCTCTTTCGTGAAGAAGCTATCGTTGTC
>JABMMM010000221.1 GCA_013205565.1 Alcaligenaceae bacterium | reverse complement strand
CGAAATGAAAGAAAAGAAAGCTCGCGTTGAAGATGCTTTGCATGCCACACGCGCTGCGGTCGAAGAAGGTATTGTTCCTGGCGGTGGCGTTGCGTTGATTCGTACACGCGCTGTCGTGTCGCAGCTTAAAGGTGACAACGCTGACCAAGACGCAGGCATCAAGCTTGTGTTGCGCGCCATCGAAGAGCCTCTGCGCATCATCGTTGCAAACGCTGGTCACGAGCCAAGCGTTGTGGTCAACGAAGTTGCAAACGGCTCAGGTAACTACGGCTTTAACGCCGCCACTGGTGAATACGGTGACCTGGTCGAGCAAGGCGTATTGGATCCAACTAAAGTCACTCGCACTGCATTGCAAAATGCAGCGTCGGTTGCCAGCTTGTTGCTGACAACTGAAGCGGCTGTCTGCGAACTGGCTGAAGACAAGCCAGCTGGCGGCGGTATGGGTGGTGGTGATATGGGCGGCATGGGTGGAATGGGCGGCATGGGCGGTTTCTAAGCTCAGTTGCACATGGCCTGAGCTTCGGCTCGGGCACTTATGTTTGATAAAAAATCCAGGCTTCGGTCTGGATTTTTTTATGCGTGTTTCGTTCTCTTTATGCGCACGCGCTTGAACAGCCTTTTCTTACGCACGCGCTTGAACCGTCCCTGCGTGGGTATTTGTGCTGAGCAAAATACACCACTCTGGGGCGGCTCAAGCGCTGGGGTGGATTGGTGCGGTGGGTCGTTTACGCTTGCGCTTGTTACTGAGTGTCGCGGGCTAGGATAGTGAGTGCAACGGCCTGTGCTCTGAGCACTAGGGTATCGATTCGGCAGTATTCGTTAGCGGTATGAACCTGGCCGCCGACGGGGCCTGTTGCGCATAGGGTGGGGGCTCCGACTGACGCGGTGAGTCCGCTGTCTGCTGAGCCGCCGGTGAATTCGCCTTTGACTTGAACGCCAAGTTCTTCGGCAGACATTCGATAGTCGGCCAACAGGTCGCGACTGGCATTCGTCTCGAATAAAGGGAGAAAAGTCCCTTGATGAGTGATGCGTCCGCAGGTGCAGGGCAGCGCCTCTTCTTCGATAATGTCTTTGATGCGTTGATGCAAACTCTCATGATCCACGTCACCAGGAAACCGCACATCTAATTGGCCCGAGGCGTGGGGGGCCACGGTATTGACTGACATGCCCCCTTTAATCGTTCCGACATTGGCGGTGATACCGGCAGCACGGTCGGTGAGTTGATGCAGCGCAGTGATTTTTCGGGCTAAGGCCTCGATCGCGCTGGCGCCTTTGTCGTGATTGACGCCTGAGTGCGCTGCCACGCCATCCACTTCGAAGTCGATAAAAAATGCGCCCTTCCGAGACGTGACAACGTTGCCGGTTGGTCGGCCAGGCTCGGCGTTCAATACGGTGGCAGCGCCTTTGGCCATTTTTAGTATGAGCTCGCGCGAAGCGGGGGAGGCTATCTCTTCGTCGCCGGTATAGAGCACTTTAATGGGCAAATGATTGCCGCCGCAGGCATAAAAGGCGCGCGCCACAAAGGTGTTCATCACCAGGCCTGCTTTCATATCAGCCACGCCTGCACCATAGGCGACACCATCCTCAGCGCGATACGGACGTTGTGCCGCCGTGCCATCCGGAAAAACAGTATCCATGTGCCCCATCAGCAGCACGTGAGATGCCCCAGGCCCAGTCGTGCCGGGAACCTCGGCCACGAGACAGTCCCCATGTTTGGCATTGGGATGTACCTTTGTGGCGATGCCAGCCTTCTCGAGATGCGCACGAAAGATCGCACCGACTTGATCAACGCCCGCTTTGTTGTAACTGCCGCTGTCAATATTGACGACTTGTTCGAGCAGGGCGAACATCTCTTGTTCGTGGGCACGTAACCAGTTAAGTATGGCCTGTTTAACATCAGCGTTTACTGCGACGGCTTCAGTATTTGGCATGATGGTTTCCTTTTGGTTTTAGCAACATATTAGCGTCAAAGCGCGTTGCCATCACACCTTTCTTTGTTGCCATCGTCGCGTGAGTGTTTGCGTCATTTTGCCGTTCGCGAGAGAACGATTAGTATGTCAGCAGTTGGCCACGAGCCTATTGCAGCCCTCGCTTGAACGGCGCGCCTCAGGCGCGAGGGACGCTCGCTACTGTTCTCATATATCGATCAATAGGATTTCTCAGCAACATGAATCAAGAGCGGGCTTTTCAATCACACTGGTCTGAAGCAGATCTCACAGGCTTAGCAACCCGTGCATTTCAGGGGCTGGGGCTCACTGAGGTCGATGCGGCGGATGTTGCCAAGGTACTGGTGTTAGCGGATCTTTTTGGCTTAAGTACGCATGGGTTGTCGCGTATTGAGTCGTATGGCGAGCGGTTGTTGGTCAAGGGTATTAAGGCTCGGCCGAATATCACCGTGCAAACGCCGGCGCCGGCGCTGCGTTTGGTAGACGGCGACAATGGTGTGGGGCCGCTGGTCGGTATGCACGCGTTGCGTGCGGCGATGGAGGCGGCGCGTCAGTGTGGCATTGGGATGGCGTTTGCGCGTGGCAGTAACCATTTTGGGCCGATCTCGCCCTATTCACTGATCGCGGCAGAAGAAGGCTTTGCGAGTGTGATCGGCAGTAACGCCACGACGACGATTGCGCCTTGGGGGGGCAGTGATGCCAGGCTGGGCAACAGCCCACTTGGTTTTGGTGTGCCGAATCCGGGTGGGTCGCCTTTTTTACTGGATATGGCGATGAGCGTGGTCGCACGGGCCAAGGTGCGCAATGCATTTAAGCGCGGCGAGTCGATTCCGGATACGTGGGCGACTGACGACAAGGGGCGGCCCACCACGGATCCCAAAGCAGCACTCGAGGGTTTTTTGTTGCCGGTCGGTGGGCATAAGGGGTATGGCCTGGCCTTGTTGGTGGATATGTTTGCTGGGCTTTTGTCTAACGCGTCTTACCTGACGCATGTTAAGTCTTGGGTTGACGCCCCTGACGAGCCACAAAACTTGGGGCACTTTTTTATTCTGATTGATACGCGTCTATTGGGTTCGGCGCAGTGGCTGTCAGAGCGGATGCTTGATTTTGCTGCGATTTTGCACGACAGTCCGGCCGTAGATGCAAGTCGACCGGTGATCGTGCCAGGTGAAATCGAACTGAAAAAAATGGCGTATCAACGCGCTAATGGCATTTTGCTTGATCCCGCAACCGTAACGCTATTGTTGCAGCACGCGGGCGGTCGTTGATGCTGCAGGCAAAGTGTTGCCGCCTGAGCACACGAGCGTCGTGCTGACACTACAAGCCAACTGACGTCTGCGTCAGTCGCTAAACCCCCTACCGGAGATTCTTGTGCACGATTGGACTTGGTTATGGATTCCCGCTTCAATTTTTGCCGCTGCTGCCCAAGCGGGACGCAACGCCATCCAGCGCAGCCTGACTGAAAAACTGGGTACTCTGGGCGCAACACAAGTCAGATTTCTGTACGGCTTTCCGTTTGCTGCGCTGTTCGCTGCAATTGCGTTCGTTGCAACGGGGTCTGTGTTTCCCTCGATGGATCTGACGTTTGGCTTGTTTGTGGCCGCGGGTGCCGTATCTCAAATTGCCGCGACCGCCTTGATGCTCGCTGCCATGCGTCAGCGAGCGTTTGTGGTGGTCACGGCTTGGACTAAAACCGAACCCGTACAGGTGGCTGTATTTGGTTTGGTTGTACTGGGCGATACGATTTCCTGGCTAGCCATGGCTGCAATTATTGTGGCAACGACGGGCGTCACCATCATGGCTAAAAAGCCGACTAGTGGCTCTGAGGGCGGTTCTGCGTGGCAGCCTGCGGCGTTGGGATTGTTGGCAGGCGCGTGTTTCGCGATTGCCGCGGTGACCTTCAGAGGTGGGATTTTAGCGCTAGGTGATGGCCACTTTTTAATGCGAGCGTCGTTGACACTCGCTTGTGGCTTGGGTGTGCAAACACTGATGCTGGCCGGGTGGATGATGATATTTCATTACGAGGCCTGGGTGCGTTGCTTACAGGCCTGGCGCATTTCAATCTGGGGAGGCCTGCTAGGCGCGTCGGCTTCAGAGGG
>JABMMM010000220.1 GCA_013205565.1 Alcaligenaceae bacterium | reverse complement strand
TCAAAGACTTACGCCACAGGTTTTAGCGCTTTAACAAACATCAATCTTGAAGTCAGGCAAGGAGAAATTTTTGCCTTGCTTGGCCCAAACGGCGCTGGCAAAACAACGTTGATCAACATGATCTGCGGCATCGTGACGCCCAGTACGGGTACGATCACCATCGATGGCTTTGATCATCTTAAAGATTACCGACAAGCTCGGGCGCGCGTTGGCCTTGTGCCCCAAGAAATTTCAACGGATATGTTTGAAACCGTTTGGAACACCGTCAGCTTTAGCCGTGGTCTGTTCGGCAAAGCCGCTAACCCTGCTTGGATCGAAAAAATTCTCAAAGACTTATCACTTTGGGATAAAAAAGATAACAAAATTATTCAATTGTCAGGCGGAATGAAGCGTCGGGTCATGATTGCAAAAGCGCTTTCGCATGAGCCCCAAGTGTTATTTCTGGATGAACCCACGGCGGGCGTTGACGTGAGTTTAAGGCGCGACATGTGGCAGTTGGTAAAGGCCTTGCAACAAACGGGCGTCACTATTATTTTGACCACCCACTACATCGAAGAGGCCGAGGAAATGGCCGGTCGCATTGGCATCATCACTAAAGGCGAAATTCTTTTAGTTGAAGAGACTAGCCAGTTAATGAAAAAACTAGGTAAAAAAGAATTGGTGTTGCAATTAACGACTCCGCTAAACGCAATCCCCGCCGAGCTCAGCCGCTTCGACTTATTAATCGCAAGCGATGGGCATGAGCTGATTTACACCTACGATGTCACAAGTGACGAATTTGGGATCACAGAGTTACTGTCGCGACTTAATCAAGCAGAGATCCATTTCAAAGACTTGCACACGAACGAAAGCTCACTTGAAGATATTTTCGTGAGCCTCACCACCCATAAAGTTGACTGATCATGCATTTAAATATCCACGCCATCAAAGCCATCTTTAATTTTGAGTTGTCTCGAACACGACGCACCCTGATGCAAAGCGTCATCGCGCCTGTCATCTCAACGTGTTTGTATTTTGTTGTGTTTGGCGCAGCCATCGGATCGCGCATGACTGATATAGACGGGGTGAGCTATGGCTCGTTCATCGTGCCAGGGTTGATCATGCTATCGCTGTTAACGCAGAGTATTTCAAATGCGTCGTTCGGAATTTATTTTCCAAAATTTACGGGCACGATCTATGAATTGCTTTCGGCACCGATCTCTCACTTTGAAATTGTTTTAAGCTACGTGGGTGCTGCCAGTGTCAAATCCATGTTTCTTGGTTTAATTATTTTGGCCACCGCAACGCTATTCGTACCCTTGCGTATCGCACATCCGTTTTGGATGCTGTTTTTTTTAATTGGCACCTCGATCACCTTTAGCTTGCTGGGCTTCATTATTGGCATATGGGCTGATAGTTTTGAAAAGCTACAAGTTGTGCCCCTGCTGATCATTACACCTTTAACTTTTTTAGGGGGTAGTTTTTACTCGCTTGAGTTATTGCCACCCTTTTGGCAAAACGTCGCCTTGCTCAATCCCATTGTTTACCTCATTAGTGGCTTTCGCTGGAGTTTTTATGATGCCGGCGATGTGAGCTTAGAGTTGAGCGTCGCAATGATGATGATTTTTTTAAGTCTCTGCGTGGCAGTCATTGCCTGGATATTTAAGACCGGTTACAAACTCAAGAACTAGCACCAACATGTGTTGCTAACCATTGAGTGAGCACGGCCGTGCCCTGCAAAAAATCATCAATCGACATCGCTTCGTCAGGGTGATGGCTACCATTTGGATTGCGAATGAACACAAAACCAAAGGGTATGCCGGCCGCACAAAACGCTGCCGAGTCGTGTGAAGCGGGGCTAGGCAAGTCGCAGGCATTCATGTCTAAATGCATTGCGCAGTCACGCAATTGTTGGGTGATCTCGGGATCTGCTTTGGCGACTTTTGACAAAGCACGCACGCCGAAATCAAATTTCACGCCACGTTTTTTTTCAATTTGATCAACCATCGCCATGAGTGCTTGCTCTAATTCTGCAACATCCGCATCGTCGTAGGCTCTGACATCCAAACTAAACTGAAACTCACCCGGTACGATTGTCATGCCGTGGCGCGCAGGATTCGTATGAAACTCGCCGAAGGTACAGGCCATTAAGCGCCCAGCGCTTTCCCACTGCTGCCATAGCGCGTCAAGCGCAACAGATAAATCTGCAGCCGCTAAACCAGCATCGTGTCGAAAGCGACGGCCAAGCCCGACATGGCCATATTCACCCGTAATTTTCACCCGCGGAAATCTAAAGTGCCCGGGCACTCCGGTTCCAATCGCCAACGCATATCCTGTTAACGCAAGACT
>JABMMM010000219.1 GCA_013205565.1 Alcaligenaceae bacterium | reverse complement strand
CCACTTGAAGAACAATTCGACTTGCCAACGATTCTTGTAAAGCGCAGCGATTGTCAGCGGTGGCAGAACAAAATTGTTGGTCAAGAATATGAGGGTCTTTCCTGTCTCGGGGTCTTTGAAGCGAATGCGGCGCAGATTCTCTGGATAATGTTGTGTGGCATAAAATCCTTTGAGCTGCACCGACTGATCGCAGATGACGCCCGAGCTTCTGTCGGTGCGTTGAGAGTAGACTCGTTTGGCATTCATGTTCGTCTTGGCGCGGGTGACAAAGAATGCCCCATTCAGATTCATCGCGTAGAGTCGTTTGAAATCCAGATACCCGCGATCCATGACGTAGAACGCGCCTGGCTCGATCGGCAAGAAGTCGAGCACGTTGACTTCGTGCATCTTGCCGTCGCTGATATGGATAAACGCTGGGATTGCGCCACGCAGATCCAACAACGTGTGCAGCTTGATTGCAGCCTTGGCTTTGCGAAATGGGGCCCAATCGAACAGGCTCAAACAAAGGTCGATCGTCGTTGCGTCCAACGCATAAACCGCGTTCTTCAGATCCAAGCTGACCAGGTCGGTGTCGCTGTACAGTTTGCGTGCGCGCTTGATCAACAAGGCGGCTACGTCGGCCCAAATGTGCCAGTCGCGCGACTCGTTGGCGTCGGCCAACGTAGAGCGACGTACCGTGTTGCGCAAGCCCATCGCGTACAGTTTGTTCGCATTGGCGCCAAGCGTTACCTCGATGTCGCGCAGGCTCTCGCGCCACGTCAGTTGCGCAAACGCCATCACACGAAACTGTTCTGCACAGCTCAAACGGCGAACGCCCGAGTTGCCGCCGTAACGATCGACGATCCGACCAAAGCTCGTCCACGGCACGAACTCCATAATCTGCGCAAACAGCGTCTTGCCGACATACATGAGAAATCCCCCAGAGGCTAACCCCTAGGAAATTACCCAAAAATGAAGAATTTGTATTCAAGTCGGCACCAAATAAAATCGGCTGTAAAGCCGCGCCAATACTGGCTCTTACTGAAAATTTACCCGGTTTAACCGGACACTAGTGTCTCCAGGAAATTTCTTAATTTAAGCTTCAGAAAAAACTTGTTCGGGTTTGACCATGCCTTTGACTTCGACGGCGTTGCCTGACGGGTCTAACACTAAAAATACATGTTGCTCTCGTGGGGTGCCGATAAAAATATGATCGGGCTCCATGGCAAAAGGCGTGTTGGCAGCGCGGAGGGCCGAGAGCATTTTTTGATACACGTCGCTTTGCACAATCACGCCAAAGTGTCTTAAAGGATATGGATTTTTTCCGATGTTGACCGACTTGTGCGAGGCCTCAAAAGGCGACAACTGAGCGACAAGGTGATGGCCATAAAAATCAATGTCAGCGCGATCAGCGATCACGCGCGTCACGCGGCAACCTAACAGGTCTTGATAAAAAGTCACTGAGGCAGCGATATCACTGACTGGAATCGAGAGGTGAAGTGTGGCCTTTGTCATGAAACCATCCAAAAATCAGAATCACTCAAGCATAATGCAATATCGAGTCTTAGAGGCGTTTGAGCACAGGATGCAGCCCCAGGATCTAGAAAAATTAGTCACTTGGAAGATGCCCTTTGGCAAGCATCAGGGTAAGCTTTTAGCCGATTTGCCTGGCAATTACCTGAACTGGTTTGCGCGCGAGGGCTTTCCTGAGGGCGAGATCGGGCGTCTCTTGCAATTGATGCAAGAGATCGACCATAACGGCTTAAAAGGGATGTTGGCGCCTTTGCGAGAGGGTGGCCGGCTAACTGTTCAGGCTAAACCTATTCCTTGAACAGCTTGTCATAAGCCGCAAGCAAGTTGCTATGCATCGGGCTGCCTTGCATATCCACGCCCAAGGTATCCAAGCCAAAAAAGCGCTCGTCTCCCGAAATCAATGCCTGCGCTTGGCGCAAAGTCTCTGCACCAAACATCAAACTTAGCGAATGCAGATAAGGTTCAGCGTCGTCAAGGTTAAGCACTGTTTCAACGCAGCGATACACCAAGCGGCGCGCGGGGTTCATTTGTTTGTAGTGATGAATCCAGTCGCAACCTTCAAGGGCGGCGTCGATGTCGTTGATCGCAAGCGCGAGCAAGGTTTTTAGTTCTCCAATGCGTAATTCTTTCCAGGTTGAGCCGTTGGGAGTGGCTAAGCCCAAGATCTCCCATAAGGGGCGCTCGTCGTTTAAGTTCAAGGTTTGTAAATCTGCTAGCAGTTCAGTGCACTCCTCATCAGACAAGTCATTCAGCCTAACCAACTGTGGGCGAATTTGATTGCCGATGCTGTTGTTCTCCCAGTCAAGGTCACCCACGGGGTAGATCTCTGACATACCTGGCACCAAGATCCGACAAGCGTAGGCACCTTGTTCAGAAAAATCTGAAATATAAAGCTCGAACCCCTCTGCGTGCACAGCGTCGCATAACCATTGATAGTCTTGCTCGGTGGTGGTGCTGAAGTTCCAGTCGACAAAATCGTAGTCTGGCTCATCGCCCATAAAATCCCACGAAAGCACGCCGCTTGAATCTACGAAGTGAATTTCAAGATTGGCCACCGCGGTGATCTCATCCATATCAAAGCCGGGCTCAGGAAAATTCTCGAGCGCGTCGAGTGCGCGGCCTTGCAACAACTCAGTGAGCGCGCGTTCAAGCGCAATTTCAAAACGCAGGTGTGCGCCAAAGCTTGCAAACACGCCTTGGTCTTTTGGATGAATCAAGGTGACGTTCATGACGGGGTATTTGCCACCCAACGAGGCGTCTTTGACCAAGATGCCGAAGCCGGCGTCGCGCAACCCCTTGATGCCAGCTTGGATGCCGGGGTAACGCGCAATCACGTCATCGGGGACTTCAGGCAGGCAAAGGCCCTCACTGATAATTCGGTATTTGATGTAGCGCTCAAAGATTTCAGATAAGGCCTGCGCGCGCGCTTCGTTTGGGGTGTTGCCGGCGGCCATGCCGTTACTGACGTAGAGGTTGCCGATGATGTTGACTGGAAACCAGGTCAAGGCGCCGTCGCCGAGGCGTGTGTAGGGCAGGGCGCAAATGCCGCGGTCAACGTTGCCTGAATTCAAATCAACCAGCACTTCGCTATCGATATCGCTGTCGGGGTTATAAAACGCTTGTAAGGTTGGGTTGAGCAGTTCGGCGGGCCAAGTGCCGTCTTCGGTCAGGTCAAACCAGCGCTCTTGTGGATAGTGCACAAAGCTTTTGTTTGCGCGGGTTTCGCCCAAATGAAAGTGTGTCCAAAAATAATGGGTACCCAAGCGTTCAAAAAACTCACCTAAGGCACTGGCCCGGGCGGCAAGCATGGTGGCGCCTTTGCCATTGGCAAACAGCATGGGGCAGTCTTGGTCTTTGACGTGAACCGACCAAATCGCCTGAACCGGGTTGAGCCATGACGATTCATCCAGCCTAAAACCTCGTGCGGCAAGTTTTGCCTGCATCGTGGCGATGGTGGACTCGAGTGAGACGTCTTTGCCGGGGATAAAGCTTTCGGTTTGCATGGAATCTTGCCAAAAATAGTTGAGGTTGGAGAATAACCGACCGAGTCATAGGGCGCCCAAGATGGCGGCATTAATCTGGCGAAAACTAGTTTTGAGACGTCGCGGGTGGTGATTCGAGGGCGGTTTTGATGGTGTTGGCCAAAGGCATACAATTACGGCATTGCACCATAATAAAAAGACTAACTATTTTTCAGGAATCCCTATGAGTGAGTTGAGCTACTGGCTAATTCGTTGCGACAACCAGATGTTGACCGCAAAAGACACGAGCGATGGGCATGTGTTCCCCAGAGGCTATGCGGCTGATTTCGGTAACCCTGAAAACTCCTTGCTTGTGGGGCATTGGCAGGGTATTCCATGCCGTACGATCGAGGTTAACGAGATCCCCGCTCACATCGAGGGTGAACTGCGCCCCGTACGTAGCTTGCACGCCTTGGCTGGTGCCGAGCTGTTTGCCTTGGCTGGGCGCGCCACGCAGCTAATCGACTGGCAAAAAAACCACCGCTTCTGTGGTTATTGCGGTACGCCGACGGTGGCTAAAAAGACCGAATTTTCGATGGATTGCCCGGCCTGTAAGTTGTCTGTTTATCCGCGCATTTCACCTGCAGTGATGGTCTTGATCGAACGCGGCAATGATTTATTGCTGGCGCGCAGCCCGCATTTCAAACCTGGTATGTTCAGCGCCTTGGCGGGCTTTGTTGAGCCCGGCGAAACGCTTGAAGAGTGCGCGGTGCGCGAAGTGCGCGAAGAAGTCGGCCTTGAAATCACCAATTTGCGTTATTTTACGAGCCAGCCATGGCCCTTTCCTAACTCACTGATGGTGGCATATTTTGCCGACTATGCTGGCGGCGAAATCACCCCAGACCCAACCGAAATCGAAGACGCGGGGTGGTTTGCGCGCGATGCGTTGCCGTTGGTGCCTGATCCGGTCAGTATCGCGCGTCAGCTGATCGATGCCGCGGTGCGCGCGCGCTGAGGCCAGCAATTGGTGTGCATTTTTTGCGCCAGCGCGCACGCCACCTGCCATCGGCCAAGCCAGCGGTCATGAATGGGTTGCGCCTGGGCGGCAAAGGCGATCCCTTCACAAGCCAAAGCGAGCAAATAACGTGACATGGTTGGAGTTGTCTGGATTAAATTTTTGTTAGCCAACGTTTGAGCTCATCGGCGTGACGTTTCGATTGCTTTATCGCGAATTTGCAGCGTAAATCGTTCTTAAGTATGTGAATGCATGGGTTGCCCCGGGATGTCCATCTCGGTGACGAGCACGCAGCCGCTTTCAGATTCAGTAATGTACAGGTGACGATTTTGTGGGCCGCCATAGGCCACGTTGGTGGTGTGGGCGTGTTGGCAGGAGTCAATGCGCCAGATGGGTTGACCTAAGGGTGAGAACACCCACACGATGCCGCCACCGGCGTGTGCAACAACAAGGTTGCCTGCCTGGTCAACGGCCATGCCGTCGGGGCCCGAGCCGCCAGACATTTGTACGAAAATGCCCGGTCGTACCAAGCTCGTTCCGTCTGGCAGCAGATTCGCGCGCCACACACAGTTACCGCGTGTAGCGGCAACATAAAGTGTTTTTTCGTTGGGGCTCATCACAATGCCGTTAGGGCTTGGGATGTTATCTAACAGGCGTACGGTGTGGCCTGAGGCATCACGCCTGTATACCCGCCCGCTAGGATCTTGAATCGCACTTTGACCTTGATCGGTAAAGTAGATATCGCCATTGCGAGCGATGTACAAGTCATTCAGGCCTTTGAAGTTTTCTGTCATGTAGCGTTGTGCGACGGTCGAGACACTCCCGCGTTCTGGGTCAAGCAACAACAGGCCACATTTATGGTCGGCAATAAAGATCCGACCATCTTGATGGATTTTTAAACCATTGGGTTCGCCATCCCATTCGGCAATGACATCAATGTCACCCGAGGGTTTAACCTTAAAGACTCGTCCAAAGGCGATATCCACCAAATACAGATTGCCCGCTTTGTCGAACGACGGCCCTTCAATAAAGCAATCGGTGTGAGGGCTGCTTTTGCCGGCAGCGACGCGTTCAGCACTGATCTGACCAGGCCGACGATACTTATCAGGGATACGTGCAAAGACTTCAGTTTTTCTGACGGGTGGGGCGGGATACATTTCTGGTCGATCCTGTCTGATTGTTGTATTGTTTAGTCCTGTAGCGACTCTTGTAGCAGTCGGCCTAGCAAAAATCAAGGATGTTTATTCATGCGAATTCACTGTTGGTTTCGTCTGTTACTCAAACTCCGGCTAAGCGCTGACTCTCGCCGGTCATTTCAACGTCTTCTGCGGGGCCTCTGTTTATGTCTGTGCGCGGCTAGCACGACAGCCGCCATCGCCCAACAAATCGCCTTGCCGGTCGAAGTTATTTTTATCCCCAAAAAAATACCTTTATGGACGCTTGAGCTTGAGACAACCGTTTACAAGCCGCCAGGGCCCGGACCTTTTCCGTTGGTGGTGATTAATCATGGTAAGGCACCGGGTGCACCTGGGCTGCAACCACGCTACACCCCCGGCTGGGCGGCGCGGTATTTCGTTGAGCGTGGGTATGTGGTCTTTGTACCGATGCGCACGGGCTTTTCTAAATCAACGGGTGGCTACGTCGGGGGTGGCTGCAATGTTGAATCTAATGGGATTATTCAGGCCGAGGACGTTGCTGTCACGGTCGCCTATGCACATACGCTAAGCTATGTTGAGCGCACTCAAACCTTAATAGTCGGGCAATCGCACGGTGGCTGGACCACGCTGGCGTATGGCGCGGCAAAGCCAGATCCCTCAGTCAAGGGATTGGTCAATTTTGCTGGCGGCTTGCGACAGCCTGATTGCATCGGTTGGCAGCTAACTTTAGCAAGGGCTGCAGCCAATTACGCACGAGACACCAAAATACCTTCGCTTTGGCTTTACGGCGACAACGATAGCTTCTTCACGAAAGAGGTGTATTCACAGATATTTGCCTATTACAGCAAGGTTAATCCGCAAGCACAGCTCGTAGCTTACGGCGAATTTGGTCAAGATTCGCACAGTTTGTTTGGCAGTAAAGACGGGCGT
>JABMMM010000218.1 GCA_013205565.1 Alcaligenaceae bacterium | reverse complement strand
GTTGAAACGCTCACCCAGGCACCTGCAGGCTACCGAGTTCAAGGCAATATGCTTTATAAAGGTGCAAACTCAGATCAACCCGCACTAGGCGATGTACGTGTGACCTATCGCGCGATTGCCGCACAAACCTATTCAATCGCTGCGCAACAAAACAACAGCACCTTGACCACCTATCAAGACGCAAAAAATGATTACAAGATTGCACTAATTGAACCTGGCGTGGTCAGCGTTCAAAAACTGTTCGCCGATCAGGCCTCGACTGAAAAACTGATTACCTGGGCTTGTCGCATTGGTGGCTTTCTGTTGTTACTGCTTGGCTTCATCCTCATCATGGGCCCGCTCACAATGCTTGTCGCCTTTTTGCCTTTCTTAGAAAGTTTGGTCGGCGTCGGCACCTTTTTAGTTGCTCTGGGCTTAGCCATTCCCATCACGCTTGTCACAATCGCAGTCGCTTGGTTAGCCAGCCGGCCCCTAATCGGCGGTGGCCTCTTAATCGCCGCAGCCGCCGCAGTATGGGCGATTCGCAATGTTGCGGTCAAGAAAAAGGCTGTAACAGCGGGGGCCTAGCATCTAAGCCCAACACGCTGGCGGCATGGGCATGACGCAACAAAAATTAGTGTTGCAAAATCTTCGACAAAAATTGCTGCGCACGCTCGCTCTTTGCTTCGGTAAAGAAAGCCTCTTTGGTGGCATCTTCAACGATCTCGCCCTCATCCATGAAAACCACGCGATGCGCCACTTTGCGGGCAAAACCCATTTCGTGAGTCACCACCATCATGGTCATGCCCTCTTTGGCTAAAGTCACCATCACATCCAATACTTCACCCACCATTTCTGGGTCGAGCGCAGAGGTCGGTTCATCAAACAACATCACCACAGGATCCATACTCAGCGCACGCGCGATGGCCACGCGTTGCTGCTGACCGCCAGACAACTGGCCCGGATGCTTGTCTTTGTGTGCGGTCAGGTCAACGCGATCCAGCATCTTCAAGCCGCGTTCTAAGGCCTCTGCGGGGCTGCGACCCAACACCTTGATTTGTGCCAAGGTCAGGTTTTCAGTGACACTCAGGTGCGGAAACAATTCAAAATGTTGAAACACCATGCCGACCTGACTGCGCAGCTTGGGCAGATCGGTTTTAGGATCATGTAACGCCACGCCATTAATAGTGAGCTTGCCTTGCTGAAACGGCTCAAGCGCGTTGACGCATTTGATCAGGGTCGATTTGCCCGAACCCGAGGGGCCACAAACCACTACGACCTCACCACGATTGACTTGGGTGGTGCAGTGCTTCAAGACATTGAAGCTGCCATACCATTTAGAGACATCTTCAATCGCAATCATTTGTTCTGACATAAAGGTTCCTAGTACTTAAGTTCGAGTCGTAGCCGCTCTGCTTAGCCCCTGCATTGTGACACGGATCAGAGCCGAAAACGCTTTGATTTTATTAGCTATTATCCATAAAGCGCCTGCCACGCTCGCCGTGCCGCACCTAACCATCACGCTGAAAAACGAGCTGGAGTTTCAAACACTAGCAAAGTACTGAACCACTGGAGCCAGACGCCTCTGGTTTACACCTATAATTTTACTCTGCGGTGCGTATCTCTCATCTTGATTGATTGCTCTGGCGTCACTCTTCCTGAAATGTGCCACCTTCCAAAGCTAGTTTCGCGTGTGTTTGCGACTGAGAATAATGAAAACCATCGATTCGATTAAAAATGCCTTCAAGCAAGGCCAACGTGTAGAGGCGATTCAAGCTTGCGCTCAACTTTGCGCGGCCGAACCCACCAACCTTGAGCCCAAACGGCTATTGGCCTTGATGTACGTGGTCCTTGGTAACTTTAGCGAGGCAAAAACAGGCTATCAAGCCGTACTCGCCTTGCGTCCAAACGATGGGGATGCACTTTTTAATCTGGCCGTCTGCGAACGAGAATTGCAGCACCTTGACGCCGCTGTCGAGGTTTACACAACGTACACCAAAGCACACCCCAACGCGATTGAAGGCTGGGTCAATCTTGCTGAATGTCATCAACAACTTGGTCAATACCAACCAGCCATTGCCGCAGCCGAACGGGCTATTAAGATCACACCCACCTCGTTTCGCCCCTGGTTGATTAAGGCTGATGCCTTAAGGGCTGCGGGCGACTACACCGCCGCGATCCATCAATATAAAAACGCCAACCAATGCGAGCCCAACGCGGCTTCATACCTTGGCATGGGCTTAGCCCAACAAGCGCTTAAACAAGCGCCACAAGCCTTAGAATCTTTGACTAAAGCACTTAGTCTTGCCCAACACTTACTACCTGCGTTGCTTGCCCGCGCTGAGATCTTAGATGCCATGGGCCAAGCGCAAGAGGCTTTAACCGACTACCGTGCAGCCTTAACGATCAAGCCTGATCACGAGCAAGCTCTTAAACACGCGTCTGGCTTATTGGTCGCACTGAATCGCGGCACCGAGGCACTCGAGCTGTTTAATAAGGCTCTTGAAGTCTCGCCCAATTTGTTGGTTGCCAAGCTCGGTTCGGCTTGGGCCACCAGCAAGATGGTGCCTCTTTGGCATGTTCCGATGATGAACGAGGCACACCGCAATGATGCCTACTACGAGGGCATCAAAACAGCAGTGAAACCCGGAAAACTCGTTTTAGAGATTGGTGCGGGATCGGGCTTGTTGTCGATGATGGCGGCTAAGCTTGGGGCCACGCAAGTCGTTGCCTGCGAGGCCGAGCCCTTAGTCGCAAAAACCGCCACCTCAATTGTTAAGGCCAACGGCTTTGCGGATAGCGTCACAATCCTGTCAAAAATATCGTACGACGTTGAACTTGGCAAAGACTTACCTGAAAAAGCCGATGTACTGATTCACGAGATTTTTGATAGCGCCATCATTGGTGAACATGTACTACCGGCCATCGAAGACGCAAAAAAACGTCTACTCAAACCCGAGGCCCTCATTGTGCCGCGCGCGGCTAGCATCATGATCGCGTTAATGGGTGGCGAAGCGGCTGGTCAGTATCTGCGAGTTGAAAGTAGCCATGGCTTTGACCTGTCGGGCTTCAATGCAATTGCCTCGAAAAAGATCCCGTTCTATCGCGAAGATATTGCACTTGTTCCAATGAGCACGCCAGTAGATGCGTTTCGTTTTGACTTTATGAAGCAGGATTCATATCCTGCCGAAGACAAGATTTTAGAACTTACCGCCACAGCAAAGGGCCTTTGTTACGGCGTGGTGCAATGGATTCGCATCGAGCTCGATGCCACCACCATCTGGGAAAACCCCCCAACAGATATTCGCTCAACCACAGCTTGGCAACGAACGATTTATCGTTTTGATCAGCCTTTACCGTTAACAACAGGCATGTTGGTTAAGCTTGCCGCGAGCCACGACCGCGCTTCGCCTTGGTTTGATTTGGCTAAATAATCAACGAACGGCAATCTTTGCCTGCAAACGCTTGACCAGCATCGAAGCGCCAAACGAAATCATAAAGTACACAAGCGCCGCGAAGATATACATCTCGACCAAGCGGCCATCACGCTGAGCCACCTTGCTAGCCGCGCCTAAGAAGTCGGTGAGCGACAGCACATAGACCAACGAAGTGTCTTGAAACAAAATAATCGACTGCGTGAGCAACAGAGGTGTCATCGCCCTGAAGGCCTGAGGCAACACGATATAACCCATCACTTGGTGATAACGCATACCAAGCGCCTGCGCCGCAGCAAACTGACCACTCGGCACCGCCTGAATACCTGCCCGCATAATTTCTGAAAAGTAAGCCGCTTCAAATAACGAAAATGTCACCAGCGCCGACATGAATGCCCCAACAGCCATCGGCCGTTCAGAGCCCAACACCCACTGCCCAATGTAGGGCAGCAAAAAATAAAACCAAAAGATCACCAAGACTAACGGTAGCGAACGAACAATATTGACATAAGTCGTGGCGATGCGTTGCAGCACCACAAATTTTGATAAGCGCATCAGCGCCAGTATCGTGCCTAAGACGATGCCAGCCCCTGTTGCCAGACCGGTCAGCATCAAGGTGAACGACATCCCATCTTTAAACAGATACGGCCAGCTACGCGCGATCACATCAAAATCAAACTGACTAAACATGGCGCGCCTTTAGTGAACGACCACGTTGGCCGACGTACCAAGGTAGCCTGGTACGGCGATTGACTTTTCAAGACGACGCATCAGTATCGTGACAATCATATTCGTCAACAGATACAACAAGGTCGCCACAGTAAAAGCCTCAAAGACTTGAAACGAAAATTCTTGCATCGAACGCGCGCGAGCGGTGAGCTCCATTAAGCCAATCGTTAAGGCCACCGAAGTATTTTTAATGGTGTTCAATAACTCAGAGGTCAGTGGCGGAAAAATAATCCGAAACACCATGGGCATTAAGACATACCGATAGGTTTGCGCGGTTGTCATGCCCAGCGCTGTGCTCGCCATTCGCTGCCCCACTGGCAACGACTCAATCCCGGTACGAACCTGCTCGGCGACACGCGCCGACATAAACAAACCTACTCCTAACACCCCGTTATAAAACGCGGCGTTAGGTAATTGCTTAAGCCAGTCACCGAAACGCTCGGGGACTAGCTCAGGCACAACGAAATACCATAAGAACAATTGCACGAGCAACGGTATGTTGCGAAAGAACTCAACATACGCGTTGCCAATCAGGCGACCGGTGCGGCTTGGCAAGGTGCGCAGCACCCCAATTGTCACGCCCAGCAAGAGCGCAATCATCCAAGCAAAAAACGCTGTGGTCAGCGTCCACATCAGACCGGAAAGCAGCATCTCGAGATAGGTACCCTTGCCTTCGGGCGACACATCAAAAAAAATGCTCCAGTTCCATTTGTAATTCATGCAGCGATCCTGTTATTGCAACGTAATAAATGCAGAATGCCGCTGAGCACCGTCACCGATGGCTCAACGACACGCCACTGTGCTGTCAAAAATCAATAGCTTGCAGGATCAGGGTTGTTAGTTGGGTTGGCCAACGCTTTCTTCATTTTGTCGGTCATTGGTTGATTCAAGACCAAGCCTTTAGGTGGCACAGCCTTCTCAAACCACTTTGAATACAAAGCTGGCATTTCGGCCGATTTGTATAACTTGCTGGCTGCAGCAGTGACCATTTTGTTAAAGGGCGCGTCATCACGCGGCATCATGAAGGCATAAGGTTCTGGACTTGACAGTGTATCGCTAGAAATCGCGAAATCAGTTGGCTTTTTAGAGCCTGCCACCAAACCTGCCAACAAGATATCATCCATCACAAACGCGGCAGCCCGACCTGTTTCAACCATCAGAAAGGCCTCTGGATGATCTTTAGCTGCCAAGATTGTCAAACCCAGATTTTGCGCCGTATTGGCTTCAGAGATTTGTTTGAGGTTGGTTGAGCCTGCAGTCGACACAACAGTTTTGCCCTTCAAGCTTGCCACGTTGGTGATGCCCGAACTCTTTTTGTAAACAAAGCGCGTGGCAGTCAGGTAATAGGTGGGGCCAAAGGCAACTTGCTTTTGACGCTCGGCGTTGTTGGTGGTTGAACCGCACTCAAGATCAATCGTACCGTTCGCCATCAAGGGGATGCGGGTTGCCGAGGTAACCGGAGCCAACTTAACTTGCAAGTTGGGTAACTTAAGTTCTTTTTTAATTTCATTGACGATATACATGCAAATATCGACCGCGTAACCAATCACTTTTTGCTGATCGTCGAAATATGAAAAAGGTAAGGATGCATCGCGATGACCAACAGTAATGGAGTTAGTATCTTTAATTTTTTTAAGCGTGCCTGTTAAATCTTGCGCAACCGCTGTGCTGCTAATTACGACTGTCGCAAGCGCAACCAGCCCGTGCTTAAGGGTTTGACGAAACATGTTTAGACTCCGGTAGATTTCTCGATAGCACTGCGTTTAAGCCTGAGGCAGGCAAAAATTAAAACAGTACCGCTAGGGTGATTTAAGAGTAATCACTCACCCCCCCTATTTTGCACTGCAACAGGGTATTTCCGCTAGCGGGTTCGCCCTAGTCGACGTTAATTTTTGCTTTTTTGACGACCTCGCCCCAGCGTGCCCGCTCTTGAGCAATGAAGGCGGTAAATTCTTGCGGGGTATCGCCAACCAGCAACGCACCATCCTCGCGCATACGTTTGGTACCTTCGGGGGACTTTAGCGCAACGACAAGCTCGCTTTGCAAGCGTTTGACAATCGCCTCGGGCGTGCCCGCAGGCGCCATCAGCCCGTACCATTGCGAGGTTTCAAAGCCTAAATAACCACTCTCTGCGATGGTCGGCACTTCGGGCAGTGACGCAGCACGTGCGCCAGAACCGACTGCCAAGGGTACCAAGGCCCCCCCTTTAATCTGCGCCACCAACGAAGGCAATCCATTAAACGTCGCCTGCGTTTGCCCGCCGATCAGATCGGTCAGCATGGGGCCCGATCCTTTATAAGGTACGTGAGTCAATTCAATACCCGCCTCAGAGGCGAAGTATTCCATCGCTAAATGGCCTGCACTGCCATTACCCGCCGACCCATAATTGATTGAGCCAGGCTTGGCTTTCGCCGCGGCAACCATGTCAGCAAGCGTTTTAAACCCCGAGCGTTGGCTCACAGCAATCACATTTGGGACCTTGGCGATCAACGAAATCGCTACAAAATCCTTGACCGGATCATAGGTTAGCTTTGCTCCAAAGAGCGTCGGGTTCACCGCAAGCGTACCGACATGTCCGAGGATCAGCGTGTAGCCGTCAGGCGCAGCACGCTTGACTTCAGCCATCGCGATACTGCCAGCAGCCCCCGGTTTATTTTCAACGTAAACCGATTGACCCAACTGTGTGGTCAGACTGCTCGCCACCGAACGCGCGACGATTTCAGACGTGCCACCCGGCGCAAAGGGCACGACAAACCGTATCGCTTTTTCGGGGTATTGCGCCCAAACATTTGAAGCACTCAACAGCACGAGCGCGCAAAGCGCATCGCGTAACTTACGAGTTTGAGGATTATTCATCTTTGACAGCTAGAAAAAAAATGGCGTCTGACACATAAAAACATGCTCGACAATCAAGTGGCTGACTGGATCAGGCACTGCGCACTACTTCAGGCAACAGGCTGGCCATAGGACGGCCACCCTAAACTGCGTTAATCATTCATTTTACTAACAAACGGCTTGAGTTCGTCGCGAATACGTTCGAGCGATTTGGTCCACTCTGGGCCTGGCATAAACGCCACTAACGGCGCGTCGTTTTTGATTGTCTTCAAAAACTCTGGGTCTTCGAGTGTTGCCTTAAGGGCTTGCTGTAAGCGGTCTGCGATCTCTTGTGGCAGAGTTTTGGGCCCGGCGATCCCCCGTTCAGAACTGACGCGCACATCAATGCCAAGTTCTTTGATTGAGGGTACGTTTTTGATGATTTCAACGCGCGTGGGATTTACGACGAGCATTGCCACCGCAGTGGCCGAATCGCCATAGCCCGTCAAAAATTCACCCACGCTGGTGAAGGCGTAATCGACGTGCCCGCCAATCACTGCGCTTTTAAAATCGCCCGCGCCTTTAAAAGAAATATCAGTGCCTTTTACGCCGGCCGCCTGCTCGATCTTGAGTAGAGCCTGGTGCCCACTGGTACCGCGACCGCTGGTCGCAAACGATAAAGAGCCGGGGTCTTTTTTAAGGGCCGCTAACAATTCTGGCAGTGTTTTATATTTCGAATCCTTGCGCGCAACTAATACCGCCGGGTCGTCAACAATGCGCGCGATAATTTTTAGATCATCGGTTTGGTATGAGGATTGCTTGTACATCGGAATAAACACAAACCCGGGCACGTTAATAAAACCGATTGTGTAGCCGTCTGGTTTTGCGCGGGCAATATACGCTGATGAAATCTCACCACCCGCACCCGGCTTATTGACCACCACGACACGCGCCTTACCGCCTAGTTTTTTTTCAACAAAAGGCACCAAGGCGCGTGCCATTAAATCCGTACCACCGCCAGGCGCAAAGCCCACTACAAGTTCGATGGTCTGGTCATCTGGCCAGGCCGCCGAACTAACCGCCGGAAAAAAACCCATCAGTGTCGCCAAACAAGCCGCTGACCATTTTTTAAAGTTATTTGTCATGAAATATTTTCCAGTGAGAGGTAAAACCGCTTAGAGACAAGCGTTAGAACGGCGTCAAACCCAGCGTCTTGCGAAACCGGTTTTTGATGTGTACGCCGTCACGTGAAGGCAAAGCGCGGGGCAAATCATCGGCTTTGACATAGACCTGTGCAAAAGCCAGACCCGCGCGCGCCAACACGTTTTGTTGAATCGTTTTGACCTCGCTTGGATCTTTAACTTTGAACGAATTAGCGATCCCGCAGGCCTTTGATACTGCTGTGAGGTCTGTGCCGAGGCTGCTATGGCTATGTTGCATGCCGGTTTCACCAAAATGGCCGTTATCAAGTACGACGATTGTGAGATTTTTAGGCTGCTGTGCGTTGATCGTTGCCAACGCCCCCAGTCCCATCAACTGCTCGCCGTCACCCGTGATCACCAGAACCGACTTGTTTGGCTGCGCCAAGGCTAGGCCAAGACCAATCGCAGCCGCGCCACCCATGGCACCCCACAGATAAAAGTTTTGATCGCGATCACCTGCTGCGAACATATCGTAAGTTGATGAACCCAGGCCACCCACCACCAGCGCCTCGGGGCACAGACTGATGAGTTCTTTGACAAAAGCGCGACGCTCGATCGTGCCAGTAAAAGCTTGAATATTGCTCATGATGTTTCCTATTGTGGAGAGTTATCGTGTTGAGATTGAAATGATCAGCGAGCGCTTAATTGCGCACCCATTTTTTGCGACCAATCAAACTTTGCGACAGCAAAATCGCAACACGCTCGCCCGCTTCAAATACCGAATCTAGGGCTGCACTGACGACATCCTCGACTTCCTCAGGCTTGCTCACACGATAAACCTTGATGCCCATGAGCTCCATCACGCCTTGGGTCGCTTTGCTCATCGGACCTTGCCACGGATTGAACTCGGCATACTCACCACGCATGGTGACGAGCGTCAAAAACGGAAACCGGCAGCTTTCGAGCAGAGACATCATGTTGATACAGTTACCCACGCCACTACTTTGCATTAACAGCGCATGGCGATCACCACCTAACCAAGCGCCAGCCGCAATCGCGACGCCTTCTTCTTCTGTGGTCAAGACAATGCCACGCATATCGGGATCAGCGTGAATGCGTCGAATCACATGAGCATGACCGGCATCGGGCACATAAGACACTTGTTTAACGCCACCTTTTTTCAAGACATTAAAAATATCGTCTTGCCAAGGGTGTGTCTGGCTATCATTTGGGGCTGCTTGACTACTCATGTTTGATGCTCCTGTATTGATGTCAATTCATATCATTATTGTATGTGACAGCATACCTCAATGCTGAGACTTAACGCTGCGCCGCCGGTAACGGCAAGGCAGTTTTATAACGTACTTGTTTTAACGCAAAACTTGAACGGATTTTTTCAATGCCAGGGATCGGAGTGAGTTGTTCGAGAATAAATTTTTCGAGAGCGCCAATGTCGGCAACAGCAATGCGAATTAAATAGTCGCTATCGCCCGTCATGAGATAACACTCCATCACTTCATCGTGTTCACAAATACGTTGTTCGAAGTGGGCTAACGATTCTTTATTTTGACTGGTCAGACTGATGTTGATAAAGACGTTCAGCCCAAGACCTAGCGCAGCCGCGCTGGCCAGAGCAACATAACGATCGATGACGCCAGCACTTTCAAGTGCGCGCACGCGAGCCAGGCAGGGCGAGGGACTTAAATGCACTCGCTTGGCCAACTCAATATTCGAGAGTGCCCCATCGAGTTGTAACTCTTGTAGAATTTTTAGATCAATCGTATCTAGCTTCATAAGTCAATATTATCAAATTTTTATTTTTATTAAGAACAATAATACAGAATTTTATGCTTTAAATAGATGTTTTGACCTATATTTAAAGCACCTCATGCTGCGTAGTTATCTCTAAAATGATTGCATTGCTGAATAATGACTCTTAGAGAACCTCAAGCGCCTATGAACGCCTCGATCGACCCCCGTCTGAACGCCCTGCTCACGACGACTGACACCGATACCCAAGAAACCAGTGAATGGCGCGAAGCCTTGCTGGCTGTCGTGGCGGCCGAAGGCCCAGAGCGCGCTCGTTTTTTGTTAGATGAGCTTGTGCGCACCGCACACACTGCAAAAATCGGTTGGCGACCCGAGCTGAGCACGCCTTATGTCAATACGATTTCGGTCGATCAACAGCCCGTGTTTCCGGGCGACCTGGCTATTGAAGAGCGCTTGGCCTCGATCATGCGCTGGAACGCGCTGGCCATGGTGGTACGCGCCAATCAAGCCTATGGCGAGCTGGGTGGCCATATCGCCAGCTATGCCAGCGCAGCTGACTTATTTGAAACCGGCTTTAACCACTTTTTTGAAGCGCGGCAAGGCACAGGCCCCGATCAGCATCGCGGCGACCTCGTATTTTTTCAACCGCATAGCGCACCCGGCGTCTATGCACGCGCTTACCTTGAAGGCCGGTTAACCGAACAAGACTTACTAAACTATCGCCAAGAAATCCGCGCGGCCGAACATGGTGCAGTGGGGCTATCGAGCTACCCACACCCCTGGTTAATGCCCGATTTTTGGCAGTTTCCAACGGGCTCGATGGGGATTGGGCCGATCAGTTCGATCTATCACGCGCGCTTCATGCGTTACCTCAGCCATCGCCACCTGCTTGACTGCTCGGCACGCAAAGTCTGGGGCGTGTTTGGTGACGGCGAAATGGATGAACCTGAATCCATGAGCGCCTTAACGCTGGCCGCCCGCGAAGGCCTCGATAATCTGGTCTGGGTGGTCAACTGTAATCTGCAACGCTTAGATGGCCCGGTGCGCGGTAACGGTCGCATTATTGATGAACTTGAAAAACTCTTTACCGGCGCAGGCTGGAACGTCATCAAACTTGTTTGGGGCAGCGACTGGGATGGCCTGTTTGCCCGCGATGTCACCGGCGCGTTAGCTCGAGCCTTTGCCAACACCGTTGACGGGCAAATGCAAACTTTCGCCGCTAAAGATGGCCGTTTTAATCGCGACACGTTTTTTGGGCAAAACGAAGAACTGGCCAAACTTGCGCAAGGCATGACCGATGATCAGATTGATCGCTTAAAGCGCGGCGGGCATGACTTGGTCAAGATTCACGCCGCTTATGCCTCGGCCGCCAATCACGTGGGCCAGCCTACGGTCATTTTGGCGCACACCAAAAAAGGCTATGGCATGGGCAGCGCCGGTCAGGGCAAAATGACCACGCACAGCCAAAAGAAATTTGACGATACCGATCTGCTTGAATTCCGTAATCGCTTTAACCTTCCCCTTTCTGATCAAGACGCCACCTCGTTGGCCTTTTATAAGCCCGCCCCCGACAGCGCCGAAATGCAATATTTGCAAAATCGCCGCGCAACCTTAGGCGGCTATTTGCCCAAGCGCGACACCGCGAGCGATATCGTGCCTGTGCCCGCGCTCGAACAGTACAGCAGCTTCGCACTGAACGCCGAGGGCAAAGAGATGAGCACCACCATGGCCTTTGTGCGCATGTTGGGTAATCTTCTTAAGGATTCTGCCCTGGGCCCGCGCATTGTGCCCATCGTGGCCGACGAGGCGCGCACCTTTGGCATGGCCAACTTGTTCAAGCAAGTGGGCATCTATTCAAGCGTGGGCCAGCGCTACGCACCTGAAGATATTGGCTCGGTATTAAGCTATCGCGAAGCGCTTGACGGCCAAATCCTCGAAGAAGGCATTTCAGAAGCTGGTGCAATCGCCAGCTGGACCGCCGCCGCTACGAGCTATAGCGTACACGGCTTGGCGATGTTGCCGTTTTATATTTACTACTCGATGTTTGGCTTTCAACGTGTGGGCGATCAGATCTGGGCTGCTGCCGACCAACGCCCACGCGGCTTCTTGTTGGGCGCCACCTCGGGACGCACCACGTTAGGCGGTGAAGGTTTGCAACATCAAGACGGTTCGAGTCATCTTCACGCAGCGACCATCCCCAACTGCAAAGCTTACGACCCTGCCTTTGCGGGCGAAATGGCCGTGATCGTGAATCAAGGTATTCAAGACATGATGATCGAGCAACGTGATGTGTTTTATTACATCACGCTGATGAACGAAAACTACGCGCAACCGAGCTTGCCCGCGGCGGTGCATGAACAAGTGATTCGAGGGTGCTATTTGTTTGAAACATTTGAGGCACAGGTAAACGGTTCAGTTCCTGCCGATTCAAAGAGCTCGCTCAAGAATAAAGCCGACGCGACTTCCGCTGGTGTCGTTGCTGCGACAGCGACGTGCAACGCCCCGCCCCCAGCGGTCACACTCTTGGGGTCAGGTGCAATCCTGACAGAGGTGATCAAAGCAGCCCGGCAACTCGCCGATCGAGGCGTGACTGCCTACGTCTACAGCGTGACTAGCTGGAGCGAACTCGCGCGCGACGGCCTGGCCTGCCAAGACGCACGCTTAGCGGGCTCTGCTACCGCAGGCGTACCTTTCATCTATACGCAGCTAGGCACAAGCCAAGGGCCAATCGTCGCAGCCACCGATTATGTGCACGCCCTGCCAGAGTCTGTCCGCGCTTACTTGCCCGCCGATCGCCGCTATCTAACACTTGGCACTGACGGCTTTGGTCGCAGCGATACCCGTGCGGCCTTGCGCGAATATTTTGGGGTAAATGCCGCGGCAATCGTACGCGCAGCATTACTAGCTTTAGAATAGCGGGATGCCCTCAACGTCCGCCACGACCTCCCAACTTACGCTCGGCGCCGACCAGCCACAAGAAGACGCTCACAGCCGTACAACTGTGGGCGTCGATTTAAGTAGGCAGCAAGTTCAGCAGGTGAGCCCAAAAGTAGCTGTGCCGGCAGTTCAACAACGCGCACCTGGCTTGGTGCTAGACGCCTGTATCTTGATGTCAGGGCTGTTGCGTCCCTTGATACTTAACTTAGCACAAGCCGGCCTATTAGTACCACTTTGGACAGACAAGATCGGCCAAGAATGGCAGCGTAACGCCGCACGCCTATGGCCGATTGAGCCAGAGCTTTTAGAGAACGAATGGCAGCTCATGCAAGAGCAATTTCCACACTCAAACATGGGGGATGTCACCGAGTTTGAGGTAGACCTTCGACACACCGATCGTAAAGACAAACACGTGGCCGCAACGGGTATTGCAGGCGTTAGCAGGCAGATGGCGCAGCCGATTAGCGTGTTGACCTGGAACCTCAAAGACTTTAGCCGTTCTGAACTACGCAAACAACAACTCGGTTTGATCGACCCCGATCGCTTGCTATCGCAGTGGTGGGCCACCCAGTCATCGCTATTGCAACAGCATATCGATGCCACGATTGAAGAGCTTTTTTCAACAGGCAGACGCCAACCCGAGCCTGTTGTGGTGATGCTAAAACGCGATCGTTTATTTAGATTGGCAGGGTGCTACGAGCGGTTGG
The DNA here is from genome assembly GCA_013205565.1 of Alcaligenaceae bacterium. Taxonomy (GTDB): domain Bacteria; phylum Pseudomonadota; class Gammaproteobacteria; order Burkholderiales; family Burkholderiaceae_B; genus Zwartia. The sequence goes on along the minus strand of JABMMM010000218.1, from coordinate 8,727 downwards.
TGCAACAGCGCGCGAGTATTGATGCGAAATCTTGATGTCAATTAAAAGGTGCAAGCAGGCAACGCGAATGATTTGATCCAGCAGTGATCCCCAAAGAAAAACCCCCGCAAGCACCAAGGTGCGAGCGGGGGTTTTTTGATGCTTTGTGCTGAAAGAAGTCTAAAGATTTAAGCACTAAAACCGCTTAAAACTTTAGACCATAAGCCTTGATAAGCACTCAAGTATTAATCACTTAAGCCTGTGGTGCTGCCGGTGCTTCTGGGGCAGCAGCAGGTGCCGCAGTTGCTGCCGGCGCACCACCTTCGACTTGTTGCTCGATGCCACCAATGGCTTTGACTGACAGACGCAGACGACCTTTGTCGTCGGCCTCAATCACTTTGACGCGCAGAGGTTGACCGACTTTCAGAACGTCGTTGATGTTGGCGATGCGGTAGTTGGCGATCTCAGAGATATGCAGCAAACCGTCACGGCCAGGCAAGACCTGAACGATGGCGCCGAAATCTAACAGACGCAACACGCTGCCTTCGTAGACCTGACCCACTTCAACTTCTGCAGTGAGTTCAGAAATACGACGCTGCGCTTCGTGGGCACGATCAAGATCGGCGCTCGACACAACAATGGTGCCATCATCTGAAATATCGATTTGGCAACCGGTTTCTTCGGTCAGCGCACGAATAGTCGCGCCGCCCTTACCGATCACATCACGAATCTTCTCAGGATTGATTTTCATGGTGAGCATGCGTGGTGCAAACGCTGACAGTTCAGTACGCGCACCCTGAGTGGCTTCGCGCATTTTTGCCAGAATATGCAAACGTCCGTCACGGGCTTGCGCCAACGCAACTTGCATAATTTCTTTGGTGATGCCTTGGATCTTGATATCCATTTGCAAAGCAGTAATGCCTTGTTCGGTACCGGCCACTTTGAAATCCATATCGCCCAGGTGATCTTCATCACCTAAGATATCTGTCAGCACGGCAAATTTGCCTGCATCAAGAATCAAGCCCATTGCCACACCAGCAACCAAATCTTTGACCGGCACGCCAGCGTCTAACATGGCCAGTGAGCCGCCGCAGACCGAAGCCATTGACGACGAGCCATTTGATTCGGTGATTTCTGATACCAAACGGATGGTGTATTGAAAATCAGCCGCGTTAGGCAACAAAGGCACGAGCGAACGCTTAGCCAAACGACCGTGACCAATCTCGCGACGCTTAGGTGTACCCACACGACCGGTTTCGCCAGTGGCGAACGGAGGCATGTTGTAGTGCATCAGGAAACGATCACGATACTCGCCCATCAGGGCATCGATAATCTGTTCATTTTGTTTGGTGCCCAGCGTTGCGATCACCAATGCTTGGGTTTCGCCGCGCGTAAACAAGGCGCTACCGTGAACACGTGGCAACACGCCCATACGGATACTGATTGGGCGCACAGTACGTGTGTCGCGACCATCGATGCGTGGCTCGCCCGACAGAATCTGACTACGCACAATACGGGCTTCGAGATCAAACAAGATGTTGTCAACCACAACGCCATCAGGCTTTGATGTGCCTTGCGCAGCTGCTTCTTCAGCCAGCTTGGCATGCACATCAGAGTAAACCTGACGCAACTGGTTGGTGCGCTCTTGCTTTTGACGAGTTTGGTACGCTGCGTTTAACGGGCCTTGTGCGGCAGCTGCGACGGTTGCAATCAACGCTTCGTTTTTAGCAGCGGGTTGCCAATCCCAGTCGGGTTTGCCAGCGTCGCGCACGAGTTCGTGGATGGCGCCGATCACGACTTGCATTTGCGTATGACCAAAGACCACACCACCGAGCATGATTTCTTCTGAGAGCTGTTGGGCTTCAGATTCAACCATCAGCACTGCGGCTTCAGTACCAGCAACAATCAAATCCATTTGCGAGGTTTTGAGCTGCGAGGCGGTTGGGTTAACCAGATACTGACCGTCGATATAACCCACGCGGGCTGCACCAATTGGGCCATTAAATGGGATGCCTGAGATTGCCAGCGCCGCAGAGGCGCCAATCATGGCAGGGATATCAGGATCGATTTCAGGGTTGCAGGACAACACATGAATGATGACCTGAACTTCGTTGTAGAACCCTTCAGGAAACAAAGGACGCAGCGGACGATCGATCAAACGCGAGGTCAGTGTTTCTTTTTCAGAAGGCTTGCCTTCGCGTTTGAAAAAACCACCGGGGATTTTGCCCGCAGCGTAGGTTTTTTCGATGTAATCGACTGTAAGCGGGAAAAAATCCTGACCTGACTTAGCTTCTTTTTTTGCAACAACAGTAGCGAGTACGACGGTGTCTTCGACAGTGACTAACACTGCACCTGAAGACTGGCGAGCAATTTCGCCGGTTTCAAGCACAACGGTGTGTTGGCCATACTGAAAAGATTTGGTCACTTTATTGAACATGACATTTATTCCTTACAAATGAAAAACCGCGGGCAGTGCGGCAGAAATGCCGCAGCGACCACGGTTGCTTCACGGGGAGACTGCCCCATGGATTTTGATCACTTACGCAGACCGAGTTTTTCGATCAGCGAGCGATATGAATCTGGATTGCGGCCCTTGAGATAATCGAGGAGCTTACGGCGACGGCTAACCATACGCAGAAGGCCGCGGCGTGAGTGGTGGTCTTTAATATGTGCTTTGAAGTGACCTGTCAGTTCATTGATTCGAGCTGTCAGCAGAGCCACTTGAACTTCAGGAGAACCGGTATCGCCTTGCGCGCGTTGATACTGCGCGACGATGTCGGATTTTTTAATATCAGCAACAGACATTTTTAAGCCTCAGATGACAAGCGTTAAGGCCGAGGTGCCCTAACGTGAGTGAAAGAAAAAACAAACAATGGTTTTTGGTTTTTTTGTTATGGCTAAACGACTTAAACCGAATTCCAAAGGTAAAGCCGTATAATTATAGCGTAATTGACGAGGTCTAGACGCGGGGCTTGTTACAGCAACTTACCGCGATGGCTCGTTGTTTTAACTAGCGGTGATGACCCTCTGTGCCCGTCACCCTTACTAAGCAACTCTTATTTTATGCAAAGACTGGTTCTCACAACGCTTATCCTGACCTTGACACTTGCGGGCTGTGCCCAGCTTCAGTCGGTCAAGCCAGGCACTCCCGTCGCAGAGGTCATTAAGCAATTTGGGCCGCCAATTACGGTCTGTCGCAAAAACGACGGCACCGAACGATTCATCTGGACCCAACAACCCCTCGGACATTACGCCTGGGGTACAGACACGAACAAAGACGGCACGATTATCGAAATCAAACAGCTACTGACCGATGCACATTTTGAAGTTTTATCCACTGGTAAATGGTCTGACGAACAAGTCTTGTGCGAATTTGGCCCACCTGCAAACATTGAGGGAATCGCCATGGGCAACGAACGCGTCTGGGGCTATCGTTACAGACAATTTTCGGTTTGGTACTCGTTGATGTACGTATATATGGGGGCGGATGGCAAGCAGGCGAATCGTCATCACCCTGGGCCCGATCCGCTTTACCTAAGAAACGACCGCTAAACAAGTGGCACGCCAGCACTTTTAACTGAATTATTCTGTGCCTGAACGCAACGCGACTTGCTTAGCATGGCGGCGCCAACGCCACAGCCAAACACCCCAGCCCGACAAGCCATAAATCACAAACAGGCCAAACAAAATCACTGGCGGGTTACTTGAAATAAAAACAAAACCTGCGACAAACACCAAAATCACCCAAAAGGGCACGCTGCGGCCTAACGCAAACGACTTACCGCTATAAAACGGCAGATTAGACACCATCGCGATCCCGCAATACAAGGTGATTGCAAAGGCAGTCCAGGCTAAAAACTCGTGTGGCACTTGCAAGCGATTGTCGACCACCAGCCAAACAAAACCCGCAATCAGCGCGCCGGCCGCAGGACTGGGCAACCCCTGAAAAAACCGTTTATCGACCACCGCAATGTTGGTGTTGAAGCGAGCCAAGCGCAGGGCTGCTCCGCAAACATACACAAACGCCGCAAGCCAGCCCCAGCGGCCCAGATCATGCAACATCCATTCATACATGACTAAGGCCGGCGCCACGCCAAACGAAGTCATATCCGAGAGCGAGTCGTATTGCTCGCCAAACGCAGACGTCGTGTTGGTGAGCCTTGCCACCCGACCGTCCATGCCATCAAGCACCATCGCGACAAAGATGGCAATCGCCGCCATTTCAAACCGACCGTTCATCGCTTGTACCACCGCATAAAAGCCGGCAAACAACGCTGCTGTCGTGAAGGCGTTGGGCAGCAAATAGATGCTGCGATGGCGAAGATCCGGATCGCGCAGAGGGCTATTAGGCATCGTGACGCTCAGGTAGTTTGGGCTGGCAGATCAGCCAGAACGGTGCTCGTTGCACTAACCTTATCACCAATTGCGACTCTTGCGCGCGAACCAAGTGGTAAATAAACATCCACGCGTGAACCAAAGCGAATAAAACCATAGCGTTGTCCACGCGCCAAGGTGTTGCCCGCCTTGGTGTAGCAAAGAATACGCTTAGCCACTAGGCCGGCCACCTGCACTGCTGTCACCACATGACCGGCGGGCGTACGCAACACCATAGCGTTACGCTCGTTTTCGAGCGAGGCTTTATCGAGCGACGCATTAAAAAATTTGCCTGCGAAGTATTCGGTTTTAAGGACTTCGCCGTCGACAGGGCTGCGATTGCTATGCACGTTAAACACATTCATAAAGACGCTAATTTTTAAGGCCTGACGCTCACCGTACGGATCTTGCGTTTGTTCCACCACGACGATGCGGCCATCTGCAGGCGAAAGCACTGCCAAAGGCTCAGTGGAACCCGAGCGCGCTGGATCGCGAAAAAACTGCAATACAAAGGCTGCAATCACCCAAAAAAGGATCGACCCACTCAGCGAATAAAAGCTGACGAGCACGGCGACTAGAGTCGAACCCGCTAAAAAAGGCCAACCCTCGCGGGCAATTATGGGGTGAGGATAGTGTGGTGTGTTCATCATGTCGCAAGGTTAACTCAAAAAAACACGCCCTTCGACGAAGGGCGTGTTTCAAACTGACTGAAGCCTGACCTAGTTCTTGGTCTTGTCGACCAGTTTGTTAGCTGCAATCCAAGGCATCATCGCACGCAATTGAGCGCCAACCACTTCGATCTGCGATTCAGCGTTCATACGACGGCGTGAAATCAATCCGGGAGCGCCGGCTTGGTTTTCAAGAATGAAGCGCTTAGCGTACTCGCCGGTCTGAATGTCTTTGAGCGCCAAACGCATTGCATCGCGTGTTGCCTCAGTGACAATCTTAGGACCCGTCTCGTACTCGCCGAACTCGGCGTTGTTAGAGATTGAGTAGTTCATGTTGGCGATACCGCCTTCATAAATCAGGTCAACAATCAACTTGAGTTCATGCAAGCACTCGAAGTAAGCCATTTCAGGGGCGTAGCCAGCTTCAACCAAGGTATCAAAACCTGCCTTGATGAGTTCGACCGTTCCGCCGCACAAGACAGCCTGTTCGCCGAACAAGTCGGTTTCAGTTTCTTCGCGGAAATTTGTTTCGATGACACCAGCACGACCGCTGCCGATCGCGCAAGCGTACGACAAAGCGACATCACGTGCCGAACCCGAGTTGTCTTGATGCACAGCCACCAACGAAGGTACGCCGCCGCCTTGTGAATAGGTATTACGCACTGTGTGGCCTGGCGCTTTAGGCGCGATCATCACCACGTCGATATCAGCTCGGGGCACGACCTGACCGTAATGCACGTTAAAGCCGTGAGCAAATGCAAGCGCAGCGCCAACCTTGATGTTGCCGTGGACGCTTTCACGATAGACCTGACCAATGTTTTCGTCGGGCAAGAGCATCATGACCAAGTCGGCAGCTTTCACCGCCTCAGCCACTTCAGCGACTTTAAGACCAGCGTTGGCCGCTTTGGCCCACGACGCGCCATCTTTACGCAAACCCACTACAACCTTGACACCCGACTCATGCAGGTTCAACGCGTGCGCATGGCCCTGCGAACCGTAACCAATGATGGCAACAGTCTTGCCTTTGATCAGGGACAAATCACAATCTTTATCGTAGTAAACCTTCATTCTGGGCTCCAGATTTTTTAAGTTGAATGCAAATAATCATAAAAATAAATCGGTTTTGCTTAAACGCGAGACAAGCACCGATCAAAGCTTGAGGATGCGCTCTCCACGGCCAATTCCTGAAACGCCAGTGCGAACCGTTTCAAGAATTGCGCTGCGATCCAGCGCATCGATAAACGCCTGCACCTTCTCTTGGTTGCCCGTGAGTTCAATGGTGTAAGCCTTGTCAGTGACATCAATGATACGGCCGCGAAAAATATCCGCCATCCGTTTCATCTCTTCGCGCTCTTTGCCCACCGCACGCACCTTGATCAGCATCAATTCGCGTTCGATATGGGGGCCCTCGGTAAGGTCAACAACCTTGATCACATCGACTAGCCGGTTCAAATGCTTGGTGATTTGCTCAATCACATCATCCGAGCCGATCGTCACAAGTGTCAGACGCGACAAGGTCGAGTCTTCGGTAGGGGCAACAGTAAGCGTTTCGATGTTGTAACCACGAGCAGAAAAGAGACCCACCACGCGCGACAAGGCGCCAGGTGCGTTTTCCATCAGAACAGAAATAACATGTTTCATGGTGGTCTCCGTTATAGATCTTCAGAACCGAGCAACATCTCGGTCAGACCTTTGCCCGCCTTGACCATCGGCCAAACGTTTTCTTCCTGGTCTGTGATGAAATCCATAAACACCAAGCGATCTTTGAGCTTGAAGGCTTCGCGCATCGCGCCATCAACATCCGAAGGTTTGTCGATACGCATCCCAACGTGACCGTAGGCCTCGGCGAGTTTGACAAAATCGGGCAAGGCATCCATGTACGACTCGGCGTAGCGAGACGAATAATCGATTTGCTGCCACTGGCGCACCATGCCCAAGTAACGATTGTTCAGACAAAGGATCTTAGGCGTCAGGTGGTATTGGCGGCAGGTTGAAAGCTCTTGAATATTCATCTGAATCGAGCCCTCACCCGTGATACAAGCCACGGTTGCGCCTGGATTCGCCATTTGAACGCCCATCGCATAAGGCAAGCCCACGCCCATCGTGCCTAAACCGCCCGAGTTAATCCAGCGGCGCGGCTTGTTAAAGCCGTAATATTGCGCGGCCCACATTTGATGCTGACCCACGTCAGAGGTCACGTAGGCGTCGCCCTCGGTGACTTCCCAGAGCTTTTGCACCACCGATTGCGGCTTGATGACCTCGTTTGAACTGGCAAATTTCATGCACTCTTTGCCACGCCAGACTTGCACCTGCTGCCACCATTTGGCCAAGGCCTCAGGATTTTGACGGGTATCGGTTGCGCTGGTTTTGTATTGCGCAATCAAATCAATCAGCACGTCTTTGACATTGCCCACAATCGGCACATCGACTTTGACGCGTTTTGAAATTGACGACGGGTCAATATCAATGTGAATAATTTTCCGAGCATTTTGCGCAAAATGCTTCGGGTTACCGATCACGCGGTCATCAAAGCGCGCACCAACCGAAATCAACACGTCGCAGTGTTGCATTGCCATATTGGCTTCGTAGGTGCCATGCATGCCAGGCATACCAACAAACTGCGAATCTGAAAACGGAAAAGCGCCCAAGCCCATCAGAGTGTTGGTGCACGGCGCTCCGACCAGTTTGACAAACTCGTGCAACTCGGCCGACGCGTCAGACAGAATCGCGCCACCACCGCTGTAAATCATGGGGCGTTCGGCTTGCAACAACATCTGCACAGCCTTTTTGATTTGCCCTTGATGGCCTTTTACGACCGGAGCGTAAGACCGCAACACTGGTTCGCCTTTGGCGGGCGTGTATTTGCAATGTGCGGCAGAAATATCTTTAGGGATATCAACAAGCACGGGGCCAGGACGACCGGTACGGGCGATATAAAACGCCTTGCGCATGGTGTCGGCCAGATCTTTAACATCGCGCACTAAAAAATTGTGCTTCACGCAGGGGCGTGTGATGCCCACGGTGTCGCATTCTTGAAAAGCGTCTTCACCGATCGCGTGCGTGGGCACCTGACCGCTGATAATTATCATTGGAATTGAATCCATATAGGCCGTAGCAATGCCCGTGACGGCATTGGTGACACCCGGGCCGCTGGTGACTAAGCACACACCGACTTTATTAGACGAACGTGAATACGCGTCCGCAGCGTGCACGGCAGCCTGCTCGTGTCGCACCAGAATATGTTGAAATTTGTCTTGCTTGTAGATTGCGTCGTAGATGTATAAGACCGCGCCACCGGGGTAACCAAAAACGTGTTCTACGCCTTCGTCAGCCAAGCAACGCACGACGATGTCTGCGCCATTGAGTTCCATGAGTTCATTCCTTTCATTACCGGCATCGCCCATCTGATTGCATCCTCGTCTAGAGAAACGCTGAACCGCAACATATTCAGCAACATGATCCGACGCTTTTAGACTCACGGAGCCTAGCCACCCGGACACCTTGCCAATCTGCCGCGCATTCGCCATCAGGCTATGCACGCACCCAACAGGGGTGCACTGTATCGAAACGGAAGCGCTTGCCGCAGCTTGTGGCAGGGAAAGCAGCAAAAGTTTAGATGGCAAGATCGTTTGGGCGGTGACCCAAACTAAAAGCCATTGCACAAAAAAGCGGTGAGCTTAAAGGTGCGAGTCGATAACTGTAACCC
>JABMMM010000217.1 GCA_013205565.1 Alcaligenaceae bacterium | reverse complement strand
TAACCCGAGCGCGAGTTCGCGCGTATTGCCGTAACGTAAGACTTGCGTACCACCTGCGTTGGTCGACAAATTGCCACCAATTGTGCAACTGCCTTCTGCTGCCAAGCTCAGTGGAAACAACCGCCCGGCCTCACGCGCAGCCGTTTGTACCGACTGCAAAATACAGCCCGCTTCAACGGTCATGGTGTCATTGTCGGTGTCAACTGAACGCACACGATTTAAGCGCGCCAAAGACAGCACTACCGCGCGACCGGTTTCGTCTGGGGTGGCGCCCCCGCACATACCGGTATTGCCGCCCGAGGGCACAATTGGGATCTGGTGCTGGGCGCATAGACGCACCACTGCAGCGACCTCTTCGGTTGACCCCGGCCGCACCACCGCCAGCGCAGCACCTCGGTAGCGCCCGCGCCAATCAACCAGATAGGGGGCTGCGGCCTCTCCTGTGAGAACTTGGGCGGCACCTAATAATTTTTCGAGTTCTGGCAAGAGGTTCATTGGTCTGTCCGTGAAATCTCGCCGAGCGGGGCGAAGAGATAAGGGTCAATCGCTAGGCAAGCGATCGTATTTTATTGAATAACGGGCGGCGCGGTTTGTCGCCTTGCGAATTGAGGTTCGTTGCCTCACGAATTGACACATCAACGCCGACAGTTTTCGCAACAGCCTGCTAATTTAGGCAAATTGAGTAAAAAATGAGCGGTACTGCCATAAATTGTAAAGGAGTGGCGGAATGTTGATCGTCAGGATCAGCCATAATATGCAACAACGCTTTTTTCTTGCATTTTACAGAGGCAGGCAGCGCACAGCCTCGTCTAAACGTTTAGCCCGCAAGGGTCTTCGGAGTTTGTTCACGTGTCCGTTACATTCCCGTTTCCGCATTCGTCCTTTAAAGCCTACGACATTCGGGGCATTGTTCCCTCTGCGTTAAACCCCGAGTTTGCACAAGAACTGGGTCGCGGCTTGGCCGCGCGTGCCAAGGCAGCCGGCGTAACCACCTTGGTGGTAGGTCGCGACGGTCGAATCAGCAGCCCCTCGCTTGCGGGCGCGCTCCAGCAAGGCTTGCGAGACGGAGGCATCCACACGATTGATGTAGGCGAAGTCCCTACCCCATTGGTCTATTTCGCGGCCTACACCTTAAAAACCGGTTCAGGCGTGGCCGTAACCGGCAGCCATAATCCGCCCGACTACAACGGTTTTAAAATGATGATGGGGGGTGGCACTCTACACGGCGATGCCATCCTGGCTTTGCGCGATGAGGTCGCAGCGAGTCCGGCACGCGCAAGCACTCCCGGCACAGCTACGAGCCTCGACATCCTGACGCCCTACCTAGCGCGAGTTTTAGGCGATATTAAACTTAGCCGTCCCATGAAAATCGCGATCGACTGCGGCAATGGCGTGGCGGGTGCTGTTGCGCCTCAACTCTTTAAAGCCTTGGGCTGCGAAGTCACCGAACTATTTTGCGAAGTTGATGGCACTTTTCCCAACCATCATCCCGATCCGGCCGATCCACACAACCTCGAAGACCTGATCCGCTGCGTGCAAACCACCGACTGCGAAATCGGACTTGCCTTTGACGGCGACGGCGATCGCTTAGGTGTGGTCACCAAATCAGGCGAAATCATTTGGCCAGATCGTCAGCTAATTTTGTATGCGCGCGATGTGCTGAGCCGTTGCCCCGGCCAAACCATCATTTATGACGTCAAATGCAGTCGCCATGTCGCGGTTGCTATTCGTGCCGCCGGTGGCGTGCCTTTGATTTGGCAAACGGGTCATTCCCTCATCAAAGCCAAGCTCGCCGAAACCGGCGCACCACTGGCCGGCGAAATGAGCGGTCACGTGTTCTTTAAAGAGCGTTGGTTCGGCTTTGATGACGGGTTGTACACCGGTTGCCGTCTGCTTGAGATTTTATCGCGCTCGGCGGATCCGTCGGCTGTGCTTGAGGCGCTTCCGCAAGGGGTCTCAACGCCCGAACTCAAGCTCGAAATGTCAGAGGGTGAACCTCACGCTCTGATTAAACGTTTGCAAACTGAAGGGGTGTTTGACGGCGCGACTGACGTCCTTAAAATCGACGGCTTGCGCGCAGATTACTCAGATGGTTTTGGCTTAGCACGCGCCTCAAACACCACACCTGTCGTGGTCTTACGCTTCGAGGGCGACACACCCGAAGCCCTCGCGCGCATAAAAGACGCCTTTCGTAAGCAGTTATTAGCGCTTGCGCCTCACGTCACCCTTCCCTTTTAATTTTTTGGAAACCGCTTTCATCACTTTCATCTCCGCCTCAGAGTGTGGCTTACCGCCACCGTAAGAACCTTGTAACTGCGAAGTGGGCGGAACACCGTTGCTAAGAGCGACGGGAGCGGGCATAGCCAGTAGGTCACCGTTGGCGTTGATAAGTTGCTTCTTACCCGAACCAATCGGACGACCGCGACCCCGCTTCTCCGTATGCTTATCCAATACGCTCTGGAGTGCCTTCTTCTCTGCTTTCGTAATCTTCCCACGACCCGCAATACGTTGGGAAT
>JABMMM010000216.1 GCA_013205565.1 Alcaligenaceae bacterium | reverse complement strand
TCTTGTAAGAGGTGCGAGGCGGCTTTAATCAGCATGGGGTGTTGTGTCATATGACTCAGCCAGCCGCGCATGGGTTCATTGACTAAAAGGTTTTGGTCAGAAAGGTCAAGGCTTACGTAGTCAAGAGCAACCGTTTTGCCGTTTTTCTTCAACACCAGGCGTACCGAATTCCAGGGCCCTTGCGCTTTAATGAATTGTCCCGAGGCAGGATCGTACGCGATTGGGTAAAGCTCGGCCACGTCATAGCCGGTATACAACGCAAAGGTAGTCAAAATCGTTGTGATGCCAATGTGGGCACTCTTTGCAAAGCGATCCGCCTCAAGCTCAGCCGTGATAAAAAATGCGTTATAGGCAAAGCGTTTCCATTCCCGTAGAAACTTTGTCTGAAAATGTTGTGCGCGTTCGGGCGACATTGGCGCAAGTAGCGCTGGCTCGCCTGCTGCTTGCATCGCCACCATGACGTAGCGATCCGCATCGGGATAAAGTTGATTCACCGTAACAAAGTCGGGGCCAGAGAAAGGATAAAAAACCGTGCCTGTACGCTCAAAGCGTACTTCACTTTTAGCCCATTCTTTGATCGGCTGACCATGATCCTTTTGGTAAATGGCCCAAGACTCGTCGGAGAGTTTTTTGTTTTCTGCAGTTAAAAAGGGAAACGCAGCAGACGTTGTCGCGGCGCTTACTTGATATTTGCCTTGTAATGGCGGGGCTGCAGAAGGCTTGACTGCTGTAGGTGTAGCGCTAGGCTCTGTGGTTTGAGCCACCTCTGTCGTGGGTGCTGCCGTCGTCGGGGCTAAGGTTTGCGCCTGCACCGTGAGGGGGAAGGCGAGCGACAGGCTTAGCAGTAATAACGCGGTCTTGACGGCAAGAGTTAAAACACAATTCATTCGGTTCATAGTTGTAGTAACGTATTTTTTAAGAGTTCAGCATGCGCGAGATATTAGCCTACCCTGCACTTTTTGTGCCTTAAACGATCGAGCGCGCCGAGGTGATGCCCCCGTCTACTGTAAAGATAGCCCCCGAGGTGTACGCTGATTTATCTGAAGCGAGATAAACACAGAGGTCAGCGATTTCCTGCGCAGTCGCAGCCCTGCCCAAGGGAAGTTTAGCCAACAATTCTTCCGTACGGTCCGCGTCACCAAACTCTGCCTCTGCTCGTCGACGCAACACCTTCTGAATACGAGGGGTCGAGACAGCGCCTGGGTTGACACCAACCACTCTCACGCCATCACGCAAACTGCGTCCACCAATCGCACGGGTAAACGCCATTAATGCGGCATTCCCAGTGGTGCCAGCGACGTAATCAAAGTCGTAATTCTCACCGCCAATACCGATATTGTTAATGATGACGCCCTGGCCGCGGGCCTTAAAGAGCGGGTAGAACGCACGCGTCATGTCGATGTAGCCAAAGACCTTAAGCTCCCAACCCTCGCGCCATTGTGTTGCGTTGACGTCCCAAAGATTACCTCCGGGAATGGTGCCTGCGTTATTCACCAAAATATCGATATCAGAGGCCTGTTTAACAATTGTTTCGATGGCACCCGCTTCGGTCATGTCCAAAGTGATCACTCGGGTTGAGACCCCAAAGCGTTTGAGTAAGTCGCTGGCGAGGGCCTGGAGTCGCTCGCCTGAGCGGGCAACAACGGTTAAGTCGCAGCCCTCGCGTGCAAAGGACTCGGCGAGTGCCTGACCGATACCTTGCGAGGCGCCTGTCACCAGGACCTTCTTGCCTGTTAAATTAAGTTCCATCGTGATTCCTGAAAAGTCAAAGTGCTTAGCTATGCGGCCGTTGGGTACATTTCAAGGTTGTGAGTCTTTCAGTCGCTGTTGCAACTCTTGCATCGCGCTTGGGTTGTTCAAGGCCGACAGGTCGCCGAGCTTCTCATCCATAAAAATGTTGCGGATCAGACGACGCATGATCTTTTGACTGCGAGTTTTGGGTAAGTCTTTCATAACGTAAACGCGGCTGGGTCGAAAGGGCTTTCCCATCCTGTTCGCGACATGGCTTTTAATCAACTCTTCAAGTTCGACTTCTGCGCCCTTGTAGTCGGAAGAGGCGATGACGAAGACGATTAACTTTTGCCCTTTGCTTGGATCAGCCACGCCAATGGCGGCCGCTTCGCTGACTTCTTTTAGGGCGAGTAAGATCTCTTCAACTTCTGCGGGCCCTAGGCGTTTACCTGCGATCTTTAACGTATCATCCGAACGGCCTAGAATATAGAAATGACCATGGTCGTCGTGCAGGGCCAAATCGCCATGAATCCATTGCCCAGCGATTGTGCGCCAGTACGCGTCAAGATAGCGTTCGTCATCCATCCAAAAGGATTGTGTCATTCCGACAAAAGGCGCGCGGATCGACAATTCTCCAATTTCGTTTCGTACGGAGGCGCCGACCGAGTCGACCACATCCGTCCTGACGCTTGGGCTCGCGGTGTTAAACGATGCAGCTGCAATTGGCTTAATCACGACACTTGAAAGCAGCGCGCAACTCGCCTCTGTCCCGCCCGTTACATTAATGATGGGGCAGGTGCCGCGACCAAAATGCGTTTCAAACCATTTGAAATGCACAGGGTCGATTGGTTCACCTGCGGTGATGAGTAAGCGGATTGAAGATAAATCTGGTTTCAAAGCAATCACTGCGTGACTGGCATAGCCGCGAATGAGCGTAGGCGATGCTCCGTAGACTGTCACGCCATAACGCTCGATCAGATTTCCCATGCGGGTCCAGTCTGGGTAATCAGGTGCGCCGTCATAGGTGACTAAGGTCGCGCCATTCAATAGCGCCATGGTCGAGACAAGCGGGCCGGCGATCCAACCCATATCGGCAGGCCAGCAAACGACATCGCCACGACGCACATCAAAATGAACAGCCGAGTCGTGCGCCATTTTAAGAGGGAAGCCACCGTGCGTATGAACAGGTCCTTTTGGCTTGCCTGTTGTACCCGAAGTGTAAATGACCATAAAAGGATCGTCGGGTGACATGCGCGCGGAGACGAGATGCTGACCGGGTGTTCCTGTGGCGACACGCGACCAACTGATATCGTTGGTCTTTAACGCAAGGCCCTCAGGCGAATGCTTCCAGATGATCGTCTCAATGGTTGGCAATTGTGTACAAGCTGTCTCGACGATTGCGCGCGCATCAATGAACTGTCCGCGACGACTAAAGCCTGTTGAGGCCACTAACAAGCGGGCGGTGCACGAAGACAAACGCGCAACAATGGCGTCTACGCCAAAGCCGCTAAACAGCGGTACGACGATCGCGCCCAAGTACGAAAGGCCCAACAGAGTGATGTTCGCTTCAATACCATTTTCTAAAAGTAAACCGACACGGTCACCACGCCTGACGCCAAGTTTTATCATCCCTGCAGCAAAGTCTTGCACACGGATTTTTAGTTCTGCGTAGGACACGGTTTGCGGCGCGATTTGCTCGCGCTCGGCAATCAGTGCTGGCAATTGGGCAGTGGCAGGATCGTCAGACCATCGCAGCACCGTATCCACCCAATTGAGTTCTCCACCCGTAAACCAGCGTGGAAATTCAGCGCCACGAGAGATGTCAATATATTGCGTGTACTCTTTTGACCAAACGATCCCGCAGAACGCATTGACTACTTTCCAATATTGCGCAGGTTGCTCAATTGAAAACTGGTAAAACGCCTCATAATCCTTGAAGCCCAAGCGTTGCATCAAGCGCGCAATATTTGAGTCAGTCAGATCTTCGGGACGAGGCTGCCAGGCGGCCAGTAGGTTCGTTGTCATGTCGGTCTGGCAGCGTTAGTTAATCGTGAGCCCGCCATCAACGGTCAGTATGTGCCCCGTTGTTGACAGTGATTCGTCTGAGGCTAAATAGAGTGCCGCGTACGCCACGTCTTTGGGCGGTACGACACCAAACATTTGTCCGGATAAGAATTTAGACGTTACCCCATCATCTTTTAGCAGCGTCAATACCCGGTCAGTGCCGGTCGCACCAGGTGCAATCGCGTTGACGCGAACTTTGCTCGGGCCATACTCGACAGCCATCGAACGCGTGAGGGCAGAAATCGCACCCTTGGCTGCGGTGTAGGCGTCTTTTCTGTGCGTGCCAATTAAGGCCACGACTGAGGTCATGTTAATCACGGCCCCGCCACCGCTGGCAATAATGGCGGGGATTCCATGTTGGCATCCGAGCCACGTGCCAAACAAATCAAGTTGCATTTTTCGCCAAAACTCTTCAGTTGGCCCCTCAGTGACCGCACCATCTTGCACGGTTGAGCCGCCGGCGTTGTTATGCAAAATGTTTAATTTTCCAAAAGTGTCAACGCAGCGTTTGACGGCGGCCTGCACTTGCTCAGATTGCGTCACATCGGCCTCGATAAAGAGTCCTTCGCTTCCCTGTGCGTTGAGCAGTTTTTCAGTTTCGAGACCACCTTTGGCGTTTTTGTCAATAAAGGCGACCTGTGCACCTTCTTGCGCAAAAAGTAACGCAGTCTCTCGGCCAATCCCTGCGCCTGCGCCCGTAATGAGGGCGACCTTGCCACTTAAACGTCCCATAATAATCCCGAATAAAAAATTAAATACCGAGGTAGGCGCGTTGAATCTCTGCGCTGTTGGCAAGTTCCGTTGCTAATCCATGCATAGCAACTTCTCCGCGTTCGAGGATGTAGGCGTAATGCGAAATTTCTAGAGCAATCTCAGCGTTTTGTTCAACCAAAAGAATCTCGACTCCTGCTTTCGCAATCGATTGAATGATCTCGGCGATGGTGTCGACAATCGCTGGCGCCAGACCAATGGTTGGCTCATCAAGCAGAAGCAACTTTGGGCCCGCCATGAGTGCTCGTGCAACCGCGACCATTTGCTGCTGCCCACCGCTCAGGCTGGCTGCGCGTACGTTTAGTTTTTCTCTTAATGCAGGAAAATATTCCAGCGTCTGCTCAAAATCGCGGGCGATTGCCACTTTGTCTGAGCGCTGAAACGCACCCATCTGTAAGTTCTCTGTGACTGTCATGCTTTTAAAAAGACGTCGTCCTTCGGGCACTAATACCAGTCCCTGTTTGACCAAGACGTCTGTCTCTGTATGACTAATGTTTTTCCCAAAAAGCTCGATGCTTGTGCTTTGCGATGGAAGTAAACCTGTCAGTGCTTTCATCGTCGTAGATTTTCCCGAGCCATTCGAGCCAATGATCGTCGTAATTTTTCCACGAGCGACTGAAAAGCTTATTCCTTTGACGGCAGGCACAATCCCGTAGTTCACAACGAGATCAGTGACCTTGAGTGCGTAGTCGGTTTTCATGCTCGTTTACCCAAGTACGCAGAAATCACCGCGGGATTTTGCTTGATTTCTGAAGGTGAGCCAGCGGCTAAAAAAACGCCATGATCAAGCACCACAATGCGATCGCAGATCTCCATGACGGCTTTCATATTGTGTTCAACCAACAAAATCGAAAGCTGAAATTCATCTCGAATTCGTCTAAAGATCGCAAGTGCACCACCTACCTCAGTCTGATTTAAACCTGTCAGAGGCTCGTCTAAGCAGAGCAACTTTGGACGTGTCGCAAAAGCGATGGCGATACTGACCCTACGTTGTAAACCATGCGGTAAATTACCCGCGATTTCTTGTAGATGATCAGACAGGTTTAGTATCTCGGCGGTTTCGTGAACGCGACGCACGCGCTCGCTCTTTACACTAATCGTGCTGAAGGTCGCGATCAGGATATTGTCATAGACCGTCATATCCGTCAGCAGGCTCTCGTGTTGAAAGGTGCGCACTAGACCTTTGTGGCAGACTTGCGCAGTGTTCATTTTTGAAATGTCTTCGCCTAAAAACTCGATGCGGCCTTCAGACGCAGGGTAAAAACCACTCACGCAATTAAAGGTCGTGCTTTTGCCGGCGCCATTTGGTCCGATCAAACCAAGTATTTCGCCTTTTTGCACGTCAAAACTTAAATTTGAAACAGCGGTTAAGCCACCAAAACGACGAGTGAGTTTTTCGACTTTTAATAAGATCTCTGTTGTCATTTTGTCGTCTCGCGCTCAGTGCTTAGCTGCGGCTTGAGGTTTCGGGGCAAGGCCTAAAAATTTTCTGATGATTCCAACCAAACCATCTGGCATCAGCAAGACAGCAATGACGATTGCCGCGCCGTAGAAAATATGTTCGAACGGACCAAAACCCATCGCCACTTGAGCGAGCAAGGTCAAGACAGAGGCGCCTAAAATAGGGCCCGCAATATGTGATTCTCCGCCAACTTTAATATAAGCCAGTGTGTATACCGCTAATAAAAAGCTGAAGTCATCAGGGCTAATGACGTTATTGGCATGCGCGAGTAACGCGCCAGCGATACCCGCGACAAACGATGAGATCGCCAAACACATGACCTTTGTTAAATGAACATTGATCCCGACTGTCTGAACGATTGCATCATTATTACGAATGGCAACTAAGACCTTTCCAAAGTCGCTTTGTTCGATCTTGTAGAGCACAATTAAACTTATAAGTACAACTCCAACGACAAAGGTTGGGTAGTAGTCAGTTAACAAAACGGGGGGGAACACTCCGAGCATTCCCGAGTTGCTGCCAATATAGTCAATCTGCGTGTAGACCATTCTTAGCACTTCGGTGAAGGCAAAACTAATCAACATAAAATAAGGTCCCTTAGTGCGTAGCGTGATGTAGCCCACAATCAGACTAAGCAACGTTGCCGCCAGCGCTGCGCTGACTAAGGCGATAACAAACGGCAAACCGAGTTTTGTGGTGCAAACGCCGGCAACATAGGCGCCAACGCCCACGAACCCAGCGATCGCAAAATTTAATTCGCCAATCAATTGAACGAAGCGAAAGCTTGCGGCAAGCAAGACATTGATGGCAACCCAAATGACTAAGCTCGCTGCAAAGCCGGTGCCCGCAAACAGACTGCCACCCAGAGCGAGGAGGCTGAGGAGGGCGACATAAAGAATGGTTGAACCGCGCGCGTTACCCATTACCCATGATCCCTTTCGGACGCACTAGTAACACCAGCATGGTGATGACAAACATTGCCAGCGTCGCAAGTGAAGGGTCAAAATAATAGCCACCTACACTTTCGATCACAGCGATTAAGATGCTGCCAATGATCGAACCTGGGATGCTACCCAAGCCGCCGATCACAATGGCGATAAAGCCTTTTATGAGAAAGTCGCTTCCAACATTTGCGCTAATGACGGTGACTGGCGCCAGAAGTGCACCCGCAATGGCGGCTAAAAAGGTTGCAATCAAAAATCCATAAAGAGCAGTTTTTCGGTAAGGGATACCTTGCAGCATCGCAGCCTCATGGTCTTCTGCGACCGCGCGCAAAGATTTGCCAAGTTTTGTTGCTGCAATGAGCCAACACATCGTGACCGCGACCAATAAAGCGATCAGGGTGAGGACCAGTCTTTGGGTAGTGATGGCGCCCCCAAGAATGCGCAAATTACCCTCGATCAGATCAGGCAGCTTAATGGGTACGCCGCCAAAGAATTCTAAAAACAAACCCTGTATCAAGAGCGAAAGCCCAACGGACAAGACGAACGAACCCACCATGTCTCGTTGAAATTTTTTGAAAGCAAAATGATAAAGAAACCAGCCGCAAGCCATCGTGGCTAAAATAGAAACAGCGCCCGCGGCACCGTAAGCCACCACAAGCGGTACAGAGGGATTGTTTAACCAAGGGACGAGGACGGCGATTAATAAAAGTACTAAACCAAAAAATTCGCCGTGTGCGAAGTTCACGACCTTCATGACACCAAAAATCAATGTCAGGCCAAGTGAAAACAGGATATAAGCCGCACTAATCTGCAGGCTATTTAAAAAGAGTTGCCCAAAAATCTCCAACGTCTTGCACCCTCAAGCGGTTAGTCGTCAGCAAAAATCAGAGACCGAACCCGAGGTTGGTCTCTGTCGGCCAAACGGCTTATTTTGCGGCGGCTAAACGAGCCTTGAGCTCTTCGGGAATAATGCGTGTCAATTCAACCATCTTGCCATCTTGAACTTGCGTAATCATGACCGGCACTTGCATTTGTTGTGGGCTGTCATAGATAGCTTTGCTACCAAATACTGTTTTGCCGTAAGAGGTTTCAAAGACCATGGTGGGCAATATAGCGGCAATTTTTTTAGGATCTATGCTATTTGACGCCTCCATTGCAGCCTTAAGCGCATAGACTGAGTCATAGCTTGAGACCTGCAGTGGGTTCAGTGGCTCTTTAAATTGCGCCAACATGCCTTGGTTCAAAATCTGTTGCACGGGTGTTGCGAGCGAGCTTGAATAGTCGCCGGCATAACCCATGTAGGTTCCATTGGCTGCAGCACCGCCAATTTGTGCAAGCTGAGTGGCACTTGTGCCAACCGGTAGCACTTTGACACCTTTCCAGCCCAGCACGCCAAGCTCTTTAAGTACGATTCCTGCATCGGCAGGTGGAGCCACGCCAAGGTCAATGATGTCAGGCTTCTGCTCAGTGAGTTTGGCCGCCACCGGTTGAAACTGCGTAGTGCCACGTTCGTACCAATTAGAAGATAAAACCTTCACGCCGAGTGCTGCCCACGCTTTTTGTGCGACCAGTTCAACTTCTTTGCCTGACGCATCGTTCGCGTTCAAGATCGCGACTGTTTTTGCCTTGGGATTTTGCGCCAAGACATATTTGTAAAGTGGATCAAGAATCTCAAACGGTGTATTGGATTGAGTAAAAGTTAATGGAAACTGTGGACCTTTGACACTTTTACCCCAGGCCGAAATAAAAATCATCACGCCGCTTCGCTCAGAGAGCGACTGCAGCGCTGAAATCGGGGCAGTGCCGATACCGCCAACGATAAACTTAACCTTGTCGCGATTAATTAGGTTTTGTGCGACTTTAGTGCCTTCGGCCGCAGTGTATTTGTTGTCGTAAGCTACGACGGCAAAGTTATATTTTTTGCCTCCAACCGTCACGCCGCCTTCAAGATTAATTTTCTCTGCAGCTTGTTTGGCGGTCCATTCCATTCCCAGGCCCCATACCGCAGCAGCGCCCGACATCGGTGCCGAGATGCCAAGTTTGATTATTTCTTGCGCGTGCGCGGTGTTAAGGGAGGCGAGGGATGCCAAGGCAAGCGTTACGTAAATCTTTTTAAGATTTGTCATGAAAGTCTCCGGTATATTTTAATTTTCGAGTGCTCGCCGTCTAGCTCACGAACCTCGGTTTGATTGAATTTACCACGACTCAGGTGGCTTTAAAAGAAAAAAATCTTGCAGTGTCATCGAGCGACACGGCAAGATTTTTTTCAAGACTGCCTGCGTTAAGTGGTGACTTAGACGCCTTCTACAATTCGAATGTCGCGTTCGGCGGCATCGGTGCCCAAGGCTCGGATTGCCTCTTGGTACCCAGGGCTGTTGTATGCGGCTTGGGCGGCGGCAACGCTTTCAAATTCGATCAGCACGGTACGTTGCTTGAGACCTTGCTCTTTGGTGACGGCGGCTTCGCCTCGTGCAAGAAACTTACCGCCGGCGGCTGTTAGGGCGGGGCCGGCAAGCTTGGCGTAGGCCGCCAGGGCTTCGGGGTTAGAGATTGAGCGATAGGCGCTGATCCAGTAGGCTTTTGCCATGATGAATTCCTTAAGGTGTGGTTGGTGTGACAGCATATTACCAAGTGCGTCGCGGTTCGCGGTCGCTTGAGTCTGAGCGCTGCCGTTCAAGTCGCTTGCCTGAGTTGTTGCGCCGCCGCATAAATTTTTATCTGTAAAAGGGTATTATTTTTAGATGCCCTCGACTCTTAATGATGTTCATAGCTCTTTGCGCGCGCCCTTTAAGGTGCGAAGTTTTTGCTTTCAGTGGCCCGCAGATCTAGCGGCCTCGTTCGCCTTCGAAATGGAAGTCCTCGTACTCGGCTGGTATGTTTTAGTCGAGTCGGGTTCAGTCATGATGTTGGTGTTGTACGGCGCCCTGCAATTTGCCGGTTCGGTGTTGTCGCCCTTGTTTGGCGTAGCCGGCGATCGCTTGGGGTACCGCTGTTTGTTTTTGGTGACGCGGGCGGTGTACACCGTTCTGGCGGCTGCGGTGCTGATTCTGGCGTTTTATTCGTTGTTGACGCCTGTCGCGGTCATTGTCGTCGCGGCGCTGGTTGGCGCGATCCGACCGTCGGACAACATGATGCGCTATGCGCTGGTGGGCCAAACTGTGCCTGTCAGTCAACTGACAGGCGCCTTAGGAATTTCTAGGATGACAGCGGATTCGGCACGCATTGCCGGAGCCTTGACAGGGGTAGGGGCCGTTGCGCAATTCGGGATGGCTGCAGCCTATTGTGTGATCGCAGGGTTGTACCTCATGAGTTTTCTGTTCTCCTTGGGCGTTGCGGGTAAAGAAACTAAGACTGAGCCCAAGCCCTTGCGTTCTGCCTTCACTGAGTTACTGGCGGGGTTTGAGTATGTGTGGACCCGACCTGACTTACTCGGAGCGCTGAGCCTCGCGTTTTTGGTTAATTTTTTCGCGTTTCCGTTCACGCTGGGCTTATTGCCCTACATCGCGAAAAATATTTTTGAAGTCGGGCAGGCGGGGTTGGGTGCGCTCAGTGCGAGTTTCGCCCTTGGTGCCTTGCTCGGGTCTTTGATGTTGGGCTTAAATTGTTTTTCTTTAGGAACAGCGCGGGCCATGCTAATGACGGCTGGTTTGTGGTTCGTCTGCCTGTTGGCCTTCGGTTTTTCAACTGAACTTAAAACTGGGATGTTCTTGTTGGTGTGCACAGGGTTCGTGCAAAGCTTGAGCATGACGCCGCTAGCTTCGGTGATGTTACGCGGGACCGAGCCCGCCTTCAGGGGGCGTGTGATGGGGATGCGTATGCTGGCGATCTGGGGCTTGCCGGCCGGTTTGTTGCTTTCGGGTCCTCTGCTTGCCTGGTTGGGCTATCAAGCCGTCATTTTGCTGTACGCTGGACTAGGTTTGGTGTTGACGTTTTGCATTGCGCGGCGCTGGCACCACATCTTATGGAGTCGGGCGTCACCCTCAAACCGCCATAGTTAGCGCAAGCTTTTAGCCAGAACCTGCTCGCTCGAGCGCTGTTGCATTCTGCAAGAAGGTGCGCTTTATGTTAGGGTTGTCCCTGAGACAAAACAGATGCGCCCTAGAGCCCCATGAAGATTTTTTACGGTTGGAAAATGGTTTTTGCAGCGGCTTCGCTGCAATTTTTGCAGTCGATGATGCTGCATCAGGCCTTTGGCGCGTATCTGACCGTACTGATCCAAGAGAAAGGCTGGAGCAAGACCTCGGTGTCTGCCGCTTCAGCCATGATGTCAGTGGAATCCGCCATTATCGGTCCCATACTCGGTTGGTTTCTTGATCGCTTCGGTTCGCGCGGGGTCATCCGGATTGGCGTGATCATGTTTGGTATCGGTTTCATGCTGCTTAGCCAAATCGAAACCCTCACGCAATTTTATGCTGCGGTCATTGTGATTGCGATCGGCTCGTCGATGGCGGGTTATTTTCCGCTTAACGTGGGCATCATTCAATGGTTTGAAAAAAAACGGGCACGCGCGCTATCAAGTGTGGGACTTGGCCTTGCACTAGGCGGGATGTTCGTACCTTTAGTGGCTCTAAGTATCCAGAGTTATGGTTGGCGCGCGACTGCGTTTGTCTGTGGTGTCGCCGTGATCGTATTGGGCTACCCGCTGGCCAGTATTTTTCGTAGACGCCCCGAGGATTTTGGCCTGACTGTCGATGGCCTGGGCGCCGCTCGTGGCGCTGTCGATGTGAGCGCCCCTCCCGAGGCGACCAACGAGCCAGAATTTACCGCTCGACAAGCGTTACGTACCAGGTCGTTTTGGTTGCTGTCTGCCGGACATGGCGTGGCGTTGATCGCGGTCACGGCCGTCAACACGCATGCCATTAATCACATGCGTATTTCGTTGGGCTACACAATTTCACAGGCAGCGGTTTACATTACCTTGATGACGGCGTTTCAGGTTGTTGGCGTGTTGATCGGTGGTTGGTTAGGCGACAAGCTGCGCAAGAACCGGATGTCAGCGGTCTGTATGCTCATGCATATGGCCGGCCTACTATTGCTCACCTATGCCTTGGGGCCGGTGATGCTGGTCGGCTTTGCGGTGCTGCACGGCTTGGCTTGGGGAGTACGCGGGCCCTTCATGCAGGCGATCCGCGCAGACTATTTTGGCCGTAAATCAATCGGTATGATTCTTGGTTTGTCGGCGCTTCTGACGGCGGTGGGGCAAGTGTTGGGGCCCTTACTTGCAGGCATCATGGGTGACGCTACAGGCAACTATATTCTTGGCTTTACCGTTTTGGCGTTAATCGCCGGGGCGGGATCGGCCTTGTTCTGGTTTGCGAAACCGCCACCATTACCCGTAAAAGTTTCCTAAATCTTGCGTTCAGCGGTATGCTTAGTGTTGGACTTTTGCTAACAATCATTCAAGACCAAGGTGGCGACAAAATGAATCAAAATCTAAATAAGATATCGCGACAAAAATGGGTCGCGCTCGGATTAAAAACGCTGGGTCTCACATTGGCGAGTTTTGCCTTGACTGTGAACGCGCAGAACTGGCCCACTAAGCCTGTTCATCTGATCGTGGGCTTCGCGCCGGGCGGCGGCACCGATATCGTCGCGCGTGCATTAAGCGTGCCGATGACGGCGTCGCTCGGTCAATCCGTAGTGGTTGAAAATAAAGCGGGTGCCGCAGGGACGATTGGCGCAGACATGATTGCGAAGGCTGCGCCCGATGGCTATAACTTGTTGATGGGCCATTCAAACTCAAATGCAATTTCACCGTTTGTATTAAAAAATGTTCCGTACAATCCCGCGACCGATTTCACCCCGATTACGTACCTAGGGTATGTGCCCAACGTATTGGTTGTGAACACTTCGGTGCCGGCAAACTCGGTCGCCGAGTTAGTCGCACTCGCCAAAGCCAAGCCGGGCATATTGACCTATGGTTCTTCTGGTATCGGTAGCACTCAGCACTTAGCGGGTGCGTTATTTTCTCAAATTGCGGGCATCTCGTTAAATCATATTCCGTATAAAGGCAGTGGACAATCCATCATTGATTTGCTGGCTGGGCAGATCACCATGAATTTTGATACCCTGCCGCCCGTACTTGAACAAATACGTTCTGGAAAATTACGAGCGTTAGCGATTTCAACGCCGCAGCGTTTGCCTCAGTTGCCCAATATTCCGACCTTTACCGAGGTCGGCATCAAGGGCTTTGAGGTGACCAACTGGTATTCAGTCATGGGCCCTAAAGGCATGGCGCCCGCACTGGTTGCGCAGATTGACCGAGCGGTTAAAGCCGCGATGGCGGACCCAAAAACTAAAAAGACGCTCGAAGAGCAAGGTTTGCAAACAGTCGGTGCTGCCACGCCAGAGGCGTTTGCCGCTTTTGTTCAAGACGAGCTCGTGAAATATAAACAACTCGTCCAAACACTGAACATCAAAGCCGACTAGTTCTCATGTCAAATGTTTTTCACCGCTTGCCCCGACAAAAACTTCCTGTCGTGGTTGAGGGGCGAGGCATTGAGTTGCTTGACAGCGAGGGCAAGCGTTACCTTGATGCCTCGGGTGGCGCTGCAGTGTCCTGTTTGGGTCACAGCCACCCGCGAGTGGTGCACGCAATTCAACAGCAGCTTGAGCAAATCGCTTACGCGCACACTTCGTTTTTTACCAACGAACCCGCTGAGCAACTTGCCGCAACGCTTGCACAGGCGGCCCCCGGCGACTTGAACCACGTGTTCTTTGTCTCGAGCGGCTCTGAGGCCGTCGAGGCGTCGTTAAAGCTAGCACGACAGTACTTCGTTGAGCGCGGCGAACTTGGGCGCAGCCACTTTATTGCACGTCGTCAAAGCTATCACGGCAACACACTCGGGGCGCTAGCCATCGGGGGTAACGCCGGTAGGCGTGAGCCCTTTTTGCCTTTGTTGGTGCCCGCCCATCACGTTTCTCCTTGTTACGCTTATCGCGAGCAAGGAGACACCGAGAGTGATGCTCAATACGCAGAGCGTTTAGCCGCCGAGCTTGACGCTAAAATTATCGACTTAGGTCCGGAGACCGTGGCCGCCTTCGTGGCCGAGACCGTTGTTGGCGCGACAGCAGGAGCGCTGGCGCCCGTGGGCGATTACCTCAAGCGGATACGCGCAGTCTGTGATCGTCATGGCGTGTTGCTCATACTGGACGAGGTGATGTCTGGGATGGGGCGCACGGGCCATCTGTTTGCCTGTGCTGAAGATCAGATTGCACCCGATATCATCGCGATTGCCAAGGGCTTGGGGGCAGGCTATCAACCGATCGGCGCGATGATCGCTTCGAAGCGGATCTATGAGACCATTTGTGCGGGTAGCGGATTTTTTCAACATGGTCACACTTATGTTGCGCACGTGGCAGCCTGTGCAGGCGCCTTGGCGGTGCAGCGCGTGATCCAAGAAGAAAACTTATTGAGCAATGTTCTGGCGCGGGGCGAGCAATTGCGTCAAGCGCTAAGCGAAAAATTTTCTGCTCACCCAAATGTGGGCGACATACGCGGCCGCGGTCTGTTTGTGGGTGTCGAGTTTGTTCAAGACCGCGACAGCAAGGCGCCGTTTGACCCACAGCGCAAGGTGTACGCTCAACTCAAAGCAAGTGGGATGCAGCAAGGCCTGCTGACCTATCCTTCGGGTGGCACGATCGATGGTGTTCATGGCGATCACGTCTTATTGGCGCCACCCTTTATTTGCACGGCACAAGATATTGAAAGAATCGTCGAACGTTTTGGTCAAGCGGTACACGCTGTCTTTCCGGGCACGTTTAGCCGGCGCTAACGATGTCGGGTAGCTGCGAGCGCAGGGGCTCGCAGCCAGTTTGCTGTCGCCGTCGCGGCAAACAATGGCGTTGACGTCTGTGAGCGCTTTTGCTATTGACCTAACTGCGCGCGATTGCGTTCGATGAAGCTGCCGAGCTTGAGGTGCTGAGCGTCTAAAAACGCACTAAATTCTTTTGGACTCATGCCCCCAGCGATCACGCCTAGCCCCGCGAAGCGCTCGCGTACGCTCGGTTGCGCCAACACCGATCTGACATCAGCCGAGAGTTGCTCTTGAATCGCGCTTGGGGTGGCGCTGGGAACCATCAACCCGTACCAGGCAGTCATGTCGAACGTTGGCAAACCGACCTCGGTCGCGCTTGGCAGATCCCAACCTGGCATTCTGTCTGTTTGCCCCATAAAAAGCGCCTTCACACGCCCGCCATCGGCGTGAGGTTTATAAACGGCACCCTCAAAAATACCGTCGATTTGTTTGCCGATTAAATCGTTCAAGGCGCCGATACTGCCAGACTTGTAGGGTGGGAAAACCATCTCGATCCCCGTTTGATTAGCGAACTCAAGTGCGGCAAGATGCATACTGGCGCCGATCGTTGAGATACCAAAGTTCATCGGGCGATTTTGTGCTTTTGCGTACGCCACGTATTCGGCCACGGTCGTCGCAGGCACATCGCTTCGCACCATTAACGCCAAGGGGTACCGACCCAGCGATGTGATGGGCGCCAAATCTGAAGCTTTGTAGGG
>JABMMM010000215.1 GCA_013205565.1 Alcaligenaceae bacterium | reverse complement strand
CGGAGATTTTTCAGTTTCAGATGGTGGCCCGGGGCGGTGTTGACGAGGGCATTAGGACGTCTGGTTTTTAATAAGCAGATATGCAAGCCACATTATTAATAGCCGAATAAAGTCAGGAATCAGATCAGCACGTTCAGCTAGCAAGCCCCCGCACGTTGCGCACCGAAGCTCGCTTGCTGTTCAGTAAACTTAGCGCCTGCGCGAGACGAAAGTTGTTGAGTCAGACCACTACACGAAAACCCCATCATCTGAAGGTATTGTTTTGCGGATTTCACCGCCTCTTGATTCCAGTCAACGCTCAGACTGTCCACTGCCTTGGTTGCGTCACCGAGGTTAAAGTTATTTCCAGCTTGAGACGAAAGCTGTTCGATGAGCCCGTCACGCGAGAATGCGCTAATGCTGAGATAGGACTGTGCGGCTCTTACTGCATTATTTTGCGGACCAGTCAAATTTTGAGCCGTACTTTTTGCGTTTGGCGTACTTGGCGCTGGCGTCTTGCTCTGCGCTAATGGTGCAGGTTGTGTAGCCGGTGGAGCCGAAATGCCAGCTAAGGCCTCAAGTTCATTAGCGCGTGCTGCTGTGGCTGACATGAAACAGTCATTGGCATTGACTGTCGCTATTGTTCCCCCCTCTGGGTCATAATAGAAGTCACAGTTTTCATCACGGTAGGTGATCCAAGCGCCCTGGGCAATTTCTAGTTGCTTTTTACGCTGCGGTGAGACCTGATCCATGAGTTCTTTGTACGCTTTGTTAACGCGGGCGCCCTGACGGTTTGATTCGGCTACTAGGCAATCAATCATATTGCTTGTGACCCCGTTCGACTTGTCCATGCAGCCAGAAAACTGTTTGGTTAAACCAACATCTTGAGCAGCTGCAAACTGAGATATACAGATTAGCGTGAGAACCAGAATTAAATTTTTAATTGAAACCACAGCACATCTCCTGTTTGGGATTCGAAATGTCTACAAAACTAGTAGCGATTCACGTTGCAATGAGAACTATCGCAGCTGCATCGTCGGAGCGATGCTTATTGACCTATGGGGTGTTTAACATAAGCCTCACGCGTTTGTGGAAGTTTTGCACCTAGGACAGCACTCGCGACTTGTGTCCGCAGTATCTGAGCCGTACCCCCAGCAATCGTAAACATTCGAGCATCTCGCACGTGGCGTTCAGCAGCAAATTCACGTGAGTAACCACTAGAGCCAAAGAGTTGCAGCGAATCATTGGTGACTTTAATGGCGGTCTCCGCGGCAATGATCTTGGCTTGGGCGGCTAATTTTAAATCTGGAAAGCTACCCACCGGCACATTGGCTGCGCGATGAAGCATAAGCCGCGCGGCATCAAGAGCGATAGACATATCTGCGATCATCCACTGTAATCCTTGAAACTCAGCAATCGATCGACCGAATTGTTTGCGCTCTTTGCAGTATTGAACGGCTTCTTCAAAGGCACCAACAGCGATACCAAGCGCCACCGTCCCCGCACCCACTCGTTGCGCGTTGTATGCGTTCATGAGCGCAGCAAAGCCTTTACGTAAATCACCGAGCGGCTTTAACGCCATCGATTCATGTACTTCAAGGTTGTTAAAGTCTACGTAGGTTTCAGGGATACCACGCACTCCCATTGCGAGTGTACGTTTAGCGATCACGAGTTCTTTGGGTTCGTTGCCATCACGTACAACGATAAAGCCACCAATGCCTTGTTCAATACCATCTTCAAACACGCGCGCAAAAATCAGATGCAATCGCGATACGCCGCCACCAGTAATCCAGTATTTTTGACCATTGATAATGTATCGATCGCCCTTTTTATCGGCGCGTGTGGTCATTTCACTAGCGGCACTTCCCGCATTGGGTTCAGAGATGCAGATAGCCGGTTTATCGCCAGATAATACGCACTCAGCGGCAATCTTCTTTTGTTCTTCGGTGCCATAGGCCATGATGGCGCCGATCGCGCCCATGTTGGCCTCAACCGTGATGCGACCCA
Organism: Alcaligenaceae bacterium; assembly: GCA_013205565.1. Classification (GTDB taxonomy): domain Bacteria; phylum Pseudomonadota; class Gammaproteobacteria; order Burkholderiales; family Burkholderiaceae_B; genus Zwartia. The sequence continues at coordinate 316 of JABMMM010000215.1, read as the reverse complement.
TGGTTGCGCAGGCTTTGGCCATTTCTTCGATCACGAGTGTCGTTTCAAGGTAGCCAAGGCCGCGACCGCCGTATGCCTGTGGCACAGTCATTCCCATAAACCCTGCTGCATTGAGCTTGGCAATGTTGTCCCAAGGGTAAGCCTCCGTGGCATCGGTCTGAGCTGCGGTTGCTTTGAAAACGGTTTCTGCTAACTCACGTGCTTGGGCTTGGATTGCGAGTTGTTCACGCGTCAAAATAGTCATTTTTATTGTTTGTCAATGGGTTCAATGTTGTCCGAGCCAGTCACGCTCATGATGAGATTTTGGCCTTCCGCG